>JALSTM010000233.1 GCA_026983715.1 Desulfobacterales bacterium
TGCGTGTGGTCCATTGCCCTTGTTACACTGAAAGGGTGCAAGGCATTGTGGGCGGCGTTAACCCGCCGGCCGCAATATTTTCCTTCTTCGCGTTCTTAGCGCCTTAAGCGAAGCGGGCGGTTCATTTGTGACGGACACTGGTAGCATAAGAATTATGACACGCTAAAACGTTACATGTTTATAGGGAAGTATTCTAATGAAAGAAAGTTTCAACCCAGTTTGAATCTGGGGATCTACAAGCGCCCAGTTTTTAGGGTCTCATTCAGGGGGTGATGGGAACCAATCACCTTTGAGAGAAGGAAAGTTTTGGATTGAAGGAGGCAACTGACCTTCCCGCGGAAGCGGGAATCCATCGATTACGCTGCTTGGGGTACATAGTTGCAGGATCAAAGTTTGCCTCTGAATAGATCAGAGGCTCAGCATGATGACCGGATCAGCCCTCCCCACGAGTTGATTTTAGTCCATCGTCATGAACCCACCAGTCTTTTAGACGAGGGTTGTTTAGTGATAGTATAAAAAAGAGCCGGAATTCATTCCGGCTCTTGAACAATCACGCTTGTAATAATGCCCCCTAGCAACTGCAGCTACAACCGCCACACATGGAAGCACTGGCACAGTCGCTAATTTCCATTACCTCGATCTCGAAGGTAAGCGCTTTACCAGCTAACGGGTGGTTAAGGTCAACAACGATTTTCTCGTCATCAACGTCCTTTACCGTGGCAGGGATCTGATGTCCCTCCGGCGTCTGTAAGCCCAGTATTTCCCCGACCTTCGGGTCGAAATTTGGAGGCAGACTAGACTTCATAAAGGTCTGTTCCAGGTTCTCATCCCTTTCCCCGTAAGCTTCTTCCGGTGAAAGAGTAAAAGTTTTCGTCTCGTTCACGGACATTCCGATAAGTGCATCTTCGAAGCCTTTAATAACCTGTCCGGATCCAACCTGAATTTCGATCGGCTGAGAATTCCTGCTCGAATCGAAAACTTCTCCGCTTTCAAGTTTCCCGGTGTAATGCACTTTTACAAAATGACCATTCTTTACTTTCTCCATTTCGTTCTCCTTGTAAATTTGAAATTTAAAGCGTTGATGGTACCGTAACCGTTCCACGGAAATATGTCAAGGAATGTTTTTCGGTTAAGGGTACCGGAACGTAAATGCCGTTTACATGGCCTTATTTCTTTTTCCATGTGCCATCATCCATCTGTATCCACCAGCCCTTTTCACAGGTTTCATGCCAGTTGCGGGCAAATATCTTGGCCACCCTGGAAACCTGGTCAGGGGAAATGTTCAGAGCCCTTGCCACTTCCGCATATAAGGTTTTCCTGTCCTTGTTCTCTGCCTTGACAAGCTTGATAAGCCGTGCTCTTTCCTTTACGTTTAGCCCTGAGACGTTCCTTAAAGCGAGGTACCCAGAGTTGTCTTCACCAATGTTACCTGCCTTAAAATAAGGCATAAGTTTCTTAAACCTTTCCTTCATTCGCTTTTTTATTTCCCGGATTACTGCGTTGCTTACTTCCGTAGCGCTCTGGGCATAGGCATCCTTAGGAAAAACGATATTTACAAACCTAAAATTAAAAAGTGAACCTTCCTTCTCCTTCTTGGGTTCCGGGACGGGTGTCGTTTTCCCCTGATGTTCGCGTACTTCTTTCGTTATCTCATTTGCCACCTTTTCAACTTTTTCTGCCGGGAAATAAATATTTATAGTAACACATGAGAAAACCATGAAAAGAATCATTAAAATAAACATCTTAGAGCTGTTAATCTTTGTCATGCCTGAATCTCCTTTCTCTTTTTTATGGATTTATGACCGGTTGCGAGGTCTTTGTTATCCTCTGCAGTCGTTTAACCATATCGTGAAAGCTTATGTTGTTCTCGGGATTCCTGTTTATCACGTTAATCCCCGTAAAACCTTTTCTTTTTACAAGATACTCGGTGTGGTCCGATATTACGGTTCCCCTTATGTTAAAAACGTCATTTTTAAGTCTACACCGAATTCCGATTTGTTCATAGGGAAATTCTTTGAAAAACATGGTTACTAACTTTCCAAGGCCCTGGAACGACGAGCCCGAACCACCGAGTTGAGCAATATTCTCCACAGCCTTTACGTTTATTTTTTGAGGTATTCCTTTCTTTTTAACCGTTTTGAATAGAGCATCGAACGAGAGCGGTTGGCCGTAGGCAATTTTCAGGTCGTGAACGTATCCTTCCAGAACACCTGTTATTCTGCCAAAATTGGTAATAGCAGTCAATTTTTCCAGGTTTATATCGGTAAAATCTATGTCCATTCCAATGACCCTGTTTCCCTTGAATACATTCTCAACGGTTATGTTGGATATTTTTATTGTCCCATCAAAGATCTTGCCCGAGAGAACACCGTCGGCTTTTAAATTATTGTCCACTATCTTGATTTTCCGAAGGTTGCCGAAAATTTGCCCCTTTACTTTGCCCTGCAAAAACTCCAGCCGAGAGAGAATCTTTCCAATATCGACTTGACTTATCTGCATACCGGTTTCTATTTCGACGCCCCGGGGTGGAACGTACCTTATTACTACGGGCTTGACGTCGAGGTCGAAAATATCATTTTTTACCATCGTGTGGTTATTTAGCCTAAGAAGGTTAGGCAGTGCGTACACGCTATTTTTAGATGAGTAATTTCCAAGAAAAGGAACGGAAAATAGTGAGATTTTGAGATCTCCTGTTATCGGTTTTTCACGAGAGTTCGGTGATTTTCCTGTTTTAAAGGGTTCTAACCATATGGGGATTGAACCATCAAAAACAAACAAACCTACCTTCCTATCTTTCATTTTAAAGGATGTATTGCTTAACAAAAGGTGTCCCTTTACCAACAGATTTCTTATGGTTCCCCTTACAAGAGTGGATAGGCTTACGCTGCCACCTGTAATTACTTTTTCAAGGGTTGGTGTTTCATCCTTGTAAGGTTCTTTGACGAAGAAGACAAACAATGGGGTTACCGGTGTGCGAGGAATTTTAAGTTTAACGGAGAAAAAAACCGGTTTATTTTTCCCAGATGAAATCACCGAGGGTGTGTCTATGGTAAGTATTTTTGCAAGTCTGATCCTGGATCTTGTAATCCTGATCCTGGATCGATCAGCTTGGTAGGTGGCAGAGAAATCCCAGCTAAAAGGGTTATTCAAGAAATCGATATAGTACACGTTGGCAAGAAGTTCACCGGTGGGAATCCATATTTTGCCCCGAAGTGATAAACCGCGGGTGCCATTTTCAAAAATTACTTTCCCGTTTATAGATATCTTTTCGCCGCCGTATGTATAGTCCGGATCGGAAAGAGACTGAACACGGGTGTTCCACGTTACCTTTGCTACAGTTAAATCCGATGTTTTCCTGAAAAAAACCACTTCCAGTTTGTCGCTTGAGGTGATCTCAAGGGGCACCGGCAACAGGTCGTAGAATTTTAGTAGCTTTCCAAGATCATGCTTTTCCCAGTTAACCACGCATCTTATGCTTTCCTTTTCCTTCCAGCCGCCACCTGCCGCAAAGGTTATTTGACCGGTTTCCTCACCCTGTAAACTACCTTCGAATTTTTCAATCCGTGCTCTATTCAAGTTTAAAGCAATTGCGGCCTTTAATTTCAAGGGTGGTAAAAGTCGTGATTTTGGTGAGTCAGCGCTAAGTACAAGGTTACTAAGACTCAAAAGTCCGTCATGAAAATCAAAAAATGTTTCAAAATTCCAGATTACGGTTTTGTCTCCGGGAAAATCAAGGAGGCTGTCCTGAAATGACAGTTCGCCGTTAACGGAGAAACCTTTTCTATTCAGAAAAGCCTGTACATGTATCCCTGGTTCGCACTCTACAATCGTGCCTTTGTATCTAACCTTTACCCTTTTTTTTGTGGTTTTAATACTACAAGATAGGTTCGGACGTACTTTTCCGGATACTACCTCGATATGCGAGCTTAGCCGGGGGTGCCAGGGGCCAAGAAAAGTTAAATCCCTAAACTTCATAGGTATCCTATTTTTATAGCGTACAAATAACTGTTCTACAGGTATGGGAGAAGTTTTTGCTTCAATAAGGAGCTTTCCGGGTTCGTCGTGGGAAGGACTACCGCTTGCCTTTAAGTTGAACATGTCCATGAAGGATGCTTCTAGGTCGAGTTCTGTCATGAGTTTCTTTTTGATATTGAAACCGAAGCTGGACACTACTTGGCCCCAGATTCTTTCGTTGGCAGCCATTTTGAGAAGAACAGGGGTCTTTCTACTAGTAGAGAAATTCAGTTTACTGACCTTGATAACAGAAGGTAAGTAAGTGACATTCATGAAGAAAGAAGCGTTTTCGAAACTGAAACTGTCGGTAATAACTTTGAGGTTATCACTTCGAAGTTTTCCGGTGAGGCGAAAAGCCTTCTTTGAAAAAGATATCGTTCCTGAGCCGGTTAAGTCTTCTATTACGCACTTAGAATTATTCTTATGACCAGAAATGACTTGAAGGAAATCGAGACTAAAATTAAAAGGGCCGAGCTTGGTTAGCCCTGTTTCACCAAAGTAGGTTCGAAATCCTTTAAATCGGAGCGATAACTCTTTGCTGTTGATTGAGCCTGAACAGTCGGAAAGGGAGATTTCTTTTATGGAAAATCTTTTCTTGAGATTCCTTAAAAACCAACTGGATACGTATTTTGACAGGAAGCTTGAAGGGGTACTTGGCGGTTTTAAAAGGTTTTCCAGGGACTTGTCCGATAAGTCTACTTTAACCCCCGAAATCTTCAAGTACTTGTACTGCCAGATGTTCCACTTCTTTTCCGGGTACTCAATGGCTTCGGCCTTTAGTTGGTTGACAGTGACAAGGGGTTTTGCAGGTTTTTCTTTGCGAAGTACGCGCAAGCCTTTTACGTCAAGCCTGACCGGATGAAGCCTAAATAGGAACTCCTTTGCTTCAATCTTGCAGTTCAGTGATTTCGTTAGTGCCTCAAGAAGCAAGGTTTTTGTCCGTTCGGGATGGTAATAGAGGTAAGCTACGGTAGAAGTGAGAAGAATGAGAACTAGGATCGCGACCGTAAGAAGGTAGCAAGCAATTTTAAGGTATACTTTCATATTGTATCGAAATGCATTATAAAGGGAATTAGAGCACCATGGTCGTCGACCATCCGGGACAAGATATTGCTATTCAGAAACCTTTTAGCACCTTCCGTGAATCATAAAACATATTTTCTCAATCTTCAAATGAAAGGATATGCCCATGGACTACGTTGTTGCTTTGGATGTAGGAGGAACCCTGGTCAAGGGAGCCTTGGTAACCCGTGAAGGTAAAATACTAGAAGAGTTTCAGCTAGAAACTAGGATCCAAAGGGGTGCTGATGATTTCGTTAAACGGCTGGGTACCACGGTTAATTCCCTTGTGGCAAAGGTGCGCGGAATGGGCGGTGAGATACCTGGGATTGGGATGGGAGTTGCGGGAAAGATTCTTACAAAAGAGGGAAAAGTTGTTTTCTCTCCCAATCTGATGCCCTTGAATGGATATCCCCTTTCTCTAGGGATCAAGGAAAAAACAGGGATTCCGGTTTTTATGGATAACGATGCGAATGTTTTTGGAATTGGCGAACGTTGGCTTGGAGCTGGTAGTAAACACGAGAACTGGCTTGGAATAACTCTGGGTACAGGAGTCGGAGGAGTCTTGATTCTAAACGGGGAAAGGTGGCAGGGTGATGATATCGGATTCGTAGGGGAGATAGGGCACACAATTGTTTATCCGGACGGGCCCGTGTGCAACTGCGGTAAAAGGGGCTGTCTTGAAGCCCTTGCTTCTGCAACTGCACTGATTAACGGAGCACGGGAAGCCATCGAAAGCAGACGTTTTAATACGGTGCTCCAAGAGGCCTATGATCGAAATGAGTTGGACGCAGTTACTATTTCCAGGGCCGCAGAAAAAGGTGATGAACTCGCTTGCAGACTTTTCAGAAGATTCGGAAATGCTCTCGGAATCGCAATTTCCAACACCTTTAATCTTCTCGGGATCACCACGTGCATTATTGGTGGCGGTGTTAGTGAAGCGTGGCCGAGATTCATAGACAGTGTTTGGAATACCATAAAAACTGTTAATTCCATGGTAGACCCCGGCACAGTTGTTATCAAAAGATCATCCCTGGGAAACAGGGCTGCTGTGTTGGGGGCCGCCAGACTCGCATGGCTTGAACTGGAGGCAAGATATTGATTCATCCGCCGATTGCAACCATTGGCCTGTGAGATGATACGCTACTTCGGCAGACCTGGTTGAGAGAATGTTTTTCGGGCTTGGCCAGTATCGCTTCATGGAATATTGCTTCTAACTCTTCCTCAGATGCACCGGACCTCAAGGCAGTTTTAATATCGGTTTCCGTGTTAGAAAACAAGCACGCACGTAATTTTCCGTCAGCGGTCAAGCGTAACCTGTTGCAAGACGGGCAGAAATGGTGGCTTATGGGGCTTATCAATCCTACTTTTCCCAGCGCTCCCTTAAATCGGAAGTGTGTTGCCGGCCCGTTAACATTCGAAGATGATACAGGGCTGATTGTCCCTACGTCCCGAAGTATGTTTAAAATTTCATCGGTCGAAATAAAGCGAGATTCAGGCTCTTCCGGATTATCAAGGAAGGGCATAAGCTCGATGAACCGGACATGAACCGGATACTTGAATGTCAGCTTAGCCAGTTCTCCAATTTCATTATCGTTTATACCTCGCATTGCAACAACATTTATTTTCACCGGGTAAAATCCTACAAGCAAAGCTTCTTCGATACCGGACCAGACCTTGTGAAACATGTTTTTTCCCGTAATCTCGTAGTACTTGCGCGGATTCAGAGTGTCCAAGCTGACGTTTAACCGCTGCACCCCGGCTCGATAAAGCTTGGAAGCAAAATGCTTCAGCAATACTCCATTGGTTGTAATGGTGAGAGATTCGAGTTTATCAATGCGGGAAAGATTCTCGCAAAGATATATGATGTTTCTCCGAAGGAGTGGTTCACCGCCGGTGATTCGTATCTTTGTAATTCCTAGTCTTACAGCGATATGGCATATCTGGATAATCTCTTCATACGAAAGGATCTCATCGTGCGGTAGCTTCTTCCACTTGCCACGCGGCCTGCAATAAATGCACCTTAAATTACACCAATCAGTTATCGAGATTCTCAAGTAGTCTATTCTTCGCTTGAAGTTATCTACGTTTCGAGGCATCTGACATTTCCTGTTTCAGTAGTCCGCTCTTCCCATAAATCTTTGCAGATGACGCAATAATAGCGTCGGAAGAGTGTTAAGTCAAGAATGAAATAATGCTCTGTGATATCGTGCCTTTGGTGTACTCTAAATACTTGCCATGTATAAAGCTATATGATAAACCTTAACCATCCGTAGGATAGGGGGCTTAATGAAGTTAATATCAGAGACTTTGACTTATAAAACTTCAGGGAATACAGATATTCTCGATATCACCGGTGACGTGGCAAGGTGTGTTCGGGAAACAGGTATAGCACATGGTTTTGTGAACTTATTCATTCCTGGTTCGACGGCGGGTCTAACTACCATAGAGTTCGAATCGGGGGTTATAAACGATTTGAAGGATGCCATTGATAGAATGGCACCGAAGAATATCCCCTACGCTCACGATTTGCGTTGGGGAGATGGGAACGGTTACAGTCATGTGCGGGCCGCTTTACTAGGTCCTTCTTTACAAATCCCCATAATTGCGGGAAATCTGGCCTTGGGGACATGGCAGCAGGTAGTATTGTGCGATTTCGACAATCGACCGAGGCAAAGAAGAGTTCTTTTGCAATTGATGGGGGAGGTCTAAGACGGTCTTGAATAAATCAGTTTCAGTGGAATGCGAGGCTTACGAGTCTCTACCACTAAAATTCAAAGATAACGCTCTCGTTCTTCAGCTTGCCGGAGAACACAATGCCAATCTCCGGATAATTGAGCAAGCACTGGACGTAAAAATTCACTTGCGAGGGAACCAGGTTACGATACAAGGGTCTCCCCACGATGTTCAGGTTGCGAGTCGGGTTCTAAAAGAGTTGTACGGGCTCCTGGAGTCCGGTTTGCCTATCTACCCTTCAGACGTAGAGTCTGCAATTCAAATTCTAAGTGCCAACGATCGAACACGCCTGAGAGATATTTTTCTTGACCAGATTTACATAACGTCCAGAAAGAGGATAATAACGCCGAAAAGTGTTGCCCAAAAGAGGTACATAGATGCAATTCGTAACAACGACATCGTTTTTGGGATTGGACCGGCGGGTACAGGCAAAACTTACCTGGCAATGGCAATGGCTGTTTCAACCCTGATGTCAAAGAAGGTGGGGCGGATAATCCTCGTCCGCCCGGCAGTGGAAGCAGGAGAAAAACTGGGTTTCTTGCCAGGAGATCTTGTGGAAAAGGTAAACCCTTATCTCCGGCCTCTCTATGACGCCCTATATGACATGATGGATCTTGAACAAGCATCGAAGCTTGTTCAAAGGGGAGTGATTGAAGTTGCGCCCCTTGCTTTCATGAGGGGCAGGACCTTAAATGATTCCTTTGTAATCTTGGATGAAGGTCAAAACACAACGTCTGACCAGATGAAGATGTTTTTAACCAGGCTTGGAGCTACTTCTAAGGCTGTTATCACCGGCGATATTACCCAGATTGATCTTCCCAACGGGAAGGTCTCAGGGCTGATTGAGGCAAAGGACTTGCTCAAGGGAATCAAGGGGATTGAGTTTGTTTTCTTTTCCGAAAGAGACGTGGTTCGACACAGGCTTGTACAGGAGATAATCAAGGCGTACGAGGCAAAGGAAAAAGAACGGCATCGTGGGAGATACGCTGAGGGAAACTAGGAACTTGAATAAGTTGAGCCGTTATGAAGCGTAGAACAAAAAATAGCAAGAAGAGCAATTCAACCTGGCGGAAGAATTTAGTTGCCCAGGTAATGCTTGTTGTTATCTGCCTGATCGTAACTGGTCTTGTTGCCATTGACCTCAGGGAGTCCGTTACGATTTATGCCATTGGCTCTGTTGCGAGCAAGGATATCAAGGCAAAAAGAGATTTCCTGATTGAGGATCCTGTGGCAACGCAAAAAAATAAGGAAAAGGCACTGTCTCAGGCACCACTGGTGTTTGACGTGGACGCGAATGCCCCGTCAAGGGCAAGAAAAGGGATACACCGTGTGTTTTCCATAATTCGGGAAGCACAGAAGGAGCTTTCCAAGGAAAAAATACTGGCTGAACTGCCGAAGAAAATGGAGGAACTGGGTAAGGCATCTTCTAAGGCTGGCGATTCAGCAGATGGACCCGGGAGAGGCATGGTATCCCTTGGTTTCGATGCTTTTGGTATTCCTTACGTTTTGAGTAAACGCCATGGGAATCCCGGAAAAGAATTGGCTAACCAGTCAAAGGACAAAACTATTTCAAAATTAGAAGAGGCTCTGGGGACCCAGGTGTTTACTGAAGTTTACCAGCTTATGATGCAGTTGCCGGTAAACAAGGAAGTTGAAAACTCCCTCAGCGACCTCGTTTCCGGGATACTGAAGGATGGGGTAGTCGTATCGAAAAGTTTTTATTTTCAATTAGGAGGCCACCCGATCATCTTTCACGAATTGCCCACCGGTAAAGAATATCAACAGGATGACATTTTCTCCATCAAAACTTCTGAAGATGCAAGGAAAGAATTAAACGAGCAGATAGCAGTCAAACTGGGTTACGTAGACAGGAAATTTATCAAGACATACGAATTTATTGCTGACCAGTTTTTGCAACCAAATATCACCTTCAACAGGTATGAAACTGAAAGAAGGAAGAATGCTATTTTAAGCAGAGTGAGACCTGTTTTTTACAAGATTAAAAAGGGTGAGATCGTGGTAGCAAAGGGTGAAAAAGTGACACCGGAACAGTACCGGGAACTGGTCACAATGCAAAGGCTTTCAAACGGAAACAAGCAGTTAGTCAACGTGGTCGGAGTATTTCTTGTTTCCTTGATAATCGTCTGGATTATCACCTTTGTGGCCATAAATCACGTTAAGGTTTTTCCGAATGAAACCAGGGACTTTCTTTTTCTGCTAATTCTCATGAGCATGTTCCTTGTGGGTATCCGTATGTTTGATTTTATCTCTGGTGCTCTTGAGAAGAGTTTCCCGTTTATTCAGTCTGAGGGAGTATTATTCTCTTACCCCCTCTGTGCCGCCTCCATGCTCGTAAGCATAATCTTTAACGTCGAAACGGCGCTTGTTATTTCTTTGCTGCTATCACTTCTTGCCGGTATTGTTCTGGGAAATAATTTTGGACTTTTCTTTTACTTTCTCGTTGGATCGTTCGTTGCCGCTCGTGGAGTTGCGAATTGTAGAGACAGAATTACTCCGGTTAAAGCCGGTGTTTTAGTTGGGCTTATAAACGCGATAATTGCCAGTGTTTTCACCGTCATGAACGAACAGGTAACGCCTGCTATTGCAAGTACCAACCTGTTGTTTGCCATGCTCGGCGGGTTGCTGGCAGGGGTTATTGCTACCGGCCTCACTCCTCTTGCAGAAATCCTCTTTCATTACACCACCGATGTTAAGTTGCTGGAACTGGCAAACCTTGATCAGCCACTGTTGCGGGAGTTGATGATCCAGGCTCCTGGGACATATCATCACAGTATAATAGTAGGTAACATGGTAGAAGCGGCGGCGCGCTCCATCAATGCAAACTCGTTGCTTGCCAGAGTTGCCGCTTACTACCACGACATAGGAAAAATAAAAAAGCCGTTATATTTTGTCGAAAACCAGCGGGAAGGAGAAAACAAGCATGAAAAGCTTGCACCGTCGATGAGCAGCTTGATATTGATCTCTCACGTCAAGGACGGGATTGATCTCGCGCGCAAGCACAACCTTGGAAAACCCATTGTTGATATTATCCAGCAGCATCACGGTACTAGTTTAATCAGTTTCTTTTACCAAAAAGCCATAAAATTGCGTGAAAGAACCGAGGCAAACAAGGGGAGTGATTTACCCCCGGTAAACATAGAAAATTACAGGTACCCGGGGCCAAAGCCCCAGACGAAGGAAGCGGGGCTGGTTATGCTTGCAGACTGTGTAGAAGCCGCCTCAAGGTCCATAACAGAACCTACTCCGTCAAAAATCCAGGGGCTTGTGCATACGATAATTAATAAGATATTTACCGATGGTGAACTCGACGAGTGCGAATTGACTCTAAAAGACCTTCACCAGATTGCGCAACAGTTTAACAAGATTTTAACCGGGATATACCATAAACGAATTGAATACCCCGATGAAGGTAGAGAAGGAGCAAAAGAAAAGATAAATGGAGATACTGGTAAACGTCCAGGTAGAAACGGACGAGATACAAAGCAGCGAGTTGGAGAAAAAGGCAAGGAAAATATTAAGCGTCTTGGGCTATACAGGGGTTGAGCTCAGTATAGCTCTGGTAGATGAAAAGCTGATGGCGGAATTAAATGCAAAGTACCGTGGATACAGGCGGCCGACCAACGTTTTATCTTTTTCAATGGCAGAGGGAGAATTCCCAAATCTCCATCCAGAAATTCTTGGAGATGTTGTCATCTGTTTGCCGGTGGCCAGGAGGGAAGCAGAGGAGAGCGGACTCACTCTTGAGGAGCGCATGACTGAATTACTGGTTCATGGCGTTCTGCACCTTTTGGGTTTCGATCACGAAAGAAGCGATGAAGACGCCGAAAAGATGAGAAAAAAAACCGAAGAGGTGTTGGATGCAATAAAGAGTAACAACTAGGGTTTTCATAACGGATACTTTAAAGGAGGTAATGACATCGTGCCACAGCTATCCATAAATGTTGACCATGTAGCAACCGTAAGGCAGGCCAGAGGTGTGAAAGAACCTGATCCTGTTACTGCTGCAGCGATCGCTGAGCTTGCGGGCGCAGACGGTATAGTTGTTCACCTGAGAGAAGATCGTAGGCATATCCAGGACAGGGATGTGAAAATCTTGAAACAAACTGTGAAGACGAAACTTAACCTGGAAATGGCTGCAACGTCTGAAATGCAGCAGATAGCCCTCGAAATTAGGCCACAGATGGTAACTCTTGTGCCTGAGCGCAGACAGGAACTTACTACAGAAGGGGGGCTTGATGTAGGTCTCCACAAAGAAACCCTTAAACCTTTCATTGAAACTTTGAGAGCCGAAGGAATAGCAGTGAGCCTTTTCATTAATCCTGACCTTGAACAAGTGAAGGCTTCTCACTGGGTAGGGGCAGACTTCGTGGAAATACACACCGGTATTTTTAGCGACGCCGAGACTCTTGAGAAGAGGGAAATGGAGTTTGAGCGAATTCTCGACGCCGTGAAACTTGCTTCTAAGCTGGGGCTAGGCGTTAACGCTGGCCATGGGCTCGATTACCGTAACATTTCGTGGTTTAGGGGAATTAAGGAGATAGAGGAATTCAGCATTGGCCATTCGGTCGTTGCAAGGGCAGTTCTTGTTGGCTTTGAAAGGGCCGTAAGGGAAATGGTTTACCTGGTTAGATCTCTTTAAAAAGGATACCGGTGGCTATTTACGGGGTGGGAATAGACCTGGTAAGGGTTGATCGTATAAGAAAACTGTTGGAGAAAGATCCGGAGAGGACATTAAATAGGCTCTTTACCCCGGAAGAAATCCGGTACTGCCATAAGAGACGGGATCCCGTACCCTGTTTTGCACTAAGGTTTTCTGCCAAGGAAGCTTTTTCAAAAGCCTTGGGGACTGGCATTGGGAAATATGCTGGGTGGAGAGACATTGAAGTTGTACCGGATGAATTGGGTAAACCGGAAATCAGGCTCTCCGAAAAACTTCGTATCCATTGCCTTAGCAAGGGCATTGTTTCCTGGCATCTGTCACTTACAGATGACGGTGATTTTGGAGCGGCGTTGGTTATTTTGGAAAAACGGGAGGAGACAGGCTGATGTTTCTGCTTACCGCAACTGAGATGGCCCAAATAGATCGCATAACAATTGAGGAAATAGGTATCCCCGGGGTTGTGTTGATGGAAAAGGCCGGCAGTGGAGCTACCGACTTTTATGAAGAAATTTTCCCAGATATTTGCCGGAGAAAGGTTCTAATTATTGCTGGGAGCGGTAACAATGGTGGTGACGGATTCGTTATCGCACGGCATCTCTGGTACCGGGGTTCCGCCTCTGTTAAGGTAGTGTGTCTCAAAGAAATCTCCCGCTTGAAAGGAGATGCGCTGGTTAATTGTGAAATTATCAGGAAACTTGATATACCCATCGTTGAATACACGAGCGAAGAGTTTTTACCTCAAATAGCCAGCGAACTGAAAGATTGTGACATAGTGATTGACGCTATCCTGGGTACGGGCCTCAAGTCCGAAGTTAGGGGCTTTTACCGGGAGGTGATTGAAGCGATAAATAACGAGGGGAAACCGGTTCTGGCGGTAGATATTCCATCTGGTCTAGACGCATCAACAGGAAAACCCCTGGGATTATGTGTAAATGCCGTTGCCACGGCTACCTTTGGTTTACCTAAGATAGGGCAGGTTGTTAGTCCTGGTCACAACTACGTTGGAAAGTTGAAAGTTGTGGATATCGGAATCCCCAGGACGGTAATTTCCGATTTTAGCCCTAAGAGAGTATTTTTTGAAGAAGCGGAAGCAAGAGCCTTGATAAAACCCAGACGTAGTGACAGTCACAAGGGGACATACGGTCATCTGCTTGTCCTTTCAGGCTCGGAAGGAAAGACTGGTGCTGCGGCTCTAGTTTGCCAAGGAGCTGCAAGGGTTGGTACCGGTCTTGTCACCCTCGCCATCCCGGAAAGTTTAAACCCCATTATGGAAGTAAAACTTACCGAGCCGATGACCATGCCAATACCTGAAACTAACGACAGATCGGCTTCTTTGAAATCTCTGGATAAGATTATTCGGGAGGCAAAAACAAGAAGCGCCATGGCCGTAGGGCCTGGCATATCCCTTAATGATGAATCCCAGGAGCTTGCCCGTGAGTTAATTGCTTCGGTAGATTGTCCTGTGGTGGTTGATGCCGACGGTGTTACGGCTCTAAAGGATAACCTCCACGTATTATCCAAGGCTTCTGTCCCGCTAATATTAACGCCCCATCCTGGTGAAATGGCAAGAATAATAGGAGAGACCTCGGCGTACGTTCAGGCAAACAGGCTTGAGGTTGCGGAGAGTTTTAGCAAGGAATACGGAGTTATCCTGGTTTTAAAGGGGTACAGGACAATTATTGCTTCGCCGGACGGTAAAACAGCCGTAAACAGCACTGGTAATCCTGCAATGGCTACAGGCGGAATGGGAGATGTACTTACAGGGATGATTGGAGGATTTCTTGCTCAAGGGTACGAACCCTTTGACGCTGCTTGCCTGGGTGTTTATTTCCATGGTAAAGCAGGGGATGTGGTCCGTGAAACCAACAAATATTTCAGTATACTTGCCAGTGATCTCCTTGAAGTGATACCTAGAGAATTATCATTGGATTTATGACAATGCTCAACGCAAGCGACATAATGACAACTGAAGTCATCACCGTTACTCCGGATACTCCGGTGCTGGAAGTTGCCGATATTCTATTCAAGAAACGGATAAATGGTGTCCCGGTACTGGATAAGGATGGGAAACTCTACGGTATAGTGTCGCAGAGTGATTTGATAGATCAAGCAAGGAAATTGCATATCCCCACAGTATTAACTATTCTTGACGCTGTGATAATCCTAAAAACCGAAAAGCAGATGGAAAGAGAAATCCGGCGCGTGTCCGGTAGCAAGGTGTCCGATATATGCACCAGGAAGGTTATCACTGTTAAGGAAGATACCCCTGTGGAAGAAATCGCGACGATCATGTCCACCAAGCGAATACATTCAATTCCGGTAATGGATGGAGACAGATTGGTAGGCATTGTTGGAAAAAGTGATATCTTGAGAGCGCTATCCAGGGATCTTTTTTTTGCACCTCAACCAAAGCCTCATGTATAAATCGGAAACCAGGCAAAAAGTCACTATTTTTACCGGGAGTCCCGAGCAAACGTTCGGACTGGGGAAAAAACTTGGCAAAACACTGAGAAGCGGGAACAATGTAGCGCTCCTTGGAAACCTCGGAAGTGGAAAAACCCTTTTAACCCAGGGAATAGCCAGGGGACTTGGTGTCCCCGGCAATGTATACGTAACAAGCCCAACCTTTACCATTATAAACGAATACCCAGGGAGGATTCCTGTATACCACGTAGACCTTTACCGTATATCGGATGAGGATGAATTAATAGAATTGGGGCTGGATGAGTTAATGGGAGGTGACGGGGTGGTGATAATCGAATGGGCAGAGAAACTCCCAGTGAGGTTTCTCAGAGATTGTAACATTAAAGTTGAACTTCGGGTCATCGACTCTGAAACGAGAAAGATCATCGTGACGTCGGATAGCGAAAAGGTATTAAAGGTGGTGTCTAATCTGGTGGATCAGAACTGATAGTGGGGAAAGTACTGGGGGAAATTAGCCAGCATACGGGCTATTATGTCGTTGAATAGATCAATTATAAAAAGACTAAAAAATATTGTCGGAAACAGAAACGTATCGACTTCCAGGGAGGATCTCGTTTGCTATGCATATGACGCATCAGGTATTGAGGTCCTACCCGAAGCTGTAGTATTTCCGAGATCTGCCGCGGAAGTTTCTTCTGTGGTAAAGCTTGCGAACCAATTCAGATTTCCAGTATATCCGCGGGGGGCCGGTTCCGGCAACGTTGGAGGTAGTACTCCTCTGGGCGGAGGGGTTGTTGTAGCGTTGGGCAAGCTAAACAGAATTATAGAAATAGACGCAGAAGATCAGTTAGCGATTGTCGAACCCGGAGTAATAACGGGTGATTTGCAAAGGTCAGTAGCTGAAAGGGGACTTTTTTATCCACCAGATCCGGCAAGCCTCAATTTTTGTACCATAGGAGGAAATGTAGCAACGGGCGCCGGAGGCCCCAAGGCCGTGAAATACGGCGTTACCTATAACTACGTTCTGGGCCTAGAAGTGGTACTCCCGTCCGGCGAAATACTGAACGTCGGGAGGAAGACGGTAAAGGGTGTGGTGGGTTACGATCTAACCAGTCTGTTCGTGGGATCAGAAGGTACCCTCGGAATAATTACCAGAATTGTTCTCAGGCTTGTGCCTAAACCTGAAAAAACGGTCACGTTGCTAATTCAGTTTGAAAATCTCTCAGACTGCGTAAAGGCAGTTAGCGAAGTACTCAAAAAACAAACACTACCATCCGCCATCGAATTCATTGATAAAAATTCAATTCGGGCAGTGGAGTCAAAATTTAAAATGGGTTTTTCCTCCCGCGTCAACTCAATCCTGCTGGTTGAGATAGACGGAGATGAGGAAATCGTGGAGCTTCTTAAAGACAGGATTGTATTGATGTGCCAAGCGCATGGTGCGGCGGAAATTACAGTGGCCACGGAAAAAGGGGATCAAGAACGACTTTGGAAGGTTAGACGAGCAATTGCCCCTGCATTACTGAGTATAAAACCAGCCAAGATTAACGAGGACGTTTGCGTCCCAAGAAGCAGAATTTCCGAACTCATTTTTATCCTTGACAGGTTATCGGAAAAATATTCCGTTCCTGTGGCAAGTTTTGGCCACGCCGGTGACGGGAATTTCCATGTAAATTTTCTACTGGACAGAAATAATACCGAGGAGCTTGTTAAAGCAGAAATGGCAACTCAGGAGCTTTTCAGGAAGGTTCTTGCACTGGGTGGCACGATTTCCGGGGAACATGGCATTGGGATTGCTAAGTCACCTTTTATGGAAATGGAAGTTGGAGATATGGGTATCAGGGTAATGAGGCGCATAAAAAAGGCTCTTGATCCCAATAATATAATGAATCCGGGTAAGATGCTGGAATCTAACCTGGCTTTTTTCAGGAAAAAGAAAATTTTGAACTCAAGACCTGTTGCGGAGATAGAAACATGAGTAGTGGCGAAGAATTATCTGACTTGCTTGAGGGAATACTGGAAAGAATTGACTTACCGATTTTGCTGCTCAACGAAAATCAAAGAATCCTCTACGCAAATAGCGATTTTCTCAAATACTTCGGTAAAGATACTACTGAGGTAACGGGACTTCACATAAACGAGGTAATTTCAATAAAAGGAACCACTGATATCTTCGCATTCGAAGACACGGGGCCGCCTTTTGATGAATTGCTGATTACGTGCAAATCGGGCTCAGTAGAAAAAGAATTCTATTTTTGTGGACAGAAGTTTCCTCTTGCCAACGGCCAAAACGGCCTCCTTATAATTGCCCGTGATGTTACGTTGCGTCGAAAACTTGAACAGCAACTACAGGAATCTGAAGAAAAGTACAGGGAAATGGTTGATAATTCGAACGATGCCATATTCGTGATTGACAAGAATGGCAAATTTCTTGAGGTCAACAGGAAAGCGCTTGAACTTTACTCTTATAGCAAGGATGAATTCGAAAAGCTCTCCTTCATAGATCTACTCGTAGCGGATCCTGACCCAGGGCTGGTTGTTGAGCAACTGAGGGATTTGGCCGAAAATGCTGAAAATAAATGCGTCGAACAGGTACACAGAACAAAAGATGGCAGGGAAATAGTTGTTGAGGTGTGTGTCACCAGGATGTCTCCGGGAAATCAGACCATGCTAATGTTTGTACGCGATCTCTCTTTTAGGAAACAAATCCAGGAACAGCTATTGAAGGCAGAAAAACTCTCAACTCTGGGCGCTGCTATTTCCACCCTAAGGCATGAAATAAACAATCCGCTTACCGTTATCATGGGAGAATCACAGTTATTGATGATAGAACATGAAGATCTGCCGGAAAAGGTTCTTGTAAGAGTGAAAAACATACATCAAATGGGTCAGAGGATTTCAAACGCCCTGATGAAACTGAGCCGATTTGTCAAAAGTGAAAAAGAAGAAACCGTGGAGCTTGCCGGGATAAAGATGTTCAAGCTAAATGATGACTAGTGGGTCGATGTCTAAAAACATTTCCAACATTCTGTCACTGCGAGGATGCCGCCAAATGCACAAGGGTAAGTAATCTTCTTGGAATGTAAAGGTCTTTAAGGTTGCTTCGGTGCGCTCCCAAATAGTCTTGGTTTCAGACAGAAAAACCCAGGTTCCTCAAGTGAGTTTCCTGACCCTAATTGGTCTCTTAACAACTCCTTTTGCTTTCAGTACTTTTAGTAAGTTTTTCAGGGATGACTTTGCGAGCAGTGCATCTTCCTTGCTAGAAAAGTAAGAGCTCATCCCCTCTATCTCTGGATAAACATCACTCACTAACTCCCAATGGTTCGGTGCCAGCTTGGCCTCGAGAACAAACAAGGCGTCCTGCTTTTCCACTGCTACCAGGCAAATGTTTTCCAGTTTTTTTTCTACTTCCTTGATCTGGGCAAGCTGTTCATCCGTGAGCTTGGCAATCTTGATTGTTTTTTTCTCCATTTAGCCCTCGTGGTTCCCATTGAGGTATAAACTACTAATGGATTTTCTTGTGAAATGTCAATACAAATTCTTCAGTTTATGAACTGGTTTCTCGGAAGGGGAGCCGTTGTATAAGTTTGATAATCTCGGAGATGTTCTTATCCCTGAATTCTATCATTTTCAGAAGTTCACGGTTCTTAGGCGATATTCTCTTGTATCCCCACAAACATCGCTTCAACGTGTTATCGTATCCTTCCCGCTCAAAATAAAAAGGGAGGTTTATTTCAAAAAAAGATAAAGCGTCGGCATCTCTCAATATGTCTGCCCTGAAGTTGCCACCCTTTTCATGAAGCCGTACAAGTTGCTGAACATCATTGGAAAATTCATTGTTGATTCCGTGTAAGGTCATAATTTCCTGAACTATACGGGCACTGTTTGTTGCGTGAGCTTCCTTGAATTTATCGTAGTTGGAGAAATCTGACCTTTTGACTTTTTTTTCAGCAATTGCTCTTTCTATATCGTGAGCAAGAGCCGCTAAAAGCAAACCCTCATCCGCCTTAGGATAAATTCTTTTTACCCATTCGACAGTATTTTCAGCATGTAGTGGGTCTTCCGGTACGGAAGACCCTGCGAGGATTTGTCTAATTTCCCGTTTCAAGCGGTCGAGTGAAGTCATGATTTTTACATATGTAGATTCGCCTTATGGTTTCGAGATTCATAAGGATCGCTAATACCAGCAGGGTATTAAATGCCTGGTTTAAAATCGAGCCCAGGAAAATTAGAAAAACCCTTATGTCTCGTCCGATTCTAAATACTGGCTCCATGTTAAACTTTTTCAACGCATCGTACTTGTCCGCAGTGTAACTCACCATAAATGATCCTACCATGGCCATGAATCCTACCAGGAGTGAAATAGGATTGCCTTTCTTGATATAGGCATGCCAGGTAAGTCCCATGAGCAAAAGTGCATCGGCGTACCTGTCAAGCACTGCATCTAACCAACCACCAAACTCGCTCTCCATGTATTTTACTCTTGCTATTTCTCCGTCACATCCGTCCACTACAGAGGCAAGTTGAGCTATCAGTCCGCCCACGAAGAGAGCCAGGTAACTTCTAAGAGAAAGAATAAGCGCTCCGAGTACCGACATGAAGAAAGCAGCAATGGATATTTGGTTAGGCGTTATTGGTTTTTTTGCAAGCCACCTGGAAATTCGGACGGAAAGAGGTCGGTTGAGGTAACGTGATACAGGGCCGTCATTTCTTTTGTTCCGCAGGTTTTTTAGCAAGGCAACTTCAGCTTTCTCCAGGGCGACGGGATCGTCAACATCAATCCAGAAATAACCCCTGACCTCATAGCCTTTTACCCTGCCTTCACTTGCAAGGATTCTTATTCCACCTGTAAGGCTGTAGTCGTCTTTCTCCTCAATACTCCTGGAGACGGCTTCAAATATGACGGGAGAACACAGGAAAAGTCCGGTGTCATAGCCGTTGTATGTTTTCAGGTTTTTCCCGATTTCTACCACTTTACCGTTGTCGATGAGCACTTTCGTTACGTCGTGGATATTTACGAAGGGATTGTCTAGATTCTTGTCGACTGCAAGGGTAACTTCGCCGGTACGTACATCCTGGCTGAGGAAACGTTTTAATAACTCGGGATCGACCAAGTGATCTCCCATCATTAAGACGAAATTTTCTTCCAAGTATTCCCTGCCTTTAAGGACTGACGTTCCGTTTCCCTTCTGCCAGCTATCGTTGTGTACATGGTGAATTGTAACTGGCAGGCTGGAGGCCAAAGTGTTCAGAAAAGAGGTCACTTTGGCCCCGTTGAACCCGGTAACAACGTAAAACTCTTTTATTCCGGCTTCGTAACCAGTCCTTATTATTCGTTCTATGATGGGTTTCCCGAGTACCGGCACTAGGGGTTTGCTAGCGCCCTTGTGCACTAACCGACTGCCCCTCCCAGCCGCTATAATCAATCCTTTCATAGATTTTTCCCGCCTTGTCAGAAATGAATTCCTCAACCATACGGTACGCTTCTTCATCGGTGTACTGACGTGGAGGATGTTTACAAAAGTAAGCGGACGGACCTTCGAGCACTCCGCCTATGCCCCTTTCAAGGGCAAGTTTCGCACACCTGATAGAATCTATGGCCACACCTGCTGAATTTGGTGAATCTTCCACAGATAGTCTCAATTCCAGTTCCATCGGAACATCACCAAAAAGCTTGCCTTCCATTCTTATGAAACAGACCTTGTTGTCCTTCTGCCATGGTACATAGTCACTCGGTCCAATGTGGATGTTCTCGGCATCAAGCCTTTTTGCAGCCACGGATTGTACCGCTTCCGTCTTGGACTTCTTCTTACTGGCAAGCCTATGCCTGTTTAGCATGTTCAGAAAATCGGTATTACCGCCCGTGTTTAACTGGTAAGTTCTTTCTAGTTTTACTCCCCGCTTCTTGAAAAGGTCGGTGAGCGTCCTATGAGTGATGGTAGCGCCAAGCTGTGACTTGATATCATCGCCGATTAAGGGCAAGTTCCTATCCTTAAATTTTCTTGCCCAGACGGGGCTGCTTGCGATAAATACCGGGATATTGTTAATAAAAGCTACTCCCGCCGAAAGGGCACAATCAGCATAAAAGCGAGTTGCCTCCTCGGAGCCCACCGGCATATAGTTCAAAAGGATTTCTGCACCGGATTCTTTGAGTATTTTGATGACTTCCTCCTTGTCAGGTTCCGGAACATCAGCGGGTACGAACGTGTATTTATCATCGTAATCCTTCATGTGTTCGGAAACTCCGTCAAGGATACGTCCCATGTGGACCTTGACTCCCATTTTAGGAATATCCGGACAAAAAACCTTTGTACAATTCGGTAGTTCAAAAATAGCTTCGCTTACATCTTTCCCGACCTTTCTTTTGTCAATATCAAAAGCTGCCACTACTTCTATGTCACTTGGCTTGTATCCACCTATCTCCCAGTGCATTAGCCCAATTGCATCTTCCGGGTTTTTGTCCCTGTAATAATAGATACCCTGAATCAACGAACTGGCACAGTTGCCTAAACCCGCAATTGCAATTCTGATTTTGTCCATTCTATACCTCCTTTCTATTTTTTCTTTCTATGAGTTAGATCTTCAAGGTTCTTCTCCGAGGCGGTGCCAGGGACATCCTTTCAAAGAAGCATACCCTCGCTCCATCGTCCCTATCTCAAATTTTTTATTGGTGTTCGGAGAATAGAGTTACAAGGTTTACTCAGGACTACACGGTGATCTTTCGCAAGGAATGGTTACCTCTCAAATACCTTTTTCTTTTCTGACCTTCCCTGGTAACTAACGGAAAATTCACTCAATTATGGAAGTATCGCACAAGCTTTTAATATTAATTTAAGTACAACCATTCCTATGTCAAGGAGGGAAATCCGTGTTTTGCCACTGGGCGGAATTGCGCTTCTTTCTCCTGTGAACATTGCAACGAAATGTGTTACAGATATAGCCATGGAAAATTTGAATCGGTCCAAGGTGAAACTTTTTGCTGTTCTATTTTTTACCCTTTTTTGTTCCATGATGGGAGCAGGAATAGTGGCTCCCCTTCTCCCCGTGTATGCCCTTAACTTAGGGGCTGCGGGAGTTATGATCGGATTTATCTTTTCTTCTTTTTCCGTATCGAGGAGCCTTGCTTTACCAGCAGTCGGGTACCTTTCCGATCGCCTGGGCAAAAAACGTTTTATAATGTTTGGGCTCTTTTCTTATGTGGTGGTATCCATATCTTATTCTCTCGCCACAAACCCATGGACCCTCGTATTCATAAGGTTTGGACACGGCTTGGCGGCGGCAATGATAGTACCGGTGGCCTCGGCATACGTGGGGGAGTTAAGTCCAAGCGGGCAAGAAGGTAAGTACATGGGCATATTAAACGTGGGTATTTTTGGAGGACTTGGAGTCGGCCCGTTCGTGGGGGGACTTATAAGTGACGCATGGGGAATGGATACGGCTTTTTTCAGCATGGCTGCCCTGAATTTGCTTGCCCTGGTGATTGTCCTTCTGCTTGTTCCAGAGAAAAAAGGGGATGGTATGTCCATTGATATAACTTCGTATTTCAAGCTTCTCAAGAACCGCAGAATACTTTCACTAATGATCTTTAGGGCTTCTCATTTTTTTGGAGTCGGGATTATCTGGGCGTTTGTGCCACTTCTAGTGATAGGTGGCAATAGGTTAAGTACAACCTATTCCGGGGCATTCATAAGTTTAAGTGTCCTCACCGCAACCATTCTACAGGCACCTATTGGTAAAATGGCCGACCAGTACAACAGGAAAATTATAGCGCTGCTGGGTGGCGTGTTCATGGTTATGGCCATGGCATTAATTCCATTTTCGAAGAATTATTCGACCTTGTGTGCTGGCATAATCTTAAGTGGTCTTGCTGGTGGTTTTATAGCTCCGGCTGTAAGTGCATTAACTGTTAGCGAAGGAAAATTCCAGCATGCAATGGGAAGCGTAATGGGTCTCGTGCTAATGGGGCAAAGTCTCGGAATAATGTTTGGACCAATTGTAGCCGGAAAACTGGTAGATATCTTCGGCATTTCTGCTGCTTTTTTGAGCGGTTCACTTGTGGCAGTTTTCGGTCTTGCCATGTTTGTAGTTTTCGGTAAAGATTTTATCTACGAACCTGCTACAGAGCACCGGTTTCATGTGGGTGAAATATAGATGAAATTAAATGGTCAGGTTGAAAGAATAGTATACATAAACGAAGAAAACGGCTACTGCGTGTTCAAGGTGAAGGTTCCCGGGCGGCGTGACCTGGTTACGGTGGTAGGGAATATTATCTCGATTACCCCGGGTGAAGTAGTGGAACTTTTCGGGGAATGGGTTAACCACCCGAAGTTTGGGCAACAGTTCAAAATAGTAAGCTGCAAAACGGTGATGCCCGCTACGGTCGAAGGCATTCGCAGGTACCTCGGTTCTGGCCTCATAAAGGGAATCGGCCCGATCATGGCGCGGAGGATAGTTGAAAAGTTCAAGCTTGATACTCTTGACATAATCGAAGAGAACATAGAAGCATTGAATCAGGTGGAAGGGATCGGCCCCAAGCGGATCGAGATGATTAAGAAGGCATGGGAAGATCAAAAAGAAATCCGCGAAGTAATGATGTTCCTGCAGTCATACAATGTGAGCACCACCTATGCAACAAAAATCTACAAGTTCTACGGGCATGATGCAATCAGGGTTTTAAAGGAAAACCCTTACAGATTAGCCATGGACATATACGGGATAGGTTTTCTCACTGCGGACAGAATTGCGCAGAAACTTGGTTTTCCCACAGATTCGCCGAAACGAATTGCCGCTGGGATTCTCTACGTGCTCAACCAGGCTGCGGATACGGGGCATGTTTTCTTGCCTTACAAAGAACTCATAAGAAAAACCATGGAAACGCTTGGAGTTGAAGCAGAACAGATAAAGAGTCAGCTTTTGGCCCTTGCGAATGAACAAAGAATCATACTGGAATGGTCTGAGGTTGACACGATTAGTTTCGACAATATTCCTTCCGCTACCCCCGTATATCTCCCTCAATTTCACGTGTCAGAAAAGCTAATTGCCAGGAAACTGGCAGTAATTTTTAACTCCCCTGGAAAAATACGAAAGATTGACGAGGAAAAGGCTCTTGATTGGGTGCAGGGAAGGCTTCGAATTGAGCTAGCCGAAGAACAGAAAAGGGCTCTTACAACGGCTTTTCATGAAAAGATCGTGGTTATTACTGGTGGCCCGGGTACGGGGAAAACAACCCTTGTTCGAGCGATACTCGAAATTTACGGCAAGATAACGGATAAGATTTTACTTGCGGCACCGACTGGAAGGGCAGCGAAAAGGATGAGTGAAACCACTGGCTGGCCAGCATCTACTATTCACAGGTTGTTGAAATACAACCCGGCCGAAGGTGGATTCAGATACAACGACAGGAACCCGCTTGACGTCCATCTTCTTATACTTGATGAAGTTTCCATGGTAGATATTATTCTTTTCCATCATCTCTTAAAAGCACTTCCGCCGGCATCACGTTTGATTCTCGTGGGTGATATCGATCAGCTTCCTTCGGTAGGTCCCGGGCAGGTGCTGCGGGACGTAATCGATTCCGGGAAAATCCCCGTGGTTGAACTAAAAGAAATATTCAGGCAGGCAAAAGAGAGTCTTATTATCGTAAATGCACACAAGATTAACCACGGAGAATTTCCATACACCAAGCCAAACTCCGCAGAGGCTCTCTCGGATTTCTACTTTATCGAAAACGATAACATCGAACGCGTCCAGGAAATTATCCTTCAACTCTGCACCGAAAGAATCCCAAAGAGGTTCGGCTTTGACCCTGTTGATGATATACAGGTAATTACGCCCATGCACAAGGGGCAGGTGGGGGCAGCCATGTTGAATGAAAAGCTACAGGAAGCTCTAAACCCACAGACAAAACTGGTTCAACGGGGTGCGACGGTTTATAAACTAAACGATAAAGTCATGCAAATAAGAAACAACTATGATAAGGAGGTATTCAACGGCGATATCGGTAGAATTCTTGCCATGGATCCTGAAATGCACGAACTTGTCGTAGACTTCGACGGTAGGCAAGTGTACTACGATTTCTCCGATCTCGATGAATTGACCCTTGCCTACGCAATTAGTGTCCATAAATCGCAAGGAAGCGAATATCCGGTGGTCGTGATGCCTATAGTGACACAACATTTTATGCTGCTTCAGCGAAACCTGCTCTATACCGGGGTGACAAGGGCAAAAAAACTTGTTGTTCTTGTTGGAAGCAAGCGGGCTCTCGCAATTGCAATAAACAACGACAGGACACAAAAAAGATTTTCCATGTTGTGCAAGAGAATTTCTGAAACCTTCGAAGAAAGAAAGGAGGCTAGCCTTGATCTACACTTTAACGCTTAATCCCGCCCTCGATAGAACCCTCGTTGTCAGGAAACTTGTTGAAGAAGACACGGTACGGATCATTTCCGAATCAAGATATGCCGGTGGAAAGGGAATAGACGTCTCAAGAGTCATTCGAGAGTTAAAAGCACAAAGCATTGCTCTTGGGCTTATTGGCGGATACAGCGGACTGGAACTGGAAGGGCGTCTCATCAACGATGGAGTAATGATAGACTTTGTGCATCTCTCTGAAGAAACCCGCACAAACGTAATCCTTAAAGAAGAGGAAACCGGTAAGCAGTTTGTAATTAGCGCTCCCGGGCCTAACGTGAAACCTCACGAAATAGGTGAACTTTATCGCCAGTTCAGATCACTAACCGATGTAACTTACATGATAATGAGCGGAAGTTTGCCGAAAGGGGTTAGCAAGGATATCTACGGACAGCTAATTCTAACCTTCAAGGATAAAAAGCCTTTTATCGTACTTGATGCCGACGGAGATACGTTAAAAAGAAGCCTGGCTTTTAAACCGAACATGATTAAGCCAAATGTTTTTGAATTGTCGAGGCTGGTTGGCAAGGAAGTTAAGAACGAAGAGGAAATTCTCAAAGCTGCCACCGAACTGAACTGGCAGGGTATTGAAATTGTTCTCGTGTCAAGGGGTAAGGATGGCCTTATCCTGTGTACGAAAGAAGTAAAGTTAAAAGCAATAGGTCCGAAGGTGGAAGTAAAAAGCGCGGTGGGAGCGGGAGACAGCGTTGTCGCCGGGTTTGTGCTTGCGCATTCTCGGGGAGAAAGCCTGGAAGAATGTCTGAGGCTCGGTTGTGCTTGCGGTACCGCCACCGTTACGACTCCGGGTACGGAACTCTGTCATTATGAGACCGTTATGGAAATACTTCCCGAAGTGGAAATTTCTACTATTTAACGAAGGGTGCGAAAGGGGAGAAGTACCATGAGCGATTTAGCCAGTTATGTGATCACAATAGTAGCCTTTGCGTTTTTTATACTGTGTCCGCGCATGGGGGCCATGATCAACATCCTTGATAAAAATACCACCTTCCCGCTCTACTGGTTAGTTATACTCGGAACCCTGGGAAGCGTTCCCCTCCTGATTCTAATGGCATGGATCATAAAGCAGTGGGGCCTAGTGGCAGGTCTGGCTCTTGCTGTCTTAACCGATCTCTTGGCAGCTTTGGTTCTTAAGTCGGTAAGTACAAGGGCTGCAGTTGAAACCTTCATTATTGCCATTTTCGTCGTGGTCGGAAACAGGATAGCCACCATGATAACCGCCAAGTTCTTTTAATACATATACTTCTCGTTACAGGGTCTCCAGGGAAACGGAAACTTGTTTTTGTAACTTATGGCCTAACCCCCATGATGTTGCATGCCAAAACGAAACTTGAAAATCCAGTATATGTTCCTGGAAACCATTTTCGTATAGACGATGATTGCTGTTTTAAGTAGCCCATATACGCCTGTTCAGTTTGAGGTCCTCTATGATATCCAAAACGAGCTGGATGTCCCCTAGATACTTCTTGCATGATTCAAAACCCTTTAGAGGAGAAAAAACCGGTGGTTCAAATAGGGGATTCGGAGGCGTAAACCTTATTCGCTTTTGTTGACCATCCTCGGAGAGTTCTCCTCCGGAGGGAATAGCTATAAAGACCTTTGAATTCACGAAAGAAAGGTACATAGGTTTGCCAAATTTCCTCTTGTAGTTCAGTATTCGCTGCATGAGACTGGTTGATAAAATATATCGGGATTCTACGTGGTCGGAACCAAAAACGTTAAATTCCTTTTCAAACTCTGGATCCTCGAGCTTTACCGCCCGTCCTATTCCCTCCCTGTAGGCCTCATCCCCGGTCTCGAAGATGATCTGGGGCTCAACTAGCGTAATTCCCTTGAATCTTTTCTGAAAGTCAGCCACGAAAAACAGCCCCTCAAAGACTGTAGACCTTTCGTTGTCCTTTTCCTTATCAGTCTTTTCTACGGTAACTTCAGAAAACATAAAGTCTGTTTGCCCTATGCGTCCCGGCACAAGGTCTTCCCCCTTATACGAGTTGAAAGAAGAGCGAAATATCCTGCTTTCAACAAAAACTTTACTAGGGATATATCCCTTACTATCGTATATCATGCTATCGTCGATGAATTTAACCAGTGGAGCAATAACTTGCTTCTTAAAATCTCGCCTGTATCCTCTTTTGAGAAAAAGGTACGGAATGATAAAAAAGACCGGAGACACAGCCAAAAGGGTGAGAGTAAAGATAAGAGGACGCTCAGTAAAGCCAGGCCAGAATATGATAATAATAAGCAATATGGAAATTCCGATTATTCCCCAAACAAGCTTTATATTTCGAACAACTTTCCTACGCTTTTCTTCCAGCCTTCCAAACTGAGCCTTCAGGTTTTTCTCGTAATATTTTTCTAAATTATTAATTACTGGCATGAAAACACCTCCGGAGCTTCAATTGACAGTTTCTCTTCATCCTGGATATTGGAAGAACATTGCCCCGGTTCTAAGGACGTGTCACTCCCGAGGAACCAGGAATGCACTGATTGCTATATTTGGAATTTCTGTATCCTGGATCAAAGCCTGGATTTGATAGAATTTCAGATAGATATGCGTGTGCAGAATTCCGAGTGTAACGCCTACTGATACTAAAATTGGTAAAAACTCAGTGCCCCTGAAGTTCTCACCTGAATCTCGTTTCTATTGGTTCAAGTAATAGATATTGAAAAACATATATCATATGATGAATGATTTTCATAGACATTTTTCACCCATTAAGATAACATGTTAATATGTCATTGATATCTCGGCAAAAGCGCTTTCATTACAACACTATGATTTTTCCAAGGGGGAGGTAGAAAAATGAAGGTATTATGTAGAGTCATCTTATGCTTTTTCTTGGTATCTTTTCTTGTATGCCCCGTCTGGGCCCAGGAAGATCAGGCAGGCTGTTTTGACCATCCCATGTTTACCCGGATGCCTGGTTTCTATATCTCGTCATGCAGGATAGTAGACTACGACAGGGAGTATTTCACCAATGAAGAGGGAGGCGAGATCGAGATATTCGGAAAGGTTTATCGGGCGACATACGAAGTAAAAGAAGGCGTAAAACCTCCGAGCGAGCTTCAGATCGTGTTGAACTATGTCAACGCGATTAAAAATATAGGTGGAGTAGTCATCAACCAAGGAGACTCGAGTGCCTATCTCAAGTTGGACAAGGATGGGAAAACTAGCTGGATAATAGTGGACGCCGCGAACGAGGGGAATGTCTACGAACTGAAAGTTGTTGAAAAGGCCGAATTTCCGCAGGTTGTGGTTGCGAAACCGAGAAGCATCGATGAAGTTCTTAAGACGCCCGAACACGTGA
Source organism: Desulfobacterales bacterium (assembly GCA_026983715.1). GTDB lineage: Bacteria > Desulfobacterota > Syntrophobacteria > B119-G9 > B119-G9 > B119-G9. The sequence goes on from JALSTM010000233.1 coordinate 28,651, forward strand.
ATGCCCAAAAAGATGCCGAAGGCTGTTTTGACCATCCCATGTTCACGAGAATGCCCAATTTTTATATTAGTTCCTGTGACATTAAGGATTTTGATCGGTTTAACTTCGTTGACAGCAACGGGCGCGATATTAAGGTGGAGGGCAAAGTATACCAAGGAAGGTACGAAATAAAGGAAGGAGCCAGGCCACCTAGCGAGCTCCAGATCGTGCTTAATTACGCCAACGCCATAAAAAAGATTGGCGGAACGGTTGTGAAACAGAATGATTCGACTGCCTACCTTAAGCTAGACAAGGGAGGAAGAACGTACTGGGTGCTGGTAGATGCCTTTAATGGCGGAACAGGATATGAGCTTAACGTGGTCGAAAAAGCCGGTATGGAGCAATTGGTGGTGGCAGATGCGAAGAGTCTCATGAATGACATTTCCGTTACAGGTCACGCATCAGTATACGGGATATATTTCGATTTTGACAAAGCTACCATCAAGCCTGAATCGGAACCAGCGATAGCAGAAGTTGCCAAGCTTTTGAAGCAAAATACTGGGTTGAAACTTTTCGTTGTAGGGCATACTGACAACGTGGGGACGCTTTCTTATAATATGAAACTGTCCGAGGCAAGGGCCCGCTCGGTGGTGAGGGAACTTACTACCAAGTATGGGATATCGGCCGAAAGGCTCAAGGGTTTCGGCGTGGGACCCCTTGCGCCTGTAGCTTCGAACAAAACCGATAGTGGCCGTGCCAGAAACAGACGTGTGGAACTGGTAGAACAATAGGCAACTTGAAAAGGGCTAGCTTACCAGCAGACCCTTTTCGAGGTTAATAGATAGTTCCAGAGGCTTTCGTAATCCAAAATATTAAGATGCGGAAACTATGCTTAATTATCTGAATTCGTGACGAATTTTTATTGCTAATTTCTACAGCATGTATAAATTGCTCATTATTGGCCACATAGCCAGTGTGGATTATTCTCCACTTTATCAAGCAATCTTTCTACGCCCTTCGGGTCGTCCACCTGCACCGTTTCTTCGGCGTCATCGCCCGGCGGACATAGTGTACTATAGCCCGCCGGGTTTTTCCTTGCATCTTCAGCCCAGGTGAACGATCGCGGATTCATGTAATTTACAAAGAAAATTTTCGAGGGTTTTTCTAGTCTGGAATGCGGGCGAGCTTTTTTAAGTCCTTGTCAAAACTTAAAACTTTCCTGTTTTCATGGGAACCGAAAGCAAAAACGAAGGCATCTACTATTTCAACGTTTTGCTCGGCAAATATAGATAGAGCTTCCATAAGCTTTTCTTTCTCACTGGTCACAACTCCCTTGTATTCAAGGATCCCTGCCAGTTTTGCTGCGATTTCTCGTCGCGGCACATTGTATATCTTCAGCAACACATATACACATTCTGCAATGACACTTCCTAGAATTATGACCTTCTTATTACCATCTCTTACTTTGTCCATGAACGTCCTTACACGTTCATAAAACTCCTCGTGATCGGCGAGGAGATATCGCAAAATGACGTTTGTATCAATCACGTACACGGTTCCTTTCACCCACAACCTCCCTCCAGACTTTTTCCCTTGCCTCTTTCAAAGGAATGTACTGGGATGCGTATTCTTTGAGGCTCCCTGCAAGATCTTTGACAGGCTCAATTCTAACGGTGTCCCCTTCAGCCACGATTTTTACCACTTCTGTCCCAAGTTTTTCCCTTATTTCACGAGGAAGCGTTATCTGTCCCTTTCTGGATATCTTAATTACTTTAGTAATCATTCTAATCACCTCCTTACAAACTAAACTATCAGTATTAGTATAAATAGTAAAGAGATATTACAATGTAAAGCATTTGAGTCGCTTCCTTCTAAATAAAATGGGAGCATAGCGTCGTGGAGATTCGAAACATTATGTCTACTCCGACTACCGGACAGACGCGCGAAAGGGGGATTAAAGAAAGGATTTTAATCGGCCGGTTCTTGGCGCTGGCGGTTTTTTGTATAGTTTGTTTCTGGGAATAAGGTTAGAATTTTGTTATTGGCAAAAAAGAAAAGAGGTTAGATGTAAGTCTAACCCCTTGTTTTTCCTTTAATAGTCCCAACGGGATTCGAACCCGTGTCTCCGGCGTGAGAGGCC
>JALSTM010000234.1 GCA_026983715.1 Desulfobacterales bacterium
ACCCAAGAACCGCAAGGCAAGAAAAGGAAAGACACCGACGTGAGGCTTAAAAGCTTCTGTCTTGCAAAGCAATACAATCTCTCTGACCCTGGGTTAGATGATGCCATAAATGATCGGATATCTTTTCGGAAGTTTTGGGATTGGACCTTACCTGTTAGCAGTCACCGGATGAAACCACGTTTGCAAAATTCCGTTATTTTTTAACAACATAACCTATACGAAAAGATATTTAAAAGAACGGATTCAGAATAATATTTAAGAAGCTTCCCACTAGAGCATCGAGAAAACTGTACTCACTATTGTGTAAAAGTTTTCTTTTACAGATCCTTTGCCCTTTATTATCGGGCCGTGTCCCGGTAGCAAGAGTTCAACGTCAAGTCGAGCAATCTTTTCTATGCTTTCTTTCAGTTGAAGTCCATTTCCGCCTGGCAGGTCAACTCTCCCCACACTCTGGTAGAACACTACGTCTCCTGTAAAAAGAGCTTTTTCTTCTCGCCAATAAATACAAATAGAACCCGGGGCATGGCCAGGGGTATAAAGAATATCAAAGGATTGATCACCTACCAGCAACTCTCCCTCATCCAACAATATGTCCACTTTCCAGGGAGGCATAGTCAATCCCATCATCTGGTAAAACTGTTCACCGTATTGACGGAGAAAGGCATCGGCCTCCTTGTGAATCGCAATTTTTGTGTTATAACCAAAGAAATCCTGAGCAGCCTCGCAGTGATCCGGGTGGGGGTGCGTAATAAGCACAAGGTCTATATCACCGGGAAGAAAACCATCTTTCTTCATCTCGCTATTCAATTGAGGAAACAGATGATGATGTCCAGGGTCTATCAAGGTCTTAACTTTGCCGTCGATGATGTAAGAATTGCAATTATTCTCCATCGGGTTTTCCCACGGGTAGATATACAAGTTTTCGCTATACTTCATTTCGCTCTCCTTCTTCGGTTGAACCTTAGTAGTTCCACGGAACTAGAACCCTGTTTAATCTCCAGTTTCGCCTAAAGTCACTCAAACATCTTTGAATATTCGCTGCAACACCCTTCCTGCTGTTTACTATGTATACCCCATGATTTATGTGGAATAATTCATTGACCAACCTGGTGACTTTCCATCTATTGTGTGCTTCCTTCCCGAATCTCCTTTCCATCTCTTCGGCAAATAGAACCACCATCTTGTCTTTCATTCTAAGCTCGGTGTCAACAAAAAAAAGTGCTACGTCCGGCTGTAGGTCATAGAGCCTATCGATAAAGGCCTTTACTGCCGGTTTTTCTACCCCTCTGGGGGGAGAAGATTTAACTTCCACGTATACCAGTTTCTGTTCGAGCAAGGCAATCACGTCGTAGTCGCCGCCAGTTGACGTGTTTTTGAACTTAACCGAAGTTAAAACGGGGGCGGAAAAGTACCTTGCAAAAAGCTGCCCCACGAACCACTCCAAAGTAGGGCCAAAACTTGCCACTCCATCTATTAGAAGTTTATATCCCTCCCTGGCATTATAAAATACGATCCCAAGCTCACTTAGCTTTTTCAAGTAGGAACGGGCCGTAGTTATTGAACAATATCTGCAAAGTTTTTTCAGATTTTTTCCTTCAGGGAACTGGATTAAATCTCTTAAAAAAAGCCTGAAAGAGTATCGTCTGAGCAAATTGAAAAATATCCCCTGGTGTTCCTCCGATGCCGTAGGTGGCAACAACAGTTGAGTATTGTGGTCATGTTCGAGGACTGTTAATCCTCTTTGAGCCAGAAGCTGGAGTAGGGGAATCGAAGATGGGAATCTTCCCGAATGAAGATGTTCCACGTGTCTTCGAAGAAGGGATAGTTCTTTTTTTAGCTGTTCAACTTCTTTTTCCAGTCTTTCAATGCGTTCTTTTTCATTCATTGAACAAGTGATTATAAGCGATCTTCGGGATCGTAAAGACATTGATGTGCGATCTGGGTTAGATCCAAATGTATCTTATATACACCATCTTCCCAAATACGCTGCATCACGTAGCCCGTCCTGTTAAAAATCCCAAGTATGCCCTGGTTTTCCGGAGATATGTAAGCAAAAACACCCTTTATGCCACGGCTTCTGGCAATCTCAACCAGATAGTGTACAAGAAAAGTTGCTATTCCCATCCTTTGCCAGTTCGGGTGCACTGCGAAATCTAATTCCGCTAACCCGGTGTCTTCGTTATACAAGTAACATCCGAGGGCTATAATTTTTTCTTCACCATCTTTTTCCACATATCCGATGACGGCCATTTTCCTAACATAATCTATATTCACCAAAGATTTTATGTCCCTGCTGGGGAAAACCTTCATAATGGAAAGGAACCGTACGTAAGTTTCATCACTCGGCAAAGAATCGAAGAATTCTTCAAGCCTTGTTTTGTCAACGGGTCTTACGGGTCTAAAATGTACCAGTCTTTCGCCGGGAAAAACTTGCCTGATTTCCCATTCTTTGGGCAGAAATGGTGGCGCTTCCCTGGGAACTGCTATTCTTCCCATCGGGTAAAGTTTATCCACTTCAGATAGCAATTCTTCTCTGAATTTTGGATGAGCTATACCGACCAACGCAAGAGCTCGTTCTCTTAGGGTTTTCCCAAACAGGTCAACAATTCCGTACTCAGTTACAATGTAACCTGCTCCTCCCCTGGTTGTCACAACCCCTGCCCCTTCCGAGAGGTACGGAACTATCCTCGAATGCTTCCCGTCAAGCGTGGTAGAAGGGAGCACAGTAATTGCTTTTCCACCCCTAGAAAACCGGGCACCTCGCAAAAAGTCGACTGATCCCCCTACACCACTGTAGATGTCATAGCCAACTGTATCGGCACATATCTGGCCTGATAGGTCTATCTCAAGGGCAGAACTTATGGTAACCATTTTGTCATTTTGGGATATTACCAGGTAGTCGTTAGTGTATTCTACCGGATGAAACTCCACCATGGGGTTATTATGCACAAAATTATACAGCTTCTCAGAACCAAGGGCGAAACTGGTAACAATCTTCCCGGGGTGCAAGGTTTTCTCGCTGTTTGTTATCACCCCTTTTTCAATAAGGAAAAGGTAGGCATCGGTGAGAATATCGGAGTGCACTCCCAGGTTCTTCTTGTCCGCCAGGGAATAAAGGATCGCATTCGGTATGCTCCCGATTCCAACCCTTATGGTACTCCCATCTTCAACTAGTGTTGCCACGTTATTTCCAATGGCCTTGGCAATGTCATTTATCAGGGGAGGTTCCATTTCCAGTAACGGTTCTTCGTATTCAACAACAGCGTCAATTACATCCAGGTGAACGAAGCTATCCCCCAGGGTATAAGGCATCCTTGGATTGACCTGGGCTATAACGTATTCAGCATTTTCAACCGCTGATTTTACAATATCCACTGCTATCCCCAGGCTGCAAAAGCCATGGGAATCAGGGGGGGATACCTGTATCAATGCAACGTGAATGGGGATTGACTCGCTCCTGAAGAGACTTGGAACATCAAAAAGGTTTATGGGAGTATAGTCGGCTCTTCCTTCTGATACTGCTTCACGATATGCTGTTGCAATAAAAAATGATTTCAAGCGGCAGTAATCAGACAAGGAAGGGTCCGTGAAGTGAGGCTGCCCTAAAGAAACCAGGTGAAGGATTTCAATATCCGCAAGCTGGGGCAAAAACTTTTCAAATTCCCGGGTCAAGTACTGCGGCTCACCACACCCGGAACCAACGAATACTCGCTGCCCTCTCCTTATTTTCCTGAATGCCTTCTGCGGTTCAGTAAGCTTTTCTTTCAAGATTTTCTCGGCTCCCGAATACGATCTTTCGGTTCTTTCAATCATAACTAATTTATCACCCGGTTCAATCTAGGAATTTTTCTTTCTTTTTAATAGTAGAAAACCTGCAGCAAATAGAATCATGGACAGACAGAGTAGTTGACCCATCGATAGGAAACCAAAAAGAAGCCCGATTTGGGGGTCAGGTTCTCTGAAGAATTCCAATACGAACCGAAAAATACCATACAACAACAGGAAATAAATTACCATGGAACCATCGGGATGGTCTTTTTTCCGCAAGCTCCACAATATTACAAAGAGCACCAGTCCTTCAAAAAAAGCTTCATAAAGTTGCGAAGGGTGTCTCGGCAACCCGTCGGAATTAGGAAAGATCATTGCCCAGGGAACATGGGTTACCCTCCCGTAGAGTTCTCCGTTTATGAAATTACCTATACGGCCAAGGCCTAAACCAATGGGGGCAGTAACCGCAACACAATCAGCAATAGCCCAGAATGGCATTTTTCGATTTTTTGCAAAAAGATATCCCGCCAGGATACAACCAATTAGCCCCCCGTGGAACGACATTCCACCATGCCACGTGGCAATGATTTCGATGGGGTGCTTGAGATAGAATCCGAGATTAGCATACTGGTAAAAAAGAATATAACCCAGTCGTGCACCTATCACCAGGCCAAGGGCCAGGTAAAAAATGAGGTCCTGAAGGGTTTTGCCTTCGAGCCCGATCTCCTTGGATCTCTTTTGGCGGGGTATCAAGAAATACGTCGCAAGAAAGCCAAGAACGTACATCAGGCCGTACCATCTGACCTTAATGGGGCCAATTTCAATTATGTTCGGGTTTAATCTTGGATATTTGATCATGAGCCAATTAAAATTTTAAATTTTCATGAAAGAACTGATTTTTTGTTTGTCCAAAGTTGAATTTGAATCTATTATCTTGTACTCGTATTGAGTGCCGAACATCTTTTTACGTGGCAAGAGTCTACTAACACATGGAGCCTTTGTCGTCAAACTAGAAGCGGAGCTGACTTATGAGTTGCAAAAAAGGACATTCTTCCGATGAGCATCACCACCATCACCATCACTCCCATTCTGGCGAAGAACTCAATATTCGCCAAAAGCTTGAAAAACTGTTGGAACACTGGCAACATCACAATGAAGATCATGCCAGGTCTTTTGAAACGTGGGAAAAAAAAGCACGGGAAGAACATCTTGTTGAAGTGGCGGAATTCCTGGTAGAAGCCGCAAGATTAACGAGGGAGATAAACGAAGTGCTTCAAGAAGCGCTTAAAAAGATAAAAAGTTAGAATCGGATTTATTTTTCGTATTCGAAGTCTGTTAAGTATTGGAAAATGGAACAAAAACTGGCTAGATACCCCTGTGTAATCGGTGAAAAAGAAATATGGCCTGATGGATCTGGCGAAATTTCTGTTATAAACCCTGCCAATGGCGACGTAATAGGCGTGGTTCCAGAGGTCGGAGAGGATTGTGTTCTTGATGCTGTCAATTCAAGCTTTTCCGCCTTTGCCACCTGGAAGCATACTTCCCCTGCGCAGAGATCCGGAATCATGAAAAAGATTTCACTCATGATGAAGCAGCAGATTGATTCCCTCGCTCGGACCGTCTGCGAGGAGGTTGGAAAACCCATTGAAGCAGCGTATTCTGAGGTTAAGAGTTCCGCGGAGTTACTCGATTATTTTTCCGATGAGGCGTTAAGGATAAAGGGAGAACTGCCTAGTGCCGGGAACCAGGATGAAATTGTCATGGTAGCAAGGGAACCGGTGGGAGTTGTAGCGGCAATTACACCGTTTAATTATCCGCTGAGTACCCTCATTTGCAAGCTCGGTTCTGCTCTTGCCGCTGGTTGCACCGTGGTGGTTAAACCTGATGAACACACCCCCATTTCTACGATTTTAATTGCAAGGTTGGCTCTTGATGCCGGCCTACCGCCCGGTGTTTTAAACGTTATTACCGGAAGAGGTGAAATAACCGGATCGTTTCTGCTTGAGAACCCGCTAGTTCGCATGGTTACTTTTACGGGAAGCATTTCAACAGGGCAGATAATCCTCGAGAAAAGTGCAAAATTCATCCGCAGGGTTGTTCTGGAACTCGGAGGTAATTGCCCACTAATAATCTGCGATGGCTCTCCATGGAAGGAAAATATTCCAGCCATTGTCAAGCAAAGTTTTAAAAACAGTGGTCAGTATTGTTACAGGATAAATAGAGTTTATGCGGAGAAAGATATCTATGATGAATTTCTCTCGGAATTTTTGAAAGCAGTGAAAACACTGAAAGTTGGTTGTCCTGATGACAAAAATAGCGACCTCGGACCCTTGAACAACGAAAAAATAGCCCGACGGGTCGAAGAACACATCAAGGATGCCGTGGCAAAAGGGGCTACAGTTGAATGTGGCGGCGAACGAATCTCTGAACCACACATAAAAAGTCGCCTCTACTTTCCTCCCACGGTCTTAACTAATGTGAATCACCAAATGCTGGTAATGACAGAAGAGACCTTTGGTCCCGTGGTGGGAATAATGCCGGTTGAATCCTCTGAAGAAGCGGTGAGGTGGGCAAATAATGGCGACTGCGGGTTGGCTGCATACATTTTTGCCCCGGATGTGGGTTCCGGAATGAAAATAGCCAGGGATCTTGAATACGGAAGCGTGTGGGTAAACACTATCCACCAGGCCTACTTTTCCGTGCCCTTCGGTGGGGTTAAAAAAAGTGGTCTTGGTCGGGAGAAATCTCCCTTTGGATTAGATGAATTCTTTGAACTTAAAACGACTTACATCATGATTGATTGAGGATATCTGCGTTATTGGGGGTACACAATGGCAGTGATTATTTCGATTGTTGGAGCATCTAAAAGCGGTAAAACGACTCTCCTTGAAAAGCTAATTCCCGAATTGACTTCCAGGGGTTACTCTGTAGGAACAATCAAGCACGATGTTCATGGCTTCGAAATGGACCACGAAGGTAAGGATACGTGGAGACACAGGAAAGCCGGTGCCAAGACCGTGGTGATTTCAGGCCCAAAACAACTGGCAATGATCAAGCAACTGGAAAAAGAAATGGAACTCGAACTGGTTGCCGGCCACTTCCTTGATGAGGACATTATTTTTACCGAAGGTTATAAAAAAGAAAAAAGGCCCAAAATAGAAGTTTTCAGGAAAGAGCTTATTCCTGAACCTATCAGCACCGAGAAGGATAACCTTATAGCTCTAGTAACTGCAGATGAAGTTAAAACTGATGTACCGGTATTTCACCCTGGCGCTATCAAAGAAATAGCAGATTTCATCGAGACTCGTTACCTGGAATCGCGAAAACGATTCAGGATGGTAATTAAGATAGACGGCAAGAAACTGCCAATGAAAGAATTCGTACAGGAATTCGTAATTGGCGGATTGCTAGGGATGTTGTCAACATTGAGGGGCTACAAAAAACCAAGAAAACTTGAATTGATACTTAACCTGGATGATGACGAAACATAAGGCTACGGGAATAGTTCTTGCCGGTGGTTTCAGCAGCCGTTTCGGTACTAATAAGGCCCTGGCTAAAATTGGTTCCCAGAAATTAATAGAATTGATCCTATCGAAGATAGATCCGCTATTCGATGAGATCATAATTGTTACAAATAACCCGTTAGATTACGTGGATCTTGGGAAAACGATCGTTACCGACATCATACCTCACCAGGGTCCCTTGGGCGGCATCTACACCGGTCTCTTTTTTAGTCGTTTCGATTACGCATTTGTCATGGCTTGCGATATGCCCTTTGTAAATCCCCCTTTTATAGACTACCTTGTCTCCAGGTCTCCCGGATACGATGCCGTAGTTCCTTCCTTTGATGACAAGTTTGAACCCTTGCACGCAGTTTATAACAAGCGGTGCTTGAATCTAATGTTTAAGTTACTTCAGGACAAGAAGCGGCAGGTAGCAACAATTTTTAAGAGGGTAAAAACCCTAAAAATTGATGAAAAGACAATCAGGCAGTTCGATCCCGAGATGAAGTGTTTTTTTAACATAAATACCATCACCGATTGGGAAAGTGCATTAAAAGAATACAGTAAAACAGATGGACAGGGCTGTGGTTGAGGAAGTTTGTTCCCTGAAAGAAGCCAGAAAGAAGGTCCTTGCCTGTGTACGGGCCCAGAGCTATGAGGTAATTGAAATATCGCAGGCATGCGGACTTGTGATTGCAGAAGAAATAAGAGCACCGAAAGATATTCCACCCTGTGAAATATCGCTTAGAGATGGGTATGCGGTTTCAGCGGGAGACCTGAGTGGTGGCGGTTCGACAAAAGCCCTGAGATTAACAGGGGCTATTACTACCGGTGACAAAACGGACATCTCCTTAACACCTGGATCTGCCATTAAAATTACGACCGGCGCCCCTTTGCCTGGGCTTGCCGACTCCGTTATACCGTACGAAGATGTCGAGGTGCGGGGCGATCTTGTGTTTCCAATGAAGCCCGTCATTAAGGGTCAATACGTTCTTAGACCAGGAAGTCTTGCAACACGTGAAACTATAGTGGCAAGACGTGGAGACATTCTTGTCCCTACAACAATTGCGTCAATAGTTGATACCGGTAAGGCCTTTTTAAAGGTGATAAAAAAACCGAGGGTTGGGATACTGGTAACTGGGGACGAAGTTGTGGAACCGGACTATCATAGCGAAGATATGAGTGTTTTTTGCAGCAACAGGTACCTCTTGAGTGCGCTTGTTAAAAACTACGGGGGGGAGAGCATTGCCCTTGGAATAGCCCCTGATGATGAAGAAATTTTAGCTTCCATTCTTGAAATGGAACATCTGTGCGATTGCATTGTAATATCTGGGGGAACCGGTAAGGGAGAACATGATTGCGTTAAGAACGCCTGGCGCAGGCTGGGAATAGAAATAATCTTTGATGGGGTGCTTATGCATCCGGCCAAAGGTACAGCCTTTGGTTACAAGGACGGTGTACTTTTTTTCTCTCTTCCCGGTAATCCGCTGGCATCTGGCATATCCTTCGTTCAGCTGGTTTCCGTAGCTCTTCTTAAGATCTCGAACAAGGAGTTCGAATCCCCACCGGAGTTGGTAGCAACTCTTGCACAATCCTTGCCGGCCGGCAAGGATGGTACACCCAGGTTCTTTTGGGGTAGAGCAGTGTTCCAAGAGTCAGAACTCACAGTATGGCCTCTCGGCCTTGAAAAAACCGATGTTCTCTCGCAGATATCAAAAGCAAACTGCATAATTAATGTTGAAGTTGGAGCAAAAAATCTTCCCCAAGGTAGTTGTGTGGCAGTTCACCCAGTATGCCTATCATCGAACCTTGGTTATCTCACCCTTTTTGGTCAGTAGCCTTCTGTAAAGCCCTCCAACACTTGCAAAAAGATGCAATCTTTATCATAAGATCATGCAAATTTGAAAAAAATATTTTCTTATCCGAAGATTTGTGATATGAGAAACTTTCCACAAGGCTATTGGCGAGATAACCTTCCCATAGCGAACAGGTATTGCCTGTGCTACTGGTATTTGCCTCAAATCGAATGAGGACAAACAACGCAGATTGGTTGCCGATAGAACCCCTGGAAGTTGATACCTGAGAAGGCCGGGTTGCGAAGCTTTAGAGATGTTCTATTGGCGATTTATCATTAACCCTCCATGGGGAACAGATTGTAAGAGGTTGTAAGATATGAGCGTTCAAACTCCACAGACCATCGTTCCTGATTATTCTTTTTTGAAAAAGGTTGAATTCGAGAGCAAGATAAAGGCATCCGCATGTTTTCAGTGTAGAAAGTGTACAAACGGATGCCCAGTAACGTTTGCCATGGATTTCTATCCCGACCAGATTCTTCGTTTTATTCATCTTGGTTTAAGGGATCTGGTATTAAATTGTGCAACAATATGGGTTTGCGCTTCCTGCGAAACATGCACGACCCGATGTCCCAACGAAATCGATATTGCCGGTCTCATGGATTACTTGAAAGAAAGCGCAGAGAAGGAAGGAATCGGAATAAAGGATAATAAGACCTATATGTTCCACAGGGTCTTTCTGGATGATGTGAAGAAGCGTGGAAGGGTGCACGAACTGAGGCTGATGAACGAGTACATGCTGAAAACAGGGGAAGGGGTTAAGAAGCTCAAGGATGATTCCTGGAAGCAGGATTTGAAGCTGGGCCTTGGCATGCTCACAAAGGGCCGGCTACCGCTGCTCCCCAAGGGTATCAAGAACAAGAAGGAAGTTAAAAGAATCTTGGAAAATATTGATTAGTTCTCAAAGGATGAACAATGATTGATGTTAGTTATTACCCGGGATGTTCACTGGAAGGAACGGCAAAGGATTATCGAGAATCCATAGAAACTGTTTGCGAACGAGTTGGCATAAAGTTGCATGAGCTGGAAGACTGGAACTGCTGTGGAGCTACAGCCGCACACAGCTTGAGTCACAAGGCTGCAATCAATCTCTCGGCAAGAAACCTGACCATAGCCGAGAAAGCAGGAATGGACTTAGTGATTCCCTGTGCCCTGTGTTTCAATAGGATGAAAGCAGCCGAAAAGGTTCTCCTAGGACCCTATCGTCGGGAATATGCGTATAGGTTTGAAGGAAGTATAAAGATATGGGATTTACTCGATTTCTTTTGCCAGGACAGGGTTAAAGCTGAAATAGCCAGGCGGTTTAAGCGGCCGCTAAAAGGCCTAAAACCGGTTTGTTACTACGGGTGTATGGCAAACAGGCCACCCACTATCACCGATGCCAGGAACTGGGAAAACCCTACCAACATGGACGAACTGCTGAGCTTTCTTGGTGCTGAGGTTATCGACTGGCCGTACAAGACTGATTGTTGTGGAGCCAGTCACGTGGTCGCTCGACCCGATATAGTGTTTAACCTTGTGTACAAGCTTTTTGATATGGCCGAAAGGGTAGGGGCTAACTGCATTGTAGTGTCCTGCCAAATGTGCCAGGCAAACCTTGACATGTACCAGGATGAAATTAGTAAGAAATTCAATCGCGACTTTTATTTCCCGATTCTCTACTTTACGGAACTGGTAGGGATGGCAATAGGTGAAAAGCAAGTAAATAGGTGGCTTACGAAGCACTTTGTAAGCGCGAAACCCTTGATTGAAAGCGTCGGATTAAATCTTTAGAACTCGGTTGTCTGCAAACTTGGACTAACAAAAAGAATAGGAGAGGTTGAAGGTGAGCAACCAAGAAAACGGAACAAAGAACGGAAAACCGGTTGGATCTGTAATGGTGATGGGAGGAGGAATCGCCGGAATGCAGGCGTCCCTTGACCTTGCCAATTCCGGGTTTCTGGTCTACCTGGTGGACAAGAATATAAGTATTGGTGGAGTAATGGCACAGCTTGACAAGACATTTCCCACCAATGACTGTTCTACGTGCATGATTTCGCCCAAGCTGATTGAAGTGGCTAGCAATCCTAACATTGAGATAATAACGAGGGCGGAAGTCGAGAGGGTAGAGGGAGAAGCTGGTAATTTTGTTGTCACAGTTAAGAAGTACCCTCGATTTGTTCGTGAAGATAGGTGTACAGGTTGTGGGGAGTGTATAAACGTCTGCCCGGTTGATTTGCCTGCCGATTTTAATCAAGGCTTAAATACCCGCAAAGCCATATACCGCCACTTTCCGCAAGCCATACCTTCCACTTTTGCCATCGATAAGCTTGGAACATCCCCGTGCAAGGCGGCGTGTCCGGCAGGCGTGCATGCTCACGGCTATGTTGCCCTCATTCGTCAGGGGAAATACAAGGAAGCGTTGAAACTTGTCAAAAAGGATAATCCCCTGCCAAGTATTTGTGGTAGAGTGTGTCCGCACCCGTGCGAAAATGCCTGCACCCGCGGTGAAGTGGATGAGCCGGTAGCTATCGACTTCCTTAAACGTTTCGTTGCAGACCTTGATCTCTACGACGAAGAACCTTATCTGCCCGAAGTGAAGGAAAAGAAAGAAGATAAAGTTGCTATAGTTGGAGGTGGCCCGGCAGGTCTCACCGCCGCATATTTTCTGGCTATGGAAGGGTATCCGGTAACCATCTATGAATCCATGCCCGAGGCCGGCGGTTGGCTCATCTACGGAATCCCCGATTACAGGTTACCGAAGGAGATCGTAAGAAAAGAAATAGAGCTCATTGAGAAACTGGGTGTTGAAATCAAAACTAACGTTTGTGTGGGAAAAGATGTAACCCTTAAGAGCCTGAAAGATCAAGATTACAAGGCCATTTTTATCGCTACAGGTACAACGAAAAGCCGGGCGATGGGAATTGAGGGAGAGGATTTGCAGGGAGTAATCCCTGGTGCCGACTTTTTAAGGCGCGTCAATGTCGGTGAAAGACCTGACCTGGGTGAAACGGTGGCGGTAATTGGCGGTGGAAACGTTGCCATGGATACTGCCCGAAGCGCCCTTAGGACGGGTGCAAAGAAAGTTATGGTACTTTACAGGAGGGCTCTTGAACAGATGCCCGCCAACCCGGAAGAAATCGAAGAAGCCCAGGAAGAAGGCGTGGAATTCCATTATTTGGTTGCCCCTGTCAAGATTATTGGGGATGAAAATGGTCGCGTTAAAGCAATCCGATGCATCAGGATGGAACTAGGCAAGGCCGATGAGAGCGGAAGAAGGCGACCGATTCCGATTGAAGGTTCTGAGTTTGAAATCGAAGTAGACGCCGTGCTCCCTGCCATAGGTCTTTCTACTGATTTAAGTTTCCTCAACGGAATCACGGATGATCTGAAGCCTAAGCTTTCCAGGTGGCAAACCATAGAAATTGATCCGATAACCCTTGCAACCAATGTAGAAGGAATTTTTGCCGGCGGTGACGTCGTAACCGGTGCTGCCACGGTAATAGATGCAATTGCTGCGGGTAAAAAGGTTGCCGTATCCATAGATAGATATCTACGGGGAGAAGACATGGCAGCGGGAAGAAAGGCTCAGCAACCTGTAGCCCAGCCAAAAATACCCTGCGTTCAGAAGGCTCCCCGTGCTAGAATGCCTAGGCTCGATCCCGAAGAACGGGTCAAATCGTTTTCCGAGGTTCAACTCGGGTTCAGCGAAGAAGAAGCCATCAAAGAAGCCGAACGGTGCCTCAACTGCGGGCTCTGTTCCGAATGTTACCAGTGTGTGGAAGTATGCCAGGCAGAAGCAATAGACCACGAAATGACTGAGGAAACCCTGGAACTAAACGTGGGTTCAATTCTGTTTTCGCCTGGATTCGAAACCTTCGATGCAAAGCTAAAGGCAGAGTACGGCTACGGACGTTACGATAACGTAATTACGAGCCTGGAATTTGAAAGAATCCTCTCTGCTTCCGGGCCGACAACCGGTCACGTGGTTAGACCAGGAGATCACAAGGAACCGAAAAAAATTGCTTGGATACAATGTGTTGGATCAAGGGATGCGAGCTTAAAGAGGGATTACTGTTCCGCTGTCTGCTGCATGTATGCAACAAAGCAGGCCATTATTGCCAAGGAACATGCTCCGGATATTGAGCCTACGATATTTTTCATAGATATTCGCGCCATGGGAAAAGGTTTTGAGCGTTACTACGAGAGGGCGAAAAACCAGCGCGGTGTTCGATACGTCCGGAGTCTTGTCTCTAGAGTGGTAGAAGTCCCTGAAACCAAGGACTTAATGGTGCAATATGTCGATGAAGAGGGACAGATTCAAACGGAAGAATTTGACATGGTAGTTCTTTCCGTTGGTTTGAAACCACGGAAAGAAACGGAGGAATATGCCGAGAGAATCGGAATAGAGGTTGACAGTTACGGTTTTACCAAGAGCAAGCCGTTTGACATTGTATCTACAACCAGGGAAGGGGTTTTTGCTTGTGGTGTTATCCAGAACCCCAAGGATATTCCTGAAACCGTGGCTCAGGCAAGCGCGGCATCGGCTGAAGCACAGCGTGTAATAGCGGAGTCCCGTGGTCAACTGGTTAGGGTTCTGGAGAAACCGCCTGAACGCCCCGTTACAGGTGAAATACCGAGGGTTGGTGTTTTTATCTGCCACTGCGGAATCAATATCGCCGGGGTGGTAGACGTGGAAGCGGTTACTGAGTACGCGAAAACATTGCCAAACGTGGTATTTGCAGAACATCTTCTTTTTAGCTGCTCCACTGATGCAACAGAACACATAAAGGAAGTTATAAAGGAGCAAAAGCTAAACAGGGTGGTGGTGGCATCTTGTTCTCTTAGAACACACGAACCACTTTTCCAGACGTGCTTGGAGGAAGCTGGTCTGAACAAGTACCTGTTTGAAATGGCTAACATTCGTGATCAGTGTTCGTGGGTACATTCGGAGGACAAGGAAAA
Source organism: Desulfobacterales bacterium (assembly GCA_026983715.1). Classification (GTDB taxonomy): domain Bacteria; phylum Desulfobacterota; class Syntrophobacteria; order B119-G9; family B119-G9; genus B119-G9. Next base: position 14,069 of record JALSTM010000234.1, read on the forward strand.
AGCCACAGAGAAAGCGAAAGACCTTGTAAGAATGGCGGTTGCGCGCTCGGTGTTCCTGGAACCACTCTACGAGTTCTCGTTCCAAGTGGCTCAACAGGCACTGGTTATCGGCGGTGGAGTTGCCGGGATGACGGCAGCCTTGAACCTTGCCGACCAGGGTTTTTTCACCTACCTGGTTGAAAAGGAAAGTGAACTTGGCGGACAGGCCAGAAAGAATATCTTTTTTACTCCGGACGGCCTTGATGCGCAGAGTTACGTAAACGAACTTGTGGAAAAAGTACAAAACCACGATAAGATAAAGGTTTTTACAAAAGCACAGGTTATTGATTATTCAGGCCACGTGGGTAACTTCACTTCCAACGTTCTCGTGGATGGAGAAAAGGAGAGTATCCAGTATGGTATTGCCATCATTGCAACTGGCGCAGTTGAATATCAGCCAAAAGAATATCTCTACGGAGAGAATAACCGGGTGTTAACGCAACTTCAGTTTCACAAAGCCTTGGCCACTGGGGACGATAGTATAAAGGATCTCAAAGATGTAGTGATGATTCAGTGTGTTGGTTCCCGGGATGAGGAGAGGCCATACTGCAGTAGAGTCTGCTGTACTGCTGCCGTGGTTAACAGCTTGAAGTTGAAGGAACTAAACCCCGATGTTAACGTCACCATCCTATATAGGGATATAAGAACCTTTGGCACAAAAGAACTTTATTACAAGAAAGCTCGTGAAGCAGGAATACGGTTCATAAGGTACGAGCCGGAGCAGAAACCAGAAGTAAAAGCAAGCGGGAATGGCTTGGAAATATCCGTGTTTGACCAGAGTATCAAGCGCAACGTTTTACTTAGAGCTGATCGCCTTGTATTGAGTGCGGCAATTGTTCCGTCTCCGACAAACAAGGACATTGCACAGGTGTTTAAACTTAACGAAGACGCTGATGGGTTCTTCATGGAGGCACACGTGAAATTGCGTCCTATCGATTTTGCAAATGCCGGTTTCTTCCTTTGCGGTCTCGGCCACGGGCCAAAATTCCTCGACGAAGCAATTGCTCATGCCAAGGGCGCGGCATCAAGAGCTGCCACGTTACTCAGCAAAAAGGAAATGTTCGTAGGTGGACGTGTGGCCGTAGTTGACAGAAAGAAGTGTGCGGTATGTTGCACGTGCGTGCGCGCATGCCCCTATGGAGTCCCGTACATAGGGCCCCACGGGGCAGCAGTGATAGAACCTGCAATTTGCAGGGGATGTGGAGTTTGTGCGTCGGAGTGTCCCGGGAAGGCGATTTCGCTTCAGCATACAACCGACGTTCAGGTAATTACGAAAGTAGAAGGGCTTCTGGAGGAATCCCTGGAAGGTATTGTTCCTTCACAAGCTTCGAACTAGCAAAAAGGTACAAATGGAGAAAGGTGAAGCTATGTCGAATTTTGAACCGGAAATTATTGCTTTTTGCTGCATGTACTGAGCGTACACTGCGGCGGACCTGGCAGGTTCGATGAGATTGTACTATCCACCGAATGTGAAGATTGTTAACGTGCCGTGCACCGGGAGAGTAGACATTATCCATATCCTGAAAGCCATAGAGGAAGGAGCGGATGGTGTCTATGTGGCCGGGTGACTGGAGGGTGAATGTCACTACTTGACAGGCAACCTCCGGGCGAGGAAGCGAGTTGAATACGTAAAAAAATTGCTAGAAGAGCTTGGAATTGAACCAGAGCGCGTGGAGATGTTTAACCTTTCTGCGGCTGACGGACCGAAGTTTGCCCAGTTTGCCAGGGAATTTACTGAGCGCATAAAGGAACTTGGCCCCAGTCCGTTGAAAGAAGATGAAAAGAAAGAAGAAAAAGCTGCAGCTTAGAATGTGAGTGGAAATTAGTCGCATTTTAAGTTATGTTTTGAAAGGTTTCCGGGAAGGCGACTTGTGAAAGTCGCCTTCTCTGTTGAAAAAGTTAATATTTAGGAGGTTAAAGTTGAGTTACACTATAGCTCTTGGAGGTAAAGGTGGCACCGGAAAGACCACCATTGCAGGGTTTTTGATTAGGTACATGATAGAAAAAGGGAAAAAACCCATACTGGCAGTGGATGCCGATTCAAATTCGAACCTGCACGAAGTACTCGGTGTGGAACTTGAAACCACGCTTGGAGAAGCCCGCGAAATGATGAAAAAGGACGTCCCAACCGGTATGACAAAAGATATGTTCATGGAAATCCAGGTGGAACGAGCTCTTGTTGAATCTGATGGGTTCGACTTAATTGCCATGGGACGACCGGAAGGACCCGGCTGTTACTGTGCTGCAAATAACATTTTGACAAACCTCATCCAGCGACTCATGAAAAACTATCCCTATCTGGTCGTAGATAACGAAGCGGGCATGGAACATTTCAGCAGGCTAACACAAAAAAACATAGATTTACTCTTGCTTGTGTCTGATCCGAGCAGGCGTGGACTTACCGCGGCGAAAAGAATACTCGAGTTAGTTGATACTCTTCCCATTAGAGTCGGAGAAAAATTCCTTATTATTAATCAAGCTCAAGGTGAAAACATTAGCCTACCTGAAGATATAGAAAAAGCGTTTGGAGAGGGAAATTGGGGGGTGGTGCCCGCTGATCCAAAAGTGGCTGAGTTCGATATGCAGGGCAAGCCAACATTTTCCTTGCCGGAAGATTCCGTCGCAATCAAAGCCTCGTTTTCTCTCTTTGATAAGCTGATTGAGGATGCTAAGTAGGAGAAATCAAATAGTTTATTCCTAGGAATATGATGTAATGGATTATCTTTAATTGGATATTATTCCTAATAACCATGTGTTATAATGGAAAGGGAGGGATAAATGGGAAAGATAACGAGAGCAATTATCAGTGTTACAGACAAAACAGGAGTAGTTGAGTTTGCCAGGGGACTTCAGGAGTTCGGAGTGGAGATCCTTTCCACCGGTGGAACGGCAAAGAAGTTAAGAGAAGGTGGAGTTAAAGTGGTAGAAGTTTCTGATTACACAAAGTTCCCGGAGATGCTGGACGGCCGGGTTAAAACTCTTCATCCCAAGATACACGGAGGTATCCTTGGGCTGAGGGACAACCCTGAACATGTGGCCACCATGGAGAAATACGAAATTAAGCCTATTGATATGATTGTTGTGAATCTCTATGCTTTTGAAAAAACGGTGGCACGCCAGGGATGTACTCTTGATGAGGCTATTGAAAACATAGATATCGGTGGGCCTACGATGCTTCGATCAGCGGCGAAAAACTATAAGTTCGTAACGGTGGTTACCGATCCGGCTGACTACGATCGAATCTTGGCAGAAATGAAAGAAAACGGTGGAGAGACAACCCTTTCGACCCGGTTTGAACTGGCAACAAAGGTATTTTGTCTCACTCATGCTTATGACGGTGCGATTTGCGGGTACTTGAAAAAACAGACGGTGTAAAACGCAAAGGATAAAGAAGGCAATGAAAGTATTGGTGATAGGTAGCGGTGGAAGGGATCATTGCATAGCGTGGAAGTTTGCCCAGAGCCCTCGAGTAAAAAAGCTTTTTGTAGCTCCAGGCAACGCTGGAATGACAGACGTGGCCGAGTGTGTGCCGGCGCGAGGACTAGAAGAGTGGCTTGACTTTGCCAAGAAAGAAAAAATTGATCTTACCTTTGTGGGGCCGGAAAACCCTCTTTCTTCGGGGATAGTAGATCTCTTTGAAAAGGAAGGTTTAAAAATTGTTGGGCCCACGAGAGATGCCAGTAAACTAGAATGGAGCAAGTGTTACACGAAAGAACTTCTGAGAGACATTGGTGTGCCTGTTCCTGAATTTAAAAATTTTGATGACCCCGATAAGGCAAGGCAATACGTGCGAAGTGTGGGTTATCCCGTGGTAGTTAAAGCCGACGGGCTTGCTGCCGGTAAGGGATCTCTCATTTGCAGTACAGTGGAAGAAGCCGAAGAAGCTATTCACAAGCTCATGGAAAAAAAGATATTCGGCGATTCAGGAAAGAGGGTAGATATAGAAAGGAGGCTTTACGGGCGAGAACTCAGCTTTTTTTGTTTTTGCGACGGCTACCATGTTCTTCCAATGGTTGCCGCACAGGATTATAAGAGGGCATATGATAACGATGAAGGCCTAAACACCGGCGGTATGGGTTCATACTCCCCGCATCCGTGGCTGACTGAAGAGATGAGCCAAAAAATTATGGACGTGGTTATCTATCCTCTTATTGAGGGTTTCAGGGAGAAGGAGGGAATTCCATACAAAGGGATACTTTATGCTGGGTTAATGATGGTTGAGGAAGAGGGTGAGATAAACCCTTATGTTCTAGAAATTAACATTCGACTGGGAGACCCGGAAGCCCAAGTGATATTGCCAAGGCTAAAAACGGACATCGTGGATATATCCGAGGCGATCATTGAAGGGAGGTTAAATGAAATCAACCTAGAATGGGATCCCGACTACAGGTTGTGTCTTATAGCTGTTAGCGGAAGACTCAAAGGAAAAAAAGGTTGGTACAAGGGATACCCTCAGCGATACAAGATAGGGGAACCCATTTCTGGGCTTGAAAACGTGGATAAAAACTGCCTGGTTTTTCATTCAGGTACCGGACGCGGACAAGACGGTAAGCTTGTGACAACGGGCGGAAGAGTGCTCTGCATTGTTAGCAGGGGGAAAACCCTCGCAGAAGCCAGGGAAATAGCTTACCGGGAAATGGAGAAGGTTCATTTCAATGGTATTCGTTACAGGAGTGATATTGGGAAGGAGTAGAATAGGCCGTGGAACCGAAGGTAGCAGTTGTGATGGGTAGTGATTCAGACCTGGGGATAATGGCCGAAGCCGTTAAAGTGCTTGAAGACTTTGAGGTTGCCTGGGAAATATTTGTTTCATCTGCACACCGATCACCCGAAAGAACTGTTGAACTGGCAAAAACTGCCGAGGCAAAGGGCTTTAAAGTCATTATTGCAGGAGCCGGTGCAGCGGCGCATCTTGCCGGTGTTATTGCTTCAGAAACTACATTACCAGTAATTGGTGTTCCCATCCACTCTTCTCCTCTCAAAGGAATTGATGCCCTACTTGCCACAGCTCAGATGCCTGCGGGAATTCCCGTGGCAACCATGGCGTTGGGGAAGGCGGGAGCACGAAACGCGGCACTTCTGGCCGTGGGAATACTTGCCTTGAGTGATGAAAACCTTTCAAAAAGGTTAAAAGAGTATCGAGTAAAACTTTCAAGAGGCGTTGAAGAGAAGGATAGAAAGGTTAAGGAAAAAATCTTGGATTTGCTTAAGTAGTGGAGTGGATCAGCATAAGCTCTCCGGAAGAGGGCAGGGAAGAATTGGAACGAGCAGCGAGGTACATCCTTCGTGGTGGTCTGTTGGTGTATCCCACGGAGACATTCTACGGCCTTGGTGCTCTTGCCCTGGATGAAGGAGCCGTTAAGAAAGTATTCCAACAGAAAAGAAGGCCCCCTGAAAAGCAACTTACGGTCTTAATTTCGGATCTAGACTCACTTCGAGAATTCGTTGTTGACGTTCCATACCCGGCTAGAGTCCTGGCGGAAAGGTTCTGGCCTGGACCTCTTACGATTATTTTAGAAGCAAAACCGCATCTGTTAAAATCCCTTCAAGCGGTGACAGCCAAGGTGGGTTTTAGAATATCGAGTCATCCTGTAGCGTTGGAACTAACAAAGTTGGTTGGTGCGCCTATAACGGCGACCAGTGCTAATGTTTCAGGTAATCCTCCTGTTGCGGATCCAAAGGAACTCCCTAGAGTATTCCTTGATGGAATTGATATGGTAATTGACGCAGGAAAAACCCCGGGTGGTGCACCATCGACGATAGTGGACGTCACCGGAAGTGAACCGGTTATTTTGAGAGCCGGGCCGCTTGCGAAGGATCTATCAGGGATAATTAAAACTTTTTCTTGACCAAGACTATTTACTGAATTATGATATGATAACTTAGCATCGAGAATGTATCAGTCTTTCACCTAACTTTAACAAGCAAGGAGAATTTAGTAGTTGGACGACTCGTCGAAACAATCGGACACTAGGCGAGAAACTAGAAGGGATATAAACCGGGGTTTGCCTGCAAAGGAGCTCCCAGCGGGCAGCAACCTAAATCTAAATGCGCGGTTTCTAAAACTACCTATGTAGGCTGCCTTATGAAACTCAAATGATAACCCCGGAAGCTTCCCGGGGTTTTTTTTGCTAAAAAAACTATGTAAAGGGGGTGGTTAAAATGAAAGTAATTATGTTTAAGGGAAGAAATAGGTTGGAAGCCAAGAAAAAGGCTTTTAACTACTGGCTTGCTAACAAGGACAACTTCAACGTGTCAATGAAGGAATTCCTTCAGAAATGCACCATGGCTTCAAATGGCAAGGTTATCTTTTACAAGGAGTAACGAGAAGATGGAAGATGATATTAGCTCCATTGAGTTAAAAAATTAAAGGTTGGAATCGGTAGGGTTTCAACCTTTAATTTTTTACTTGAAAGAGTTTTAATCCCGACGCTTTAGCGGAACCTTTCTATCAAGATTTTCCATTAACCTTTACTTCAACTCGATCTTCTTCTCCGTCGTTCTTCCAGAATACGTCGACATGTTCATTGAGTTTCGTATTTAAGCTAATCCCTACGTATTGCGCACAGATTGGTAATTCTCTGTGCCCCCGGTCAACCAGTACGGCGAGCTCAATCCTCTTTGGCCGTCCAAAATCGGTTAACGCATCCAGTGCCGCCCGCACGGTTCTACCAGTAAAAAGTACATCATCTACAAGGATTATACTCTTATCATCGATGGAAAAGGGTAGATTGGTGGTTCTTACCACCGGTTTTGCACCTATTCTTGTCCAGTCGTCACGGTAGAGATTTATGTCAAGGGTTCCCATTTGGGTCTCTAGTGAGGTCAAATCTTGCAGTTTCTTGCGAATGCGATGTGCAAGCTCGACTCCCCCTTTTTGGATACCAACGATCACGAGTTCACCCGTGTCTCGATGGCTTCTGGATATCTTCGTCACCATCTCATCTATCACGTTTTCTACTTCTTTTCCCTTTAAAACGACTTTCTTTTTCGACATGGTATTCCCCAGTGGATGTAAAAATACGGCGATTTCTGGAACCTGCTAAGTATCAGATTCCCAAGGAAAACTCCTTAATAATACCTTACTAATTTCCTGTCAATCCAAATTTTCCTGCGTCGTCAAACCGTTTGTTTCCATTTTTCCATCTAGACTACGGCTTTGAAGAATGAGAGCAATTCATAGTTTGCTAATCCGGTCAGCGCGAAGTATAGAGCCTGAATCTGTCAGCGAAGGAATCATTAAATATTCTAATAATGAAAAGTAGTCTGCTGTTGGAAAGACGCGCTGATCTGATATAAAATTAGAAGGAAAAGGATCAAATCCTCTAGCTCTAAAGGAGGCTAATCGGGGTTATGAAGCTATACTGTCCTTCTGCTAACCCAGAACACAAGCTTTTCCGAAGGGAGTCATGCGATGTTCACGGCAGCAAATTAAATGAAGAAATTGTAGATGAATTTGGCCGTTTTGTTGGAGATCCGTTAGACCTGTATACGGGAGATGTCACGTATCGTTTTTTCTGTGTCGAATGCAATAAAGAAGCTGTAATCATCGAGGCCTAAGACGTTCCTGATTGACGTAAACTTAAATTCCGTATATATGTTATGGGCATTTTGAAAGTCGGATTTCGCTCATACCGGTCTGGCGGAAAAGGTAAGTTGTGAAACCTCTTGTTAGTATTGGATGGATACTTTTATCGGACGTGACCGATTCGAGCTTGCTCCGGGAATATGAACGGGCTATAGCTAAGGTTCGAGATGCTGTCAGCAATGATTTCCCCGAGCTTAGCTGGGAGATGCCCTTTGTCAGACGTCGAAGATACCCTCCCCATGGAGCTCTTGACCCATTGGATCTCTTGGAAGCCGGATTGCTCGAAAAAACGAAAAACAAGTGGGACTACGCAATTGTTCTTGTAAGCAACGAACTTCAGCCTCGGTACCGTATTTCGACCATTGGTGTCCCCTCGTCAGCTCTTGAGGTTGCCGTTCTATCCAGTTCGGAGATTGATAATAATGATAATCCGGATGAGCAGATTGCCATGCTTGCACTACACCTCCTTGGGCACCTCTGGGGATTATCTCACGACGATGAAGGCCCTATGATGCCACCAGAAGATTATAAGTCCCTCAAACTATGTGGCTTTAGTGAGAGGCAAAAAGAAAAAGTTGCACAGAGATTACGGGAGGTATCCGACGAAAGGCTGGAAGAACGGGAGGCAAAGTGGGGACATCTTTCCTTTTACTGGTCAACTTTCTGGACAGATCCGGGAGGTATCCTGAAAGACGTTCGTGACTACTCACCGTGGAGTTTACCAATCAAGATGTCTAGGATGACTGCTGCAACAGCGGTATCGATGATCTTCATTTTAATGGGTTCAGAATCCTGGGAAATTGGTATTCATTTCTCGCCCTATTTATTATTCGTCGGGACGGTTCTGGCCGTCGTCGGAGCCACCATTTTCATCTTTGCCGGCCAGAACCTTGGACAGATATCTAGGGAAACGGGTTACAGGGAGCAACTGTCGCGAACAAAAATTGTGGTATTTACCACGTTGATGCAAGGCATGTTTTTTCTGTGGTTATTGTTCATGTTTTTTGTGATAGTTGTGGGGCTCGTTTTCCCAAGGGATATACTGAACAGTTGGCTCGGACAGAAACTCACTTTAACTCAGCTCTTTAAATTTGCATCCTTCGCCGGAATACTTGGGCTGCTCGCCGGTGCGGTAGGCGGTAACTTGGAAGAGGAAGAAGAAATAAAGGCAGACCTCTTTTACGATGAAGAAACGTAAAAGTAAATAAAGCCGTATACTTAAGCGAGGAATATGAGATGAAATACCCCTTTGACCTTAAGAAAGCAGAAAAAATCTTGGAAAAGAAAAAAAAGCAACTTGGAAGGGGCCTATCTTACGCAGAAAAAGTCCTTTTTTTGCACGAAACGAAAGAATCTGCGTCCCGTATTCTTAAGCGCGGTAGCGACCAGATCGAGTTAAAACCCGACAGGGTTGCAATGCAGGATGCAACTGCTCAAATGGCCATGCTTCAATTTATTCAGGCAGGTTCAAAGCGTACTCACGTCCCTGCAACAATCCACTGTGATCACCTTTTGAGGGCAAGCAGGGGGGCGGAGGAGGATCTCAGGGAGGCCTTAGAGAGCAACAGGGATATTTACAATTTTCTGGCTTCCGCAGCAAAGAAGTATGGGATAGGCTTTTGGGGGCCAGGATCGGGAATAATACACCAGGTTATTTTTGAGAATTATGCAACTCCTGGCATGATGATGATTGGTACGGATTCTCACACACCCAATGCCGGGGGGCTTGGAATGATTGCAATCGGCGTTGGAGGGCTGGATGCTGCGGAAGTGATGTCAGGCCTTTCATGGGAAACCACTAATCCTTTTCTTGTCGGGGTAAAGCTAAAGGGAAAATTGGCCGGCTGGGCCACCGCCAAGGATGTGATTCTTGAGATGCTAAGGATATTTACCGTTAAAGGGGGAACGGGAAAGATCTTTGAATATTTTGGAGAAGGGGCAAAAACACTTTCAGCCACACAAAAAGCCACCATAACTAACATGGGGGCAGAGCTCGGAGCCACCACGTCGGTATTTGTTTACGACGAATCCATGGATAAGTATCTGAGAAACGTTGGGCGAGAAGATGATGCGGACTGGGCTAGATCCGTGGCTGATGTTCTGAGGCAGGATGATATATGTGAGCGGGATCCCGAAAGGGTTTTCGATGAAATAATTGAGATCGATCTTTCGGAAATAGAACCAGCACATGCCGGGCCCGACACCCCTGACAGTGTTATAAGGGTTCGCGATTTCAGAGAAGTTATGAAGAAGGAGAAATGGCCGGAGAAGGTATCCGCGGTTCTGCTTGGTTCCTGTACAAACTCATCTTATTCGGATCTTTGTGCAGCGGCAGACATCCTTGAGCAAGCAGAAAAGCACGGATTGAAAGCCAGTACCCCTTTTCTCCTATCGCCCGGATCGAGGCAGGTTTTTGAAACGGTCAAGCGGGATGGAATTCTTGATAAAATTGTTAGATCTGGCGCAACCGTGCTTGCGGCATCATGTGGCCCATGTATAGGACAGTGGGACAGGAAGGACGTGAAAAAAGGGATCCCCAATTGTCTCTTTACAACGTTTAACAGGAATTTCAGAGGGCGTAACGATGCCAATCCTGAAACAAAAGCCTTTCTAACTTCACCAGTTATGGCTGCATGCCTGGCTGTATCAGGGGACCCGGGGTTTGATCCGTCAAGGGATTCTCTCGTAGGTTCGGACGGCATTGAGTTCAAGCTGTCACCCCCAATAGTTCCAGATCTTCCTGAGAAGGGAATGGTGATAAACAAAGAAGGTTACATTCCGCCTGCAGAAGATGCAGAAGATGTGGAGATTAACATAAATCCAGAATCAGATAGAATTGAGCTATTGGAACCTTTTGAACCTTGGGATGGAAAAGATTTTATTGACCTTCCAGTACTTGTTAAAACGAAGGGTAAAACTACCACTGACCATATTTCCCCCGGCGGAAAGTGGTTGAGATACAGAGGCCACCTTAGAAACATTTCAAGAAATTTCCTCCAGGGAGCCGTTAATGCTTTTACCGGTGAAGTGGGGCATGGAACAAATGTTTTCACCGGAGAAAAGGGAGCGTCATTTTATGAACTAGCACTTATTTACAGGGAAAAAACAGGTGGTTTCGTTATTGTGGGAGATGAAAACTACGGGGAAGGATCCAGCAGGGAACATGCAGCCATGACACCGAGGTTCCTCGGGGCCAAAGCAGTAATTGCTAGGTCATTTGCCAGAATACACGAGGCGAACTTGAAAAAACAGGGAATTCTGCCTCTTACGTTTTTGGACAAGGAAGATTACGATTTGATTGAAGAATATGATCGCGTTTCAATCGTTGAATTAAACGAACTGAAACCAGGAAAGCCTGTAAAGTGCATTGTGAAAAAACAAAGCGGTAAAAGAGTTGAGATTTTGCTAAGACATTCTCTTTCAGAGAAACAAATAACGTGGTTCAAGGAGGGTTCTGCCTTAAATACGCTGAGGAAAGGGCACTTTGACTAATTACTTTGTTTGACAATGGAAGCTTCTTGCACGTTATGCCGGATTTCTGATCCAGTCGATTGATCCGGCATCCAGCTAGAGAATCCTAGATTCCAGCTCTACGCTTCGCTCCGGCCGGAATGACGGTTTTTGAGTTCTGCTCGTCCTACTTGTTTAATTGATTTGGTAGTCCTAAGAAATCGGAATTAATCAGAGCTTCCAAAAAATGAACCACCTCCTTCGCTTGAGACGTCCAAGTTAAACGTTGGCGGGTTTTACAGGGAAAGCCAAGTGAGCAAGAAAGAGTATTGCGGTCTTCGAGTTAGATATCACACATAATCTTGAATCCGCGACGAAACTTTATAGCTAATTTGTATAACATGTTTAAATTGCTTATTATTGGCCCCATGGCCAGGGTGGATTATTCTTCACCTTGTCAAGCAATCTTTTTACGCCCTGCGGGTCGTCCACCCGTACCACATCTTTGGCGTCATAGCCTGCCGGACATAGGGTACTTCAGTCCGCTGGGCTCTTCCTTGCACCTGTGGCGCGGGTGAACGATCACGGATTCAGGACAATGTCTCTTAGCCTTTGGTGCAACGATAAGCAGGCTTTGTAGTGGATTAATATAAGCGTGAGAGAAACCGATAAATCGGTCTTGATATACTCTTTGATGTCTCTGCCCACTGTTAAAACAGTGGGTTAAAGGGCAAATGCTGTGCTGGTGATATGCAAGGTAGACCACGGTTTCAACCGTGGGTATAGGTAGCATACCTACCGCAGAAACCGATTTATCGGTTTCCCACATCACCTAGGCCCTTCTTCTACCCATTTTTTTAGCTCGGGAATAACATCCCTTTCCCACGTTATTCCAAGCCGTATAGTCAAAAAGTGGTGATAAAGGAGGTCTATATATTTTAGAGCCTCCTCTATGAGATACATCTTCTCGAAGAACCGTCCCTCGGGATCGTCGTCGTGAAGCGAGGATGCAACTTTGGGGGTTTTTAGACCCTTAACTGCCCATAGCCTTGTATCAAGAGTAAAAGAATACTTGTTTTCTCCGACGTTAATTTGATACTCCGCTTCCTTAATTTTCTTCCCTTCTCTCAATGCAGTCCTTGCTTCACTATGTGCCGCATCGGGCCCTGTGCAGCTCACTTTTTGTTTCTTCCCCTCTGTAACTTGTTCCAGGATAATCTTGTTACCCACGAAAAGCTCAAAATTGGTATCTTTTCCCATTGTTACGTTCCCCTCATGGGCATCGCTATAAAACCACAGCCAGATCAGGAATTCGGAGCCGAGAAAAATATCCTTGTTCAATTCTCGACTTTTAGATGCAATGAGCCTTGAAAGGTGGTCCTTTTCCTGTTGGCCAAGTTGCTTGTTTTGGAGAGCAGATGTCAGTGCATCCAGCGGCTGTGGATATAGTTTAAAATGTTCTTCAAAATGCTCTAGGAAAAGGTCTATTATTTTTTCCTGCGTTGAGCCGAATAGAAGGTACTTTGAAACAGGACTCCAGACCACTTCAAAGGCTCTTGGGCTAGGAAGAATCTGGCTCAGCAGTTTCAATTCAACGGCATCTTTAATGTCTCGCCAGTCGCTTGTGTGAGGGCGTCTTCCTTCGTGTTTCTTACGGTATTCCACCTCTGCCTCGTGCAGAAACTGCTTGAATAGAGTCGTCGGAATTTTTCTCTCATCAACCCTGAAATTAAAGGTAACATATTCTCCCTTTTCGTAGTTTGCATAAGGGAACGAAGTATCAAACATGTTTTCGATGGATGCAAAACCTGTTGCTTGTTTCTGAAGGGGTTCAGGATCCTTAAACGCACCTTTCTTGAATACTTCTGCAAGGAATGACGCAAGATCGGATTCCACGGGACTTTCAACGCTGAATCGTACAAAAGTTGACGTGGAAGAGAAAATAGGCATCTTATTTCACTTTCTTTGTCAAATGCTCAATTTGCCAATACGGTGGTCCTGCGGAACTTCCATATCTCCACTGGCCTCTTGTTTCTATGGTTCTTTTCTAAAACAGAAGTCCGTCAAGACATCCCGATGGTTCGGACCACCAATAATTCGATGTTAACCTTACTAGCATTATTCTTGTGGCTGTTCCTGTTCCGGTTTTACCTCACTCTGGGACGGAGCCGGATTTTCAGAAGGTGGTAACAGCCCCTTAGCTCGTAACTTGAGCCGTTTTCTACGTCTTCTTCTCCTTCGTTCCAGTTCTCTTCTTCTTTCAATCTTCTTGTGTCTTGCCATAGTCTGTTTCTCCTCCTAACGGCACTCTTCCAATTTCATTTGGTTCACCAGTCAAAAATCCGCTTTCTTTTTTTCTTGTTGAACAAGGCAATTTATCGAAAGAGAAGTTTGGAGTCAATGATTATGTGATTTAGATCCATATTTCTATGGAGAGCTACCTGGTAAGGAGAGTTTCTGCTCGTGAATCATATCTCTAAGGGTTTTTTAGTGTTGCGTTCTGTTGGCGAAAATATTAGATTAACTCAGGATGAAGAAGGTATTAAAAGTGAGATTAATGCCCTGCCGGAGCACTGTCCAATTTTTACGTAGAGGAGATAACCATGGCTGTAATTACGATTAGTAAGGAATTTGCCACGGATAGTCAGGAAGTTGCAGCTAAATTGGCGGCAAAATTGGGTTATGAGTATATTGGGAAGAGGTTGGTATCGGAAATTGCAAAGCAGCTTAACATTTCGGAAGCAGAAGCTGAAACCTTCCGAAAAACTCACCAGAGCCGCATGCTCAGGTTCCTTGACCGCTATACATGTTCTGTGGTTCAAAGGGTCGTGGGGCGAGAGTACAGTTGCCTCGATGATAAGAAGTATTTTGAAGTTACCAAGAAACTTGTTGAGAATTTATACGAGGCTGACAATGTTATAATTCTTGGCTGGGGCGGACAGTGCATACTTCGGGGAAAGCCAAGGGCTTTCCATGTGCGCTTGATTAGAGATCTTGACTCAAAAATTAAGAAGGTGATGCAACGCTTCAAAGTTGATGAGAAAAAGGCGAAGGAAATTATTGAAAGAGAAGAGAAGGACTCGAGGGAATACATAAAACACTTTTTCAAGGCCAACTGGAATGACCCTAATCTTTATGATCTGGTCGTTGACATGACTAAGAACACCCCCGATCAAGCAGTTCAACTAATAATCGAGGGATTGCGAAAGAAGGTAGGTATCTAGAACACTGAAACCGCACTAGCTGTGATCATCAACCTTGATTCGGCTACTCACGCAGGCCCTGCATGAGCCAGATTTAAGCCTTGCTGCATCCGAGAGCGAAAATACTCCGACGATTTTCTGATGGGTATCCCTGTGTACAAACAATCTATGTACCTCGGAGAAAATCATTTTCCTGATTGCTTCTTCCAGTAGATCTTCTTCGTCACAGGACTTAACTGGGCTGGACATGATAAGCTTAGCAGGAATATCAGCCGAAATTCCGTGCTTGTAGGCAAGAATAAGGTCGGTTTTTGAGACTACACCAGCGGGATACGAATTTTGATCTTTTATCAGAACCGCTCCGAAACGATACACAGACAATCCTTCCATGATCTGCATAAGAGTTTCATTATCTCTGAAGCTTTTAACGTTTGTTGTCATAACATCCTTTACCCTGTATTGGATCTGCCTTTTTGTTTCGGCAGGTTTTTTCCTTGAAAAATGACTGTATTCGCAACCATGGCAGTACCTATAAAGTAGACCCACAATATCAGGATAGGCTAGTATACCGACAGCTTCCCCATCTTCCCTTTCTCTAACGTACAGGCGATAAATGCCCCTCGATTTCATTCTGTCAAGTGCAACTTCCAGGGATTCGTCAGGCTTGCAAAAAAGTGGTGGGGAACTCATGATACCCTCTACGGGGGATTCCAGTGGTAGCCCCGCGTAGTATGCTCCCATTACATCTGTTTTAGAGACAACCCCCACAGGTTTGTTATCGCGAGAAGTGGTGAGAAGAGCGTTCACTTTGTACTTGATGAAAAGATTAATTGTTTTGGCAATATTTTCCTCCTTTGGGATCCATATCACCTGTCTTCGCATTGCTTCCTTTACCGACAGATGCGAGAGGATGGTTTTTTTTGTTAGTGTAGCCACGGTTGGGAAACCTCTTTCTACATGAGCTTCTCAACGAGATGGTAAAAAAGGTTTGAAATGTAAATGATGCCGAGAATATCTTCACCTTCTACAACCGGTATCCTTCTTATGTGCTTTTTGATCATGATGTCCAGAATCATCATAAGGTGTGTATCAGGTGAAACGGTGATCACATCCGTTGTCATTATGTCTCCTACAAAAATTGATTTTGCCCGGTCGCAAGCATGTTCTACCAGCCCTTCGATATCTATGTCTTCCATCATCCCCCAGATGTGGATGTGCTTTGGGCGAATGAAAAGGAGTATATCGTACATTGAGAGCATTCCGACCAGTTTATTGTTTTTGTCAGTCACCATCATACCAAAGACTTTTTGCTTTTCTTCTTCTGTGGCTTTCCTGAAAAGTTTAACCGCCTCGGCGATGGTATTTTCCGGAGAAAGGGTGTGAAAACTTGTCGTCATTACGTCTCTTGCAGAGTTTTTCATTCGAACCCCCATTCTGCATGTGCGTCACAACGATGCGCGGAAACAACTCTTACTTTACCCAATGTTTGCCGTGAATGTGGCATGAGCGTTTTCGCCAATTGGAACTACGTTGTTGTCGAAAAAGGTACCTATCTTTGTGTGGCTGATTCTCTTTCACTAACATTAACAGGTGTCTTTATCAATAGTTCTATGCATTAATTGACACTAACGGGGTGAAATGTTAGTAAGTTACTGCTAAAATTCTGGTGAACCAGGCGTATATCATTGGTAAAAAACTATGGAAAAGTGGAAAAAATGGCTCTGGATAATTGCAATAATATACTGGTTGATGCCGTTTGACCTCTTTTCTGATTTTCATCTCGGGATCGGATGGATTGATGATCTCTTAATCGGCCTTGCCTGTTACTATCTCTGGCAGCATATAAAAGCGAGGAGCCAATACGAAAAAGAATACTCCTATTACCAAAACCAAGGTGAGTATTCCTCGTCGTGGGAAACAGGGGGTGGTTTTAATCAAGGTGCCTCCAACGAAAGTAATCGGGCACAAAAAGACCCTTATGAAATACTTGGAGTGGACCGTGGCGCAACAATCGAGGAGATAAAAAGGGCGTATCATCGTAAAGCGGCAAAGTATCATCCTGATAAGGTTTCTCATCTTGGTGAAGAATTCCGAGAACTTGCCGAGGAGAAGTTCAAGGAGATAAACTGGGCCTTTGAGACGTTGAAATCGGGAAGGGAAGTGTAGCCCTTGTCGTGTTGGCCCAAAAATTCGGATAAATTTAACGTAGGTGTTTAAATGGGCATAAGAAACTATTCTTACAAATTGATCAATATCGAATGCTTACCCACGTCGGTTCACTTTAACCTTATCATGAATTTTGAGGATGACATATCGGAACTCCTTCCTTACATAGCAGCACGGCTACCGGGATGTACCTATATCCATGGGACGAATGTTATCAATTACCCGGAGAAGTACCATATAATTGCTATTAAACCAAAGGAAATAACCATAACCAGGATAAAAGACAGCAGAGAGGCGAAAGAAATCTGCGAACACTGGAAGAACTTTATCAACGAAACAGAAAAAATGCGTGGTTCTATCTCCCCGGTTTACGAAAAAAAGCTTGAGATTGGTCCTCTGGACGTGTTTAAAGCGTTACCCGGTACAAATTGCGGAGAGTGCGGTTTACCTACGTGCTTGGCCTTTGCCGCAGCAGTAGTGAAGAGAGAAGCGGATATTAGCGAATGCGAGCCGTTTTTCAAGGAAGTCGACCCGGAGCTACGGCAAGGGCTTATGGAAAGGTTAGAACAGGCTGGCCTCGTGGAACGTGGAATAGCCAGAAACGAGAGGGAATTAAATGAAAGATCGAAGTCCGGATGAGTTCGTAAGCGTTCATACTCTTGCGAACCAGTTTGAAGCGGATTTACTGAAGGGTGCGTTGGAAAATGAAGGCATCCCTGTTATCGTGAGATCCTTTCATGATACTGCATATGACGGTATTTACATACCCCAGAAAGGCTGGGGACGGCTACTTGTGCCGGAAGTACATCGAGAAAAATCCGAATCTCTCATCTGCCAGATACTTGAAGATATTGAAAAGGGCGGGAGCAGGTACGAGAATCCTCGGAATATAGATCCGGTGCTCTGGGAAAATTTATTGGTTCAAGTTCCGGAAGATGTGGTCAAAAGGGCGAGGGTAAAGTACGATGATCGGGGTGGCGTTTATAAAATACCTTTTTTAAATGAAACCCTGATTTGCAATCCCCGTGACCGTCTCATCTTTCCTGAAAATCCAAGGAGTAGGATCACCAGCGATTTTCAACTGTACCTCGTGGTATTAACCTACCTTCTTGAAGCGAAGGATGTTGAACTGTCAAACGTCTATGTCAACGAAAAGGGGATAAAAGGGGGCGAATTTTTCTTTAAGGGCCCACACAAATTATCCACGGGAAAACTTGAAAGCAGGTACAGGAAAGATGAAAAGGGGTTCTTTCGCGCTGGCGAAAAGCTAGGGGGCGAAAAAGTGGCTCTAGGGGATGCAGCCTTTAAAGTTTGGCCCTTCCCCAGAATTCCCCTCATTTACATACTGTGGATGGAGGACGATGAATTTCCTGCAAGTGTATCGGTTAACTTTGATTCCACTATCGAGCAACACCTGCCCCTTGATGTTATATGGGGATTAGTAAATGTGGTGAGCGGGTTATTGCTGAAATGAAGTATCTAACAAAATGGAGAGTATCCTACCGGGCTAAGGTTATTTCCGCCCCCGAGGCTTTCAATATCTACCTCGCAAACGGCGACCGGGTTTTTGTTGGTACCGGGTGTGGAGAACCACAGCATTTGTTGTCTGAACTTAAGAAAGTCTTGCCGTGTTACCACGACCTTGAATTTGTTCAAGGACTCTCTCTTGGAATCAATCCGGTAGCCGAAGAATGTTATGAAGGGCGTTGCCGATTAAGGAGTTTTTTTGTTTCAGGGAAGGCCAGGGAAGCGATAAGAGAAGGCCGTGCCGATTATGCCCCTGTATATCTGTCAAGGGTTCCCGACCTGTTCAAAAAAGGCCTGGTGCCCATAGATCTGGCAATGATACAGGTCAGCCCCCCTGATGAACATGGCTTTTGCTCACTAGGTGTATCAGTTGACATTGTTAAATCTGCGATGAAAAGCGCCAGGACGGTTATAGCCCAGGTAAATAGGTTCATGCCAAGGGTGCTGGGAGATACTTTTATCCACTTTAGTGAGATTGACGCATTCGTGGAACATGACGAACCTCTCGTTGAGATGGTTTTTCCAACTCAAAGCGCGGTGGCTGAACGCATAGCAGGGTACGTATCTAAGCTCGTAGATGACGGATCAACAATTCAAGTCGGCATTGGTAATCTTCTAAACAGCGTTCTGGTTAAATTGAAGAATAAGAAGGATCTTGGTGTACACTCGGAATTTCTGAGCGATGCACATTTACAGCTCGTCCGGGAAGGCGTTATAACGGGTAAGAAAAAATCGATTCATCGCGGAAAGATGATTGCAAGTTTCTGCATGGGAACCAAGGAACTTTACAATTTCGTAGATAATAATCCTACGGTCGAGTTCTATCCGACTGAGTATGTAAATAACAGTTCAGTTATAGCACGCAACGATAAAATGGTAGCAATGAATTCTGCCATAGAAGTAGATTTAACAGGGCAGGTTTGCGCTGACTCCCTAGGACACAAGATTTACAGCGGCATTGGCGGATACGTTGACTTCATGATGGGGGCATCCCGATCCAAAGGGGGACGGTCAATTATCGTTTTGCCTTCCACTACCCCTGATGGGAAAAAATCCAGAATTGTAAGCCACCTGATGAAGGGCGCAGGTGTGGTTACTCCTCGCAGCAACATTGAATTTGTCGTAACTGAATTCGGCATAGCACACTTATTCGGGAAAACCATCCGAGAAAGGGCTCTCGCGTTGATCAACATCGCGCACCCCAGGTTCCGGGAAGACCTTTTGCGGGCAGCAAAACAGGTGCGTTACGTGTATGAAGACCAAATTCTGCCTCCTATCTACGAACCCCTTTACCCGGGACAATGGGAAACTTACCAGATTTTTCCACCTGATAACCAGAAGGTTTTCTTTCGTCCCATAAGGCCTACAGACGAAAGGGCACTCCAGGAGTTCTTTTACTCGCTTCCGGATGAAGATATCTACTACCGGTTCCTGTCAGCCATGAAAGTTTTCCCTCACAGAAACATTCAGGCAATGGTTAACATCGATTATGAACACGAAATGGCAATAGTTGGGGTTATAGGTGATATTGGTGAGGAGAAGATCATAGCACTTGGGCGGTACATTTTAGACCAAAATACCAACATGGCCGAGGTTGATTTCGCAGTAAGAGCCGAATGGCAGGGAAAAGGTATCGGTACATTCTTGTTGCACTACCTCTGCGAGATTGCGAAAAGTAAGGGAATTTCCGGATTTTGTGCTTACGTACTGGCTTCCAACAGGGGCATGTTAAAGATTTTCCACAAGGTTGGTTACGTTGTTCATACTCATCTGGAAGGCGGAGTTTATGAAATCTATTTTAGGTTTGACGAACCTGCGGATCAGTGTATTACAGAATGAACCTTGATCGTTTATATGTCAGCCCATTTTATCTTCGGCTCTAGATAGGTCTTAGCAGAGACTTTTATTGTTCGTTGTGGTTGACCCGAACTGGTCAAACCATGCCGATTGGATTGTTTTAGTGTGATACAGCTAGAAGGGGAAAGCATTGGAGCACTGCAGTGCTACTGGCAGCTTCTAGGTAGTACAGGGGACGACCGAGGGTTTCCTAACTGTGGCAAGGAGATGTAAATGCGCAAAGCGATTATTGGGATTTTTTTACTGGTCTTGATAGCTGGTGGAATTTTTGGCTGGATTGTTTTGAAAAAACGTATGAGTACGCGTTGCAGCACTGTACCCTTCACCCAGTTGTTGAGGGAAAAACCTATTTTCTACGTGGAATTCTTGGGCATGGGGCAAGTGTGGGATAGGTTCAAAAAATCTAATTATTATGGCACACTTAATGGTAATAAGCTGGTGAAAAACCTGGTTGCTTCCGATGGATGGACCCAATTTAAAGAGTCCTTGAGAGAAACAGAAAAAACTCTTGGCTTTTCAATAAATGAAGAAAACCTGAAATCTCTTTTCGGAAATGATTTTGCCCTGGTGCTCCTGCCACCAGCTCAGGAGGAAAAAGGTGGGGTTAAAAGCGATAACAGGCAGGATGACAGGAGCAACAATCTTCTGTCTCACAATAATCTAACCCCGGATTTTGTATTATTTTTCAGACTAAATGCCAAAGCGCAGCTTGGCTCAATGGCCATCAAATTGAATTCATGGCTTAAAAATGATTCTTCATACAGCACTCAAGAATACCGGGGGCATACCCTTTACCTGGTCAGTAGCGAGTCGTTTATTT
>JALSTM010000235.1 GCA_026983715.1 Desulfobacterales bacterium
CTAAACTTCTACCCATTTGGGAAGATTAGTCAAAAGCAACCCGGCTCGTATTTGTTCATAAGGCACATTTTTAGTCGAAGACAGAAGTCTTTTGTATTCATTCAATTGAAGACTAAATTTCCTTTTCATTCGTTTAACAAAGTCATCAGTGCTTTCATTATCAAGCGGACGATGGGTCTTGAAATCCACCAGCCAGAACTTTTCACCGTCAAAAACCACCCGGTCAATCACGCCGCTAATGATGGTATTCTCGCCGGCAATAGATTCAACACACCATTCACTTGCGCTCCAAGGGAAATCATTGCTAGTAATCCATCTAAAGAACGGGTCTAGCAGGCATTTTTCCAACTCTCCAAGAATTTCACGGGCAATTTTCTCACTTTCGGCAGGTGGGACCCCCTGGAAACGCAGTAAACGCTCAACGTAGGGAATGTCCGGCAAATCGAGGCCCCTCGACAATTGTTCTATGATCTTGTGAACCACCGTTCCTTTTTCTTTCGAATAGAGTGTTCCTTCATCCATGACATCCTCCGATCCGGATCCTTCGTACCCCAGACCAGATGGTTTGGATACCTTGAAAGGGATTGGTTCCGGTTTGAAACTGGCATGCTCTCGCGGAGGTGGTATAAAATATTTTTCTACCCTTTTATCGGTAACTTCTGCCACAGGATTAAACTGAACCAGGGTAGATCCGTACCTCGCTTCCCCGGCATTCTCGGATTTGGGTTTTATACCAAGGTGTCTCAACACCCATCCGAGGGGGCTTTCCGGCAAGGATTTACCGCTCCATATGCCTGACATAAAAAGGGATTTCCTTGCCCTTGTCACCGCCACGTAAAATAATCTTTTGGCTTCAGCGACTATTTTTCTCTGTTCAATCTTGAAAAAAAAGTCATAGACACTGTTTTTGCTTTCTACTCTCTTGTCAGGTCGCGAAACTATAACAGGTACACCGTCGAGGCTTGCAGAAAGGTATGCCGGTTTTTCTCCTTGTCCGCTTCTCAAGGGTTGATAATCAAGCCAGGGGATAAAACAGTGATCAAACTCGAGCCCCTTGGCTCCATGAACTGTCATGAGGTAGACCGGGGAATCTCCCGAGGAAAGCTCTCCAGGATCGTACAGATTTTCCAGCAAGAATTCCATCTGCTCCAGGGTTTCCTCCGGGGTTCCTTTTTCTTCTTCACAGAGCTGTTCAAGAAATTTGAGACACCCTTTCAGTCCTTCCAGGCCAGCAAAAGATGCAACTTTTCTTGCCCCCCCCAGGGTAGTCCATGTTTTTTTTAGAACTTCACCGAGTTTGTCTCTTCCAATCCTCGATCTTGCCTCAATCATCGCTTTTTTGAATTGTCTAAGTTCACCGAACCTTGTTTCAAGGCTTTTTAGTTTCCGAAATACGGTTTCTCCTTCTGACTCAACAATCTCCCTGATCACTGATATGGGTAACGTAAGCCATGGAGACCTCAGGCAGGCTATCCAGGCAAGCTGGTCATGAGGCCGCACTATTGCCCTGGCCAGGCTTGCAAGATGGACAACTTCCGGAACTTCGGCAAGTTTTAGCCCTTCTTTTACCTGTAGCGGGATCTTCATTTTCTTGAACGCTTTCAGGTAGACCGGTAGGTGAGTTCTCGTAAAAAGTAAGATACCAATGGTTTCACCGGTGCGAAGGACTTCAAGCCTGTCGGCAACCGCCTTTGCGAGGTAAAGGGCTTCTCGATTCCTCGGCAAATCATCCTCTGATTCCGGAACAAAGAGTGCCAGACTAACATCATCTCCATCGATATTCTCGTGGCATCCGACTGCTTCAATAAATTTAACCTCTTCGTATTCCACCCTTGGCCTGGACATGATAGTTTCGCCAAACACTTGATTAGTCCATTCCACCAAGTTGTCTGCAGAACGAAAGTTCGTATGGAGCTTAACAGGATTTAACTTAATCGGATCTGCCCCTGGGCGTTCCACTCCGGCTTCCGCCTTGTAAAATATGGATACATCAGCCTTTCTGAACCGATAGATAGACTGCTTTGGGTCACCTACAACGAAAAGCGTTCTACGATCTCCCGCTTCCCATCCACTTACAAGGAATTGAATGATCCGGTATTCCGTTGCACTCGTATCCTGGAATTCATCCACCAGAATATGTTTTATAGATCTATCCCAGAAAAGAAGGCTGTCAGTAATGTTCTCAACACTTCCCAACGCTTTCAATGCCCCCAGTTCAACATCCACATAGTCCATCACTCCAAGAGAACGACAAATGTTTCGGTACTTTTCCAGAGCTGCCGAAACAATGAGAACAAGGTCCTCCATTGCGGCAACTTCTTCCCACAGAGCACTCTCTGCCGGGTAGTTTCTCACCTCGTGCAGGGATTCTATAAATTCGTCATCAAAGGCTAAAATAGCGTTACACCAATCAGTACTTGAGAATCCCTTGGGCATCCCTCCGCTTTTAGGCCCCCATCTTTTACGAATTTTGCCACTCTGGGTAAGAAACACGTTTGCAAGATTCTGCCATTCTTCAAGGTCCCTCCAGTTCCCTGAAGGACAGCGTGCAGGAAAGATATCTAGGCATTCAGCCCCATGATCCGAAAGATATTTTATGAACTCATCCCAGTTTTTACCAAGTGGAGTATTTTCAATTTTTTCCCTTAGTTTTTCCAAGCGTGTCCCTATAATTTTCGCCAGATTTTCCTGACATCTTTCCCTGAAGACCTCGCTATTGTCCATGAAAGGCAACTCTACTAAAAGGTCACCGAGCTGATCTCGTTTTGCTATGAGACTGCTAACTTCACGGATTATTCCGCGAGTATCCATGTTGTGCATTAGGAGTCTCGATTCGAGGGCCTTCCTGGTGGGATCATCCGTAGGTCGAGACAGTAATTCTCTTATCATTTCTCTTGCAGCAAGTTCCTGCAACCTTTCCTGCTCCCTATCCTCCACCAGCCTAAGACCCGGTTCCAGACCGGATTCAAGAGGGGCTCTTCTACATACCCGCAGACAAAACCCATGGATGGTGGTTATTTGCAATTCCGCCCCTGACAAAAGCATTTCGCGACGGACGCCCCGATACTTAGAGAGAACTTTCTTACCTTTCTCAAGAAGCGAATTTAGGTATTCATCATCACTAATTTTGTTTTCATCGGCAGCCTTTAAAATCCCTAGTACTCTGTCTTTCATCTCCGCTGCTGCTTTTCTGGTGAAGGTCATGGCAAGAATTTCCGACGGATGGTTAACAACCGAGAGAAGCATCAAGATTCGTTCGATAATAAGGCCTGTTTTGCCGGCACCTGCAGGGGACTCCACGTGGACATGCCGAGAAATATCAAGAGCCTGTTTTCTTGCAAGTATATCCGGTATCTTAACCATAATCTTCCACCTCACCGGCGACAGAAAATCTATTACAAAGCAAGTGAAAAGGGCAGAATCTACAGGGAGAGTTGCCTGTTTCTTCAGGCGAAGGCAATGGTATAGCGTCAAAAATCCCCATTAACACAGGTTCGAGCCTTTCGTTAATCTTACTTTTCCACTCATCAATGAATTCTCCCCAGCTTTGATTTGAAGGTTCATATCTTACTATCCTTACTTCGCTCGCTTTTTTTAAACTCGCATAGCACGTTACGATTGTTGTTATTTGATCTGAGTTTTTCGATCTCTGGTGGAAACCCTTGACTAGACCCTCTCTTATGGCCAGAAAGTAAGACGGAAGCTGGGGCTGGGTCATGTACCCGAAAACGTTTTTCCTGCTTGGCACCGCCCCTGTCTTGTACTCTAGGCATACGACCCGTCCGTCATCTTTGGTATCTATTCTATCTATCCTACCCCTGAGAATGAGTTTCCCCACCTTTAGCCCACCAAAAGGCACTTCAGCAAACTTCCACCTGTATCCTTCGGTTAGTCTCCTTCTTTCAACTTCCACCCATGCTGTCAAAAGGCCCCTTTCACTATCTAGCCAGCGTCTCAGTTCCAAATCGTGGTAAGGTGAACCTTCCATTTTCGCCATAATTTTTCTGGACACGTCTTCCAGCACTTCTATTGCTCGCTCGGAATCCAGAGAAATATCCTCATCAATGACCCTTTTCACGTACTTTTCAAGAACCCTGTGCAATAAGATTCCTCTGTCCACGGGGTGAATACCTATTGTTTCCTCTTTTAACGGTTCAATTCCCAGGAGAGATTCAACGAGGAACTTAAAAGGACACTGGAGTAATAACTCAAGGTCGCTTACGCTGATTTCTCCGATGCTAACCGGCGGTGTCAACAGATTATCCGGCAGGGCCCAAGCGGAAGGTGATCGGGCGCCGTCGATTGCCTGCCCGAAGATGTCTGATCTAACCCACCAGCCCGTTTCATTTCTCCATATGCTGTATTTCTTCTTTACTTCGCCTTCGCCCCAAAAAGGAGATAAGGGAACTACTTCTGATTTTGAAACAGAATGTCTCGTTACAACAATGTTAGGTGAAGCTCCAAGTAGCTTGGAAAAGAGACTCCTGGCAAAATGCCACTGACTTTCGGGAGTGCACCCCTGCACGTATTTTGCTTCACGCGGGGAAAGAAACGGGATATCACGAACCGGTTGTGGAAAGCTATTACCGGTGAGGCCTAAAATCCAGAGCCTATCGAAGTAGAGACCCCGAGCGTCAAGAGGGCTCATCACCTGTATCCCTGCATCTTCATAGCCCACTGAAGAAACAAGGGTATCACCGGCAGCAATTGTTAACCATTCGTAAAATTCTTTTAAATTTAGAACTTGTTCGTCCAGGTTCTGTGCCAGGCAAATCTGCATCTCCCGGAGATGCTTCCAGGCAATCTCATCAATTTCATCTCCCAATACCGGGAAAGAAACCTTTTTCCAAAAGTTCTCCAGGCATGAAAACCACTCTTCTACTCTTCCGCGAAAATTCCTGAGCATTACAAATTGATCCATCCATGTTTCAGGCATTAGTAGAGGGGAAAACGTGTCCGTTAAAGCAATCTGTCTGAAAACACCGTATACATTCCTGTGAATGTTCTTAGTCCTAAATTCAAGATCAATCGTTGAGATCTCATCCCTTTTTCCCTGCCACAAGCCATAGTAACTTGATAACAGGAAAGAATTTAAAAGTTGCCGGGGTTCGCCTTCAAGCCAGAATCTTAAAGGGAGTAACATTGCTTTAAAAAGACCAGTATCAGCCAGGTAACTTCCGTATGTAATATTGTACGAGCCGTAATAACCTTCCACTGGCTTCCCTATGATTTCTGCCAGGCATCTTTCGAGTATCGGGATCTGGGATTCAGGGTCCATGACGACGATTCCCAAGGAATGCAAGGGAAATTTCGTCGATGCTTCAAGAACATCTGTTACAGCCCAATTAATCTCTTCGTCGGGATCTGCAAAAGATATCCATTCCACATCCTTCCTTCGCCGGATATCCTCAACCACCCCCCATTGCAGCGTTTTGACCTTTGTGCTGATTATTGACATGAGTTCCTGTTCCGATGGGGACAAGGTATCAAGAAGGACAAGGTGAAGATTCTCTGGTAAGTATACTGGAAGTTCCGCGGCAGAACTTGCGAAGATAGGAACTTCCTCGGGGTGAATCAGTTTTTTTGACCTGATAGCTTTAAAAAAGCGCCGAAAGACCCTGTTTCTCCACAGATAGAGGTAACCATCACCTTCTGGAAATTCATCCCACTTAACGTTGTGTCTTATTAAGGCCGAAAGAGCATTATCAAGAAATCTGGCAAGTCTTATGTTTCTCGTTAACGGCTCCGGGGGATTGATATCATCAGTAATTTCCAGAAAAATCGCCCATCGAAGATACCTTGACGCAACCTCTGGGATATTCCTTATCAAAGACAGTTCTCCTATCCAGGACGCAAGCGAGACCACCCGTGGGGGTTCCCAACCGGTGATTTCGCTCTCAATCATCAAACGCCTGTGGCAATGAATTATGCGGTGAGCAAGTCTTTTACTCGGAGTTAAAACC
Source organism: Desulfobacterales bacterium (assembly GCA_026983715.1). GTDB lineage: Bacteria > Desulfobacterota > Syntrophobacteria > B119-G9 > B119-G9 > B119-G9. Next base: position 5,964 of record JALSTM010000235.1, read on the forward strand.
AGATCTCCCGCTTTGTAGGCACTTAACAAGCCATCTATGAGCCCCTTGTTGTCCAGGAATTGCCTCGCCATCATTTCCCGCCCCCGGGGACTATCTCTCCGTCATCCGCCTCGCAGATGTTTTTCCTGGATATGCTAAAACATGAGTTCAAAAAATCCTTCCATACTTCGAAGTAGTTTTTTCCCCCAACAATGTAGGTGTTATTATGGTCGGCTCCCCTTACCAAGAAAAACTTCTTTAGGCCCAGTACCTTTCTATAGAGCTTCTCTGCCATGGAAACCGGTATGGTGTAGTCATATTCGCCATGAAGGAAAAGGATGGGATCTTTTATCCGATGGATTAGGGACATGGTATCGTATTTTGTGGCTGAGGTTTGAAAAGGTATCCCGGAAGGAAAATAAAGCTGCATCATGTCATCCGTAGAAGTAAACGCAGCCTCAAGAACAATCCCAAGGCACCTGTACTTGCTAGCAAGGTACGCGGCTAGTGCAGTTCCCAGAGAACGGCCAAAAAGCAAAATTTGTTTCTTAGAAAACTCTTTCTCTGACGTTAAATACTTGAAGGCCCCTTCGGCATCAAAAAAAGTCCCCTTTTTCGAAATGTTTCCTTCGCTAAGGCCATATTCACGGTAATCGAAAATAAAAATAGGTATGTGTAAAGCTTCATGGAGGAGTTTCAAATTTTCGAGGCGATGACTTATATTGCCGGCATTGCCATGAAACCACAGAAGCACGGCTCTTTTGTCGGGAGCATCCACGAACCACCCGTGAAGTCGTACTCCATCTTCTGTTTTAAAAAACACATCAGTATAGTCATCAATTCCCCAATCCCCCGGAGTGGCTTCCAGGTATGGGTCAGGGAAAAATACTACGCCTTTTTCGTTCATGACCGGCCTTTTGATAGCAATTGTTTTTCGTACTCTAAATCAGGATTTCCGAGGAGTCAAATTCCATGTCGCCCTCTACAACCAACTTCATTGCGTTTTATACCGACGCTTACGTCAATACATCGACGTATGTTTCCTAAAAACAAAAATAGATTAATTGGGCACGAAGCCATTATGTTCAGTATTTCAATAAATTATAGAGATAGAAAGCTGAGCATTACTCTTTTTTAAGCAACAAAAGCATCGGTACAGTTATTGCTACCCGAATTGCCAGGATGCTTGGCTTTCACGTTTAACAGTTGGCTTGTCTCCTATCGTCTACGTCGAAGGGAGACGCTTTCACAACCGACTGATGAAGTGCCAAATGCCGGATCAGTTCCACCATGATGTTGGAAAACTCAAAAAACCGGCATTCAAGCAGTTAACTAGGAACAGGACAAATGCCTCAAGAAAACGTCATATTTCTGACGTTGCAGGCTTCGTTTTAATACTAAGATGGCGAGATATTTTGCAAATCGCGTAAGATTTAATGGGCATTGCCCACTAATACTTAATTGAAGATATATTATGGTTCAAGAACAACCTGCAATAGGGATAGACCTGGGTACAACAACATCAATGGTAGGATGTGTTGTTAACGGAACTCCGATAATTTTGCCCAACGAGAGAGGAAACCTATCAACGCCATCTGTGGTTGCCTTCCGGGACCACCAGACGGCATGGGTTGGTGAGTTGGCGCGTAACCTGATGCTTGGGCGTGATCGGGAGAAAATCGTAGCATATCCGAAAAGATTCATCGGCACAGACAAGCGGTACAAGATTGAAGGTAGGGAATACTCTCCATCTGAGATTGCCGTGATAATTCTACGGAAACTCAAAAATTTGGCGGCCAGATATCTTTGCATCGCTGAGAACGAAATCAGGAAGGCAA
>JALSTM010000236.1 GCA_026983715.1 Desulfobacterales bacterium
GTAAGCAAGGGTGATATTCGATGGATCCACTGATATGGATTCAAGGGTTACAATATTGACAGTGACGGGGATGGTCTGCTCAAAACCTCCTACGCTCACCGTAATGGTGGCTGTTCCGCTAGAGAAGGCAACCACCCTGCCTGAGTCACTCACAGAAGCCACTTGTGGGTTGCTGGAAGAAAATGAGGCACTTGATGTCAAGTTGGCTGAACTGCCATTATCGTAATATCCGGTAACCGTGATATCCTGGTACGCATTTGCAGCATCAAAGCTCATGGAAGAAGGGGAAACCACGATATGGTCCAACACAGGAGGAGCGGGGACCGTCACCGTCGTCTCCTCGCTGGGGTCCTGTGATTGGGAAAAATCATATGCCACAATACTTATGTTATCCCCTGCCTCACCACCTATTTCACCCCTGAAATTTCCTGAACTATCGGCGTAATAGACTGCGGTAAATCCCCTTGTTGAGTTTGTAATATGAACCTCAGACCCGGGAACAGTATTACCATTCACTTCCACAAGACCGTTTTGTGGATACGATACGCTTGTTATCGCCGGAGATTCCGGGGGAGAACCGGACCCTTTCTCGATTACTTGGAAATCAACATAAGAGGCTGGTTCACTAGGGTCATTACTATGACCCAACTGATTAATGGCGACTAGATACAACCTATGGTTTCCTAAGGACAAGCCGGAGGTATCAACTGTAATTGTACCTACTCCAGAGGCAACTGGCGTTCCGACAAGGTTGTCAAGGTAGTAGTTAACCGAAGAAATTCCTATAGAATCTTCGACGTTTCCGCTAACATAAACTGTAGTACCCTGCGAAAATTTTGCTCCGTCTGGGATCCCTTCCAGGCTTACCGTAGGAACAGATGGGTTCTCCACCACAGTGAATTCGTGAGTAATTTCTGACTGCTGATTGAGCCCATCTGTTGCTACAGCCCTAATTAAATGCTCACCCAGGGTTAGATGAAGGGTGTCCACAGACGCCTGAAAAGGCGCAAATGTTACTGTGCGAAAAGCTGCAGTTTCATTATCCAAGTAGTATTGAACTCTATTTACTCCGTAAGATACAGTTGGGGTTATATTAAGTGATATTCCTTGCAAAACTGAAATAGGCAAATTGTCCGGGAATTCAATCACCGGTGGTGCTGCGGAATCTGCCACTATCAGAGCCAGTGTAGCATCTTGAGAGTTACCACTTTTATCATACGCAGTTGCCCTTACTTGGTAAGTATGACCAGGGACAAGTTTTCCAGAATCAACGACAAATATGAAAGGTGGTTTGTTACCCTTAAGAACACTTTTTTCATCAACGAGGTGATAAGAATCATTTTCAACACTTAGATCTTTCAGCCTTAATACAACTTCCCCTATACCGCTACCCTGATCTACAGTATAGGCATTCAACTCTATAACTTGCCCTGGCAACACGTTGTTGGGATCAACAGGAGGTTCAACCGAAAGCGTAATAGCTGGTGGATCAACATCATCCTCAAGACTTCCGGTGGTAGTAAAACTACTTTCCCAATCGTTGTACAGATTATGACCGAGAGTATCCCTGATATCCTGTGACAGAATTACAGTATAGCGGGTATTCTCCTTGAATTTGTTGGCATCTCCATCATTTACCTGCCATATTGCCACTGTTTTGTCACCTATATCTTCGAACCTTAACTGTCCCGGAACAATATTCCCACTTGCATCATAAATATTAAAAGTGCCACCTTCACCGGTAATGATGGTGGTTGTGTCCATCAACTTACTGAAAAATGCCGCAACGGGAGCTTCGACGCTAACTCCTGTAGAATTAGGAGAAGGGACTATATTAACTGTTGGCCGGAAATCATCACTGCTCCTTTCTGGTGGAAAATGTCCACTCATGCAGCCGATATCACCGACCGTAACCTGTAAAGTTATATTCTGATCAGCAATGCCAAGGCATGAAGAAACCTTACCACTTTTGAGAGGATTAATGGTGAAAGTTTCTTTTATCGTTTCCCCCGGTAAAATGTGTCCAAGGTTTCTAATGTCGGATCCCTGCATCTTTTTGCAAACCGGTTCCAGTCCCTGATCGTCAACTTCGCATCTTACAATTTCTGCATCCGATCCCACTTCCATCTCAAGGCTCGCATACATGGCGGGTATGTCCCCTGTATTGGTTATACTAACTTCCATCTCATATGGAGTGTCTGCTTCAACTTCTTCTGGATGATTCACTCTTACAGTAAAAGTTGGAGGGCCTTTGACCTCAACAGTTGTGGAAGCACTTCCGTTAAACGGAACAGGAGCATCCTCCTGAATACCTGGACCCGTTACTTCACCTCCAAAATTCAATTTTATCTTGCGAACCCCAAGCTTGTCCCCCCGAATGATAAACTGCTCTTCTTTTTGTCCAGGACTGCTAGCATTACCAGGCAATATCTCACCAAATGAGACGATACCATCTTTGGGCAGGGTACAGGAAAGGCCACCATTTGGGAATTCCACATTTGCTTTCACATTCCTTAACGTAAAAACCCCGGAGGTATTCATCAAGATTAGCCCCACCCTGAAGAACTCCTTCAGGCTTTTAATTCGCCCTTCCATGACAATAACACCCGGGATCCTTACTTGTTCTTTAGCCAAGTCGAGTTCTTGATCAAAAACAACTACGTGCCAGTTCTCCTTTAACTTTCCGAAACCTTTGTCCTTTGGTATTTCAAGCTGTTCATGGCCCCCTTCCTCTTTGGTTTTTGGAATTACAACGGGGACATGAAAATGGGTTTGTTTCCCGCTTATCGTAAAAACTATGTCAAACTTAGAAACATTATAATTTTCAGGATCATCTAGATCGATAACACCCTCGTTGACTAGTTTTTCAACCTCTTCAACGGAGAGCCTTTCTGTTGTCACTTTTGAGACAACAACAGACTCAAGGGACACTTGTGTAATGGAAATCTCCTTCGAGGCACTGTTTCCGTTTTCATCTTCAGCAGTGACGATGATTTTGTTAACCGAGTTTGCTTTTAAGGGTATGTTGAGAGAAAACTCCCCACCGCTATCGGGAAGACTCTGCGATGCTTCTCCAGCCGGACCCTTTACGTTCACATTAATCAGGGCATAGGTTTTTGGCAATTTCATCACAAACAGCAGAGCAAAAAGCATTGTCAGAGATATAAATCTTTTTTTCGATAGAATCCCTTGTACGCAACTCATCATACTGCTCCCATTGTTCTACGGTAAAATCTGTATGGTAACAAGGCCAGGTGGGACATCAGCTATCTGCCATGTTCCTAGAGGATCACTTATTGCGAACTTGTCAGTTCCAACAAGTTCGACCCTAATCCCCGAAGCAGGATTTCCCGTTGTTTTATCCTTCAGAATTCCGCTGATCATACCCGTTGCAGGAGTCTCTTCCGTACTGAGTCTGCGAATGTTTACCGACTCAGACCTTCCGGTAAGAGATTCACCATTTTCAACCACTGTTGCCATGGCCTTGATATGATTCAGCCCGATCTGTATCGGCACTGTTGCCGTGAATTTTCGATCATTCACATCAACATTCCGAATGTTTCCATTTACTTCTAAGGCCACCCTTGATACCCTCGGATCACTCACAACTCCAACAATTGCAAGTTCATCGAATACTGTCTTCAAACCATCCACCGGATTAACTATCTCGACTAAAGGAGCACCCGGTTTGGTAGATGGCTGGGGAGGAAACTCATGTCCAGCAGGTGGTTGAAAACCTGGAATGGTTACCTCCATGTTATCAAAGAAAGTTACTTCCCCCGGGGTAACCAACACGGTCATAGGCGCAGGTGGGTCTGGCTGAATCACCACGGGAGGTTCGTCGGACACCTCGGTTGGTACCTCGTCAGGAGTAAAAATGAGGGGGTCGATAAACGTCTCTCCTCTAGCATTCAAAAAAACTCTGTAAGTGCCACTTTGATTCCTGTATCGTACCAAGAGAGCAAGTTCCCTAGAAAAATCTGATAAAGAAAGTCCAGGCAAGTGGAAAACACCATAGATGTTTGTTTTTGTCATTTGAACGGTTCCTCTATCCTCACAGGAAACTAGAGCTCCTACGAGCGGCTCACCAGTCTCTGAACTGATTATTCTCCCAGAAAGACCAAAGACGTGATGTGAGAAGCCACTTCCAGAAAACCATACCAGTCCATGCTGATCAGCAGTCAACCTTAACTCTCCAGGGCGATCTAGTCCGCTTACAAGTGTGTGGAGCGAAATATATGCAGGGTCGGAGAGCTCTGAGGACGAACTTGGAAACATGATATCCTCTGATGTGAACGCATATATGGTTCCCGAACCATAATCAGAAAGGTAAATCGTGTCGTATGAATCCGTATCTATCCCAGCAAGTTCGGTGAAAGGTGTTGGATCGGCAAAAATGGTTTCAACCGTGTGTTCCGGGGATATCTTAAAAACATTGTTTCCTCCCGTTAGAAGCACCTCTCCAAAACCATTGACACACATGCTTGTTTTGTTATTCACTTCAATACTTGGTTCTTTCACCAACGTTTGGGCCACATGATGATTCACGTTTGACGGCAGACCTTTGGGTGGTATAACCAGTTCTTTGAGAACACCCTCATAGAGATCTGTAATAAAAAGTTTTTCTTCTCCTGCCCAACCTGTTACCATTGATTGAACCGCACATGGCTTTGAGTATCCAAGCATCTGGCTGAAATAATTGACAGTGCCAAATAGCTGCCTTACTCCATTCTCATTCCACCTAAAGATTCGTCCACCGAATTTCGCATCGCTTGCCGAGTTATCTGAATAAATATTCCCTGCAGAATCTATAGCAAGACCCACTTGATGAGGGTCTTTAAAATGCGTGTTAACAAACAACTGCAGAGTATCTCCTTTGATTCTATAAATGCTATTTGTAAAGGGGAGACTGGCGAAGACTTCTCCAGTGCTATAATTGGTTGCCAAGCTCACTGGTAATGGCCCCCTTTCAAAAGGTTTGGGAACGTAGATGTTTTCCGGGATACTTAATTTACTTTTTTGAAACTTTATGCCTTTAAGGATCTTCAAGGCCCTATCGCTGTAAGTTTTTACGTAGGATATCTGGGCAGCCAAAGGTGGACATGCCACCCCGGCCAGTTGTTCGATCCAAAATTGCATCTCGTCCCATGTTTTTTCTTCGATTTGCGACTTACCTATAATTCTAATAGCCTGTACACGATAGTAGTTGTTTCCTTCAGGTGGTACTGGGTCATAAAACACCAGTGGTTCCTGGTCATTATTCGGGCCCGTAGCAAGAGGACCATACGGGCCGTTCTCTTTTCCCACGAAGAGCGGGACGATTTTGTTTCCTGTACTCCATCTCCACAACTTATAATAAAAGTGTAGGTTTCCTGATTTGCCCGGTCCCTTATCGCCCGGTGATCGCTTGAAATATATCTTGACGTACTTTCCCCCTTCTACCTTATCACCTAGTTCGAGACGAACTATTGTGGGTGGCTGCGGCCGCGAATCCTCAATAAGCTGGTCTATCATCTTGTCCATCACAAGGAACATAATGTTTTTGATGCACTTCTCCGCCTCGGCTTTAAAAATACCCAAAGTATCCTTCAAAATGCTAACACCCTCATTTTTCAACCGTCCGAGAAATCCTCCATCACTGGCTTCCTTTTTGAGCATTGGCCAGACTTTTCGCCATCCTAGGTCCATGCTCTGACTTACCCGCTTATAGTTAATTCTGTCAGCCTTCTCACCGAAAAAGTGCAGAAACTGCTTCATCGCCTTCTCATTTGCTGCTGATCCTCCCATTATGAAGGGACTAAAGAAATTCTTAACTCTCAACTTAAGTTCTTTTTTTGCGAAGTCCGCTATCTTGTTGGGGACTCCTTTACCAATATCGCACAAAACCTGCTGCCAAGGCTTATCAACTCCATAAGGATAGGGAGGATCATTGGCATCGGAACACGGATAATGACGAGCAGTGATCTCGGTTATAAAGGAAAACGAACGCCCATCAGCATTATCGGTTATGTTTACTCTTAATTCGTATACTCCAGCCTTGTCAGGGGAAATATATGCTATCACCGAATTGGTGTTGTAGGTCAACGGATCGCTACCCTTTGGTTTTTTTACAATTGTCCATTCGTATGACATCGTGCTATTTCCGGAATCCAAAGGATCGCCTGCCCGAAGTTCACACTTTACGTTAATGAAAGCATTCTTTTTTGCCCAGGGAGGACGGCGAGCAGTGATTTTTATGTCATAAGGGGCGCTATCACTCGTTCCATCATTTACTACAAGCCTAACCACGTACTGCCCAACCACATCGGGAGTAAAATCTGCAGTTTCACCATCCCGGTCAAGGAGTTGAGCAGAGCTATTTGCAGGTTTCGTGATGACTTCCCATTTGTACGTCAAGGGATCATTTTCCGAGTCAGTGCTATCAGAACCATCCAGTTCTATACTTCTTTGCAAGTAGACAATTCTTTCTGACCAGCCCGCGTCTGCTATGGGAGGGTTCCCAGACGAAAATGTAAGACCCGGTAAAAAGAAGAGCGTCGAAATCAATACCAGCAAAACCAGTATTGGGGCTGTATATCTCCCTATCGTGAGATTACGTGAGGCTAAGAGTCTCATTCTGTACTCCTTTCCAAAATCTGCTGATTAACCCAAGAAGGATCAAGGGATTTTGAGGCTGTGATAAAAAGGGTCATTGACATCACCTGTGCCTGAAGGGCATTTAGTGGAGTATCCGCCACGATTTGAGGTGGATCAGGTGACAGGTGCTTTCCCTGATTGAAAAGAATTATGAAAAGTGCCGACTCGGGGTCGTCAGGGTTCTGCCACGCTCTATTCACTGCATTTTGAATAGCATGCAACCATTCGATAAGGTTAGGTCGTTGACCATTCCAGTCCCATAGATAAGTGAAACTGAACAGCAACTCACCCAGGGAAGTAGTCTCGCCAGTAATAAGGCTCTCTGCAGTCTCTTCTATCCCCTCCTCCGTAATGCTAACGTAAGGAACTTCCTTTACCTTCGGATTCAGTTGGTTGCCGTACTCATCAAGCACACCGATATCCGCTCCCCCGAGAAACAGGTAGGTATCTCTCACGAGATCTTTGGCCTCTTCGAGCGTTTTAATAGAGGTGAAATCAGTTATGCCTCTTCCCAGAATACTTCTTAGGCTTACACTCGGTTCATTACCAGGTTGATAAACCAATGATTTTGGCTCAAAAGTTCCGAGATCTACTTCTTTCGCGGCTGTTATATTAAATGAAACTGTAACTAGCTCGTGGTTAGGTGAGTTAACAAGAAGCCTCCACTTTCCCGTTGGCACATCTGACAGCGTGAAGTTACCTTTACTGTCCGTCTTTACAGACAGTGTGGTACCCTGTATACTTACTGTGACATCGGATAGTGGAGAACCGTCGCCGGGGCTGAGGACTCTTCCAGAAATTGTACTCCTTCCTGTCATTACGTTGAATGCAACGGTTGAAACAGCGGTCTCGCTACCGGTATTGAGGACAACTGTTCGCTGCCCTGTCGGAGCATCTGGAGCAATTGTTATGTTAAGGATTGCATGATGAGAATCATCAACGGAGACACTG
>JALSTM010000237.1 GCA_026983715.1 Desulfobacterales bacterium
ATTTATGCGATAGTAGTTTTGATCGCGATCTTCCCGAAGTATTGAAAAAAGCAGAAATGTCGGGTGTTAAGACAGTAATCTCTGTGAGCGAGGATATAGATGATGCGGCAAAAAATCTGCGGATTGGAGGTCTCTTTCCAATGATTCGAGTAGCGGCAGGGCTTTATCCATCGTGTTTGGATCTTGAAGAGGCCGAAAAAGTGATTGTTTTTATCCGCGAAGAAAGGAATAGACTGGTGGGGATCGGTGAAGTTGGGCTTGATTTCTGGATTGTTAAGGAAGATTCGAAAAAAGAGATCCAGAAGGAAATATTCAGAAAGTTCATAGAACTCTCAACGGAATTATCCTTGCCCCTCAATGTTCACTCGAGGTCTGCCGGAAGACATGCCATTTCGATGCTACTAGAAAATGAGGCAAAGAAGGTCCAGATGCATGCCTTTGACGGCAAGGCATCGGCAGCGCTTCCGGGTGTTGAGGCCGGTTTCTTTTTTTCCATCCCACCCTCGGTTGTGCGCTCAAGGCAAAAGCAAAAGCTTGTAAAGCGGCTCCCGCTTTCCTCTTTACTGGTTGAAACTGATAGCCCCGTCTTGGGTAAAGACCCCGGGGAAAGGAATGAACCTGCCAATGCAAGGGTGGTGGTGGAAGCTATCTCAGAGATCAAAAAGGTTCCAGTGGAGGAAGTAGCGGAGTGTACGTTTGAAAATACGATGAATCTTTACGAGCAGTTATCTCCATAAAGTGCGCATCGTATAGTTTCCCGGAATCAAGGGGTAACGGGTTGGAACTTTTCGTTCCTTTTAAATAACAGCCGCATATAAGGTTTGTATAAAAGTCTATTTTATCTTTAGCTCTAGGTGGACTTTTATAACGATTTCCATGCGTTTGTTGTGGCAGGCTCAACATTGTCCAGCCATGCTGGCTAGTCTTCAAATTGTATTTCGGCTACGAAAGGATCTTGCCTTTGAACCAATTGCCCGATAGCAGAGACAGTTTTCGAAAATTCACTTGCAAAGGGCTTTTTAAGATGAATTTCTGCTTCCTCAAACTGCCCTAACTCCCTTTTTATTTCTGCCATCATTAGGCGATCGTTGTCATCGGAAGGATCAAGCATGTCGTAAAGAGCCTGCATGTTTTCTATTTCGTCACCGGATAATGCTTGTGTTCTTTCACCTTCATATCGCCTTTTATCATTTCCTGCCCACCATGCGCGTACCCGAAGATACTGTTCCTTTTTCCTGTCATAGTCTCTTCTTCTTGGTTCGAGAAGGTAATCCTGAATATCCGGTAGATCATAAGACTTGGCGTTTTCGTAAACTTGATCTCCGATGATTGGCTCGACTCTTCCTACTTCCTCAAGTTCGTTAATCCATACAAGGGCCTGGCAATGCGGGCATTTAACGAACCGGGGTTGATCGGGCATCATTAGAGCGTCCATTTTGCCATCTGTCCAGAATATAGCCAAAAATGTGTTGCCTGAAACTATTGTTCCCTGTTCTATTAGGCCAGAGCAATCCGGACATTTCCTGATTATCGTCGGTCCAGGTATCATTTAAAATATCTCCTTCTCAGAAAATGGTTATTGGAATTT
>JALSTM010000238.1 GCA_026983715.1 Desulfobacterales bacterium
AAAACCGCACTCTAACTGATCTTGCGTGGGCCTCCAGGCCTTCAAGCTCTGCAAGTTTTATTATACCAGATGCGTCCCGCTCGAAGGCTTGAGACGAATAATAGATTAAGCTCGACTTCTTTATAAAATCATCAACACTCAAGGCAGATGCAAACCGAGCGGTGCCCGATGTCGGGAGAACATGGTTGGGACCGGCAAAGTAGTCTCCTACCGCTTCCGGAGAATACCTTCCCAAAAAAATTGCCCCTGCATTTTTTATCTTTGCCAGCAAGTCAAAAGGGGATTCTATCAGGATTTCCAAGTGTTCCGGGGCCAGGTCATTGGCCAGGGCTGCAGCTTTATCAAGGGTGTCTACGATAAAAATTCCGCCAAAGTTTTCCCACGACTCCCTTGCGATTTCACTTCTCGGCAAAAGATCAAGTTGTTTTTCCACTTCTTTGGAAACTTCTTCAGCCACGGCGCGGTCTGTAGTAATGAGGATAGAACTCGCCATGGAATCATGCTCCGCCTGGCTCAATAGGTCAGCGGCTATTTCTCTTGGAGATGCATGGTTATCGGCAATCACCAGAATTTCACTCGGTCCCGCGATCATGTCTATACCCACCTGGCCTGAAACAAGTTTCTTTGCCACCGCTACATAAATGTTTCCCGGCCCAACTATTACATCCACCTGAGATATCGTTTCCGTTCCAAAAGCCAAGGCTCCTATTGCCCAGGCACTGCCAAGCTTGTAAATCCTATCTATTCCCACCAAATTTGCGGCAACCAGTAGATGCGGGTTCAAAGAACCATCCTTTTTCGGGGGAGAAACCATGGCAATATGCTTAACACCAGCAATCTTGGCCGGGATTGCGTTCATAAGAACGGATGAAATAAGCGGTGTCTCTCCTCCCTTCCCACCGGGAATGTAAAGGCCCGCGGATTCAACTGGTCTTACTATTTGCCCCAGAATGGTCCCATCATCAGATGTTTTGAACCACGATTTTTGCTTCTGATTTTCATGAAATAGGCTAATATTTTGGATCGCCCTTTCCAGTATATCGATAAATTCCTTCTCTACCTTCTTTCTGGCATCATCTATTTCACGATCGCTTACCGTTATGTCTTCCCGGGTAAAAGAAGGACAGTCAAATTTTCTCGTGTAACTGACCAGGGCTTCGTCACCCTTTTCTTTTACCTCTTCGAGGATCTCCTTCACCTTTCTTTCAAGTTCTCCCCCGGATTCGATTCTCCGGGACTTGATCTGCTCCAAGCGCTGTTCCGCTTCACTGGACGGAAAAACCAGGGGTATCATTTTTTATGCCTCTCATGACAAGTATTTTGTATGCCAACAACAATTAAAAAACTAACCGGGATAAGTTCCGGACTACTCGGCCACCACAAACGCATCCACGAAACCGTCTCGCCATATTCTTTGCAGTGCCCGCCTGGCATCGGAGAGCCGATGAAACCTGTATAACCGAACCCTGTAATAGACGGAGCCCCCTAAGCGAGAAGCAACAACCTTCACATCAGGGTACCTCCCATCCAGACGTCTTTTTAATCGGTATGCATTTTGCGGAATTTTAAAGGACCCGACTTGCAGAGCAAAGTTCCCGACGGTCGGATCAGGTGGTTTCTCAATAGTCCACTCGTCTTTATTTTTTCGGACGGTGCGATGAGCCAGAGCCACCGTTTCAAGCAGTACCGGTGCCGTACCTGCCCTTGCCATCCCTATGTCTCTCGCTGCCTTGTAACTCAGGTCTATTACCCTGTTTCTTACAAACGGCCCCCTGTCATTTATCCTAACTATAGTACTTTTGCCGTTTTTTAAGTTCGTTACCTTTACATAGGTATTGAAAGGCAATGTCTTATGCGCGGCCGTGTACGAAAACATGTTGTAAATCTCACCGTTGGCCGTTCTTTTGCCGTGAAAATCTGCCCCGTACCAGGAAGCAATACCTTTTTCCCTGTAACCCTCCGCACTACTTAACGGATAGTACCATATGCCATTGATCTTGTACGGCTTGCTTACACGAGTGGGGTACTTAGCACCGGGCTTGGGAAGTTTCTGAGGTCCCCTGTGAGCACAACCGCAAACGAAAAAAGCAAGCACCAGCAAATGCAGGATTAGTCTGACAAGAGAGCCTTTAGATATCTCCATTCTCTTCCATCTTAGTCAGGTCTTCAAACTTGATATCTAGTCCCAGGATGCCAACTATTTCATCTTCTTCGTTCCTGATGGGTGCGGAAACCGTTATGCACAGTGCCCCGGTATACTTCGACGTGTAAAAATCTGTGACATGAACCTTTCCGTCCCGCATTGGATTTATGAACCACGGCCTATCAGAGAGATCTTCACCTACCACCGCACTTTCGTACTTAGCTTTATCCACGATATGAGTAATGTTCTGGGTTGTTCTTCGACCTTCCTTGTCCGTAACGTATATAAACTGAATAAACGGGTTCAGGTCCAGCAGGTTCTGCATCACAGGTTCCTGGCGGGAAGGATCCATGCTCCTTATCTCTTCGCTTTCCACTATCTCGCTAACCAGATGAGCCGCCAGGGAGTAAGCTTTCTGTTTCAGCCTGTCAAATTCACTAATGAAGTATTCGGGCAGATATCTTCTGGCCCAGGATTCGAGTTCCTGGTTGGATATCGATGTATTACGCCCTTTTTCGTATTCACGCATAACACGCTTGTGTATTTTGATAATTCCTGGGTGTCTTTTATCAATTCTTTTATCTCCCGTTAGCCCGAGACGACTGTTAATCCAATGAGCGATCCCGGCAATCCCGGACTTGTCCGTGATCGTTATTTTTATGGGTCGCTTGAGTATTTTTTCTGTGTTAAAAATGTTGTAAATCTCTTCATTCTTGATTAACCCGTCTGCGTGAATACCGGCTCTAGTGGCATTAAAATCTGATCCCACGAACGGATAGTTATGGGGTATATGGTATCCCAGTTCTCTTTCGAAATACTCCGCGGCGTCAGTGATTGCAGTTGTATCTATACCGTTGGTATTGCCTTTTAGCCCAATGTATTCAATCAACATTCCTTCAAGGGGTGCGTTTCCGGTTCTTTCTCCGAACCCGAAAAGCGTGGCGTTTACCGCTGAGCACCCGTACAACCATGCAGTGGCAGCATTTACCAGTACCTTGTGGAAATCGTTGTGTCCGTGCCATTCCAGCAGGTTTCCGGGGACTCCCGCTTCATGAATCATTGCGTGAATTAGTTTTGGGACACTCCTTGGAAGGGCAGCACCAGGATAGGTGACTCCAAACCCAAGGGTATCACAAAGGCGAATCTTTATATCAATCCCGCTTTCTTCTCGCAGCTTCATCAGCTCTATGGCAAAAGGTATACAGAACCCGAAAATATCGGCCCTTGTCACATCTTCGAAGTGACAACGCGGTACAATTCCCTTTTCCAGGGCCGCTTTCACTATGGCAAGGTATTTCTCCATTACTTTTTTTCTTGTGCTGTTGAACTTGAAAAATATGTGGTAGTCTGACACCGACGTAAGTATACCGGTTTCCTTGATTCCCATGTCCACCACCAACTGCAGGTCGCTTTCTACAGCTCTTATCCAGGAAGTGATCTGCGGATATGGATATCCCTTCTCCCGGCACACATCCAACGCTTTTCTATCAACGGGGGTGTAAAGAAAAAACTCCGTCTGGCGTATCACGCCATTTGGCCCTGACAGCCGCGCCAGGAAATCGAATATCTTAGAAATCTGTTCCACGGTATATGGCGGACGTGCTTGCTGCCCATCCCTGAACGTGGTGTCTGTAATGAAAATATCGTCCGGTGGATCAATAGGAACAATCTTGTGATCAAAAACGATTCGTGAAACTTCGTCGTAAGGAAAGACATCTCGCTGCAAGTTTGGCTCGGGTATTTCTTTTACCTCGTACTGCCAGAATTTAGAATGTTCATGATCCAAGACCTTCCATCTCGGATTCCATTTTGCCATAAGTTTGTCTCCCTATTGCTGATTCATTGAATTTCATAATATTTTAATCTTTTATCACCTGAATGGAAAGTTCCAAAAGCTGTTCCACGCTAACTTCGCTTGGTGCGCCACTCATTAAGCACGTAGCCTTCTGGGTCTTGGGAAATGCAATAACATCTCTTATGGAGCTAGCTCCGGTCATTAACATTATCAGCCGGTCAAATCCGAAGGCAATACCTCCGTGAGGAGGAGCCCCGTATTCCAGGGCTTCCAATAGAAAGCCGAATTTAGACTCCGCTTCTTCGTCCGTTATGCCCAAAACCTCAAACACCTTTTTCTGTAAGTCGCGCCTATGGTTACGAATACTTCCGCCCCCTATCTCGCTTCCGTTCAATACCATGTCATAAGCTCTGCTACGAACTTTTTCCGGGTTTAGGGTCAAAAGCTCAATATCTTCTTCAAGGGGCATCGTAAAAGGATGATGTACAGCCACGTAACGCTTTTCATCGAAGTCGTACTTGAAGAGTGGAAATTTTGTTATCCAGACAAAATTAAAGGAGTTACTATCCACTAGTTCTAGTTGTTTGCCGAGTCTTTCTCTAACTCTACCAAGTACTTCGTGAACCACCATTGAAGAATCGGCGACGAAAAGAACCACGTCGCCAGGATTCATATTAAGCCTCTCCCGCATCATTTCTCGTTCTTCGGGTGTAAAAAACTTGGCTATTGGCGATTGCCATCCTTCGGGATTAACCTTTATCCACGCCATGCCCTTCGCCCCGTAGCCTTGTGCAAATTCGATTAAGTCATCGAGATCCTTACGGGAAAGCTCTGCCCCCCCGGGAACTCTAATAGCTTTCACCATTCCACCTTTTTCCACGGCCTGAGAAAAAACTTTAAGCTTACAATTTGCAGCAATATCCGTTAAATCAACCAGTTCCAAACCGAATCGCGTATCCGGCCTGTCGGTGCCAAACCTATTGATAGCTTCTTCGTAAGTGAGCCTGCTAAAAGGAATATCAAGCTCAACTCCCAGCAGTTCACCGAAGAGCCTCGCCATCATCTCTTCCATGATTCCAAGGATTTCTTCTTCATTTGTAAATGAAAGTTCTATATCTATTTGGGTAAACTCCGGTTGCCTATCAGCCCTTAAGTCCTCGTCCCTAAAACACTTTACGATCTGATAGTACCTTTCGAATCCAGACATCATCAATATTTGTTTGAAGATCTGTGGAGACTGGGGCAACGCGTAAAAACGACCCGGGCTCAACCTGCTGGGTACAAGATAATCACGTGCTCCTTCGGGAGTGCTCCTGGTCAACACAGGGGTCTCCACCTCGAGAAACCCCTTTTCGTTTAAGAATTTCCGAACAAGCTGGGCAGCACTGTGGCGAAAACGAAGATTATTCAACATTCTCGGGCGTCTTAAGTCAAGGTACCTGTACTTGAGGCGTATGTTCTCGGAGACTTCTATCCTGTCTTCAATCAAAAATGGAGGAGTTTTCGCCCGGTTCAAAATTTTAAGCTCATCAACAATAATTTCGATTTCACCGGTCTTAAGCTTGGGGTTGGTCATTCCTTCGGGCCTTCGGCGGACCTCACCCTTAACCGCCAGTACCCATTCACTCCTTAAGTTATGCGCCCGCTGGTGAGCATCTTCATTTCTTTGGGGATCAAAGACAATCTGGGTTATACCTTCCCTATCCCTGAGATCAATAAATATCAGGCCCCCATGGTCTCTTCGCCTTTGAACCCAACCCATCAAAACAACCCGTTCTCCGACATGTTCCGCACCCAGTTCACAACAGTGATGAGTCCTTCTCCAATCACCTAGTCCATCCAGCACTATTTTCACTCCTTCTTAATTTTTTCTGCTAAAGTTTTTTCAATTCCATCAAGCGATAACTCGAACTGTTCCTTCGTGGTCATGTTCCTCAGAACTGCAACTCCCTTCACTAGCTCGTTTTCTCCCAAAATAACTACGTAAGAAGCACCAAACTTATCAGCTCGTCTCATCTGGCTTTTGAGGCTTTTCAATTCATAACCCATTTCTACGTAAACGGACTTTTTCCTAAGGTTTTGAGCTATCAAGAAACAGGTTTTCTGGGCATCATCTCCTAGAGCAATCAAGTAGATATCGGGCTTTTTGATTTCATGTCCTGGCAAATTCTCACCTAGCACAATCATTAGTCTTTCTACTCCAAGGGCAAAACCAACGGCAGGAATATCCGGCCCCCCCAGTTCTTTGAAAAGGCCGTCGTACCTTCCTCCTCCACCTACCGCGTTCTGAGCCCCGAGTCCGCTGGCAATTATCTCAAAAGCAGTTCTGTTATAGTAATCAAGTCCACGCACAAGGTGGTGATCAACAGTATAACTGCAGCCTACTTGATCCAGGAAAAAACGGACACTGTCAAAGTGTTTCTGACACTCCCCACATAAAAATTCAAGGATCCTTGGAGCTTCTTTCACTATTTCCTTACATTTTTCTATCTTACAATCAAAAACCCTGAGCGGATTGGTGTTTATTCTTCTCTGGCAATCACGGCAGAAAGAGGCTTCGTATTTTTTTAGATAATCCACTAAACTGCGCTTGTAAGGCATTCTGCATTCTTCGCATCCCAAAGAGTTTATGTGTAGCTCGGTGCTACCGATTCCGATCTTCTCCAGAAAAAGCATGGCCCAGTACATTACTTCGGCATCCACTATTGGCTCTTTCGACCCGATAACCTCGGCATCAATCTGGTGAAATTGGCGGTACCTCCCTTTTTGCGGTCTCTCGTACCTGAACATTGGGCCAATGGCAAAAAACTTTCCCATGGTAGGAATGTTATAAAGACGATGCTGCATAATCGCACGGACTATCGACGCGGTCGCCTCGGGTCTTAGTGTCAGCATGGTTCCCTTCCTGTCCGGGAAAGTATACATCTCCTTCTGCACAATGTCCGTGTCTTCACCAATGCTCCTTGCAAATAATTCAGTTTTTTCTACTATGGGAGTCCTAATCTCCCTATAACCGAAAGATTCAAACAGTTCTCTGGCTCTGGCCTCAATTGTCTGCCACAACTCCACTTCAGGAGAGAAAATGTCAGTCATTCCCTTAATAGCTGTGATCGGCATCTGTCC
The DNA here is from genome assembly GCA_026983715.1 of Desulfobacterales bacterium. Lineage (GTDB taxonomy): Bacteria > Desulfobacterota > Syntrophobacteria > B119-G9 > B119-G9 > B119-G9. Next base: position 7,062 of record JALSTM010000238.1, read on the forward strand.
TCCAAATTCACCACCTGTTATGCATATCCACACGAGAGAAAATTTCTTAAGTAGCCGACTCCCGGAGAAAAGTCAATGAGAAATCCTAAACCGAGCGTCCATTTATACCGATGAGACACCAGAGCCTTTCTATGAAAATTGTTTTCATATTTCATTGTCATGTAGGACCATATATTAAATTCTACCTTTTGTATCAACGCAGTAGATTACGTTTGAGGGTATCTCTTGACATAGGTAGAGGACTATCCTTTATTGCTGGACCACATTAGTCCCGACACAGCGAAAGGATGAAAGTCTCTATAAAGGTTTATCCAGAGCTGGAGATAAAATAGACTTTCATATAGATCTAATAGATCCATTCCTAAAAAAACATTTGCAACATTCTGTCATTGCGAGGATCCCGCGATAGTGCAAGAATTTTTCTGTGAAATTTGCTTAACCTTTCTGTTGGAGTAATATTTACTCC
>JALSTM010000239.1 GCA_026983715.1 Desulfobacterales bacterium
CTTTTGATTGATTCTACAACCCTGCCTGAGGTGTGCCCGTCCCAGAGGTCCGGCACGCGGGACTTTTTTCTTCTTGCCGAAAGTATCCTTTTCGCGTCGCCAACCATGGTGTCCGCGGTGGTAAGTCTGTTCGTTCCCTGTTCAATGGTGATGGGTCGTTCCGTATTTGGCCGTAGTGTCAAACAAGGTATCCCGAGATACGTGGTTTCCTCCTGGATACCTCCTGAATCAGTTAAAACGAACCGGCACCGGAAAATAAGACTCATGAATCGAACGTAATTGACTGGCTCGGTAAGAATAATTCGGCTCGACTTTTTCAGTTTATCCATCAATCCGAATGCTTCTAGATTTTTCCTCGTTCGCGGATGCACCGGGAAGACAATCTTTATGTCCTCGGAAATTGATAAAAGCCCGTCACATATGGTGCCGAGATCCACCGGGTGATCAACATTGGAAGGACGATGGAGGGTTAACACCGCATAATCCCCGGGAGAAAGCCCTAGATCATCCGGTAATTTTTCTTCCTCGATTTTTTCCCTTAACATTTCAAGGGAATCAATCATAATGTTTCCGACCCGGATAATTTTTCCCTCGGAAATCCCTTCCTTTTTCAGGTTTTCATCTGCATCAGGCGATGGAGTCCATAAGATATCGGAAAGTATGTCGGTAACGATCCTGTTTATTTCTTCTGGCATGCTACGGTCAAAAGATCTCAATCCTGCTTCAAGGTGCGCAAGGAGGGGTCTTGCAGAATTTTTAATCTTGAGTCTTGAATTTTGATTCGGACCAAGTGTCACTTTGGTAGTCGCCAGAGCACAGGCAACAGTGGAGTTTACGTCTCCGACCACTACAACCAGGTCGGGTTTCGTTTTACAGAGTATTTCTTCATAAGCTATCATGACCTTGCCGGTTTGCTCGGCGTGCGTGCCGCTACCTACTCCAAGGTGAAAGTGAGGATCAGGTAAGGCTAGGTCGCGGAAAAAGGCGTCAGACATGTTAACGTCGTAATGCTGCCCCGTATGAACGATACGTGTATCTGCCCACTCCTTGGCTTTCAAGGCATGGTAAAGAGGGGCTATTTTCATGAAGTTAGGCCTTGCGGCAGCTATGAGATGAATTTGAAGTTTTGTCACGGCTTGTTTTCTTAGGTACTTTAATAACTCCGATGGCTTGAAAATTGACCGAACTCAAACTCAAGTTTTTTCATTTCGTTCCATGGTCTGTATTGAAGATGATCATGCTTCTTCCAAAATGAATACTTCGAAAGATTGTACTGTCATTATCATTCGTTTTTTAGCACGCATAGCTCCGCAGACTCGGTTACGCTGTCCCTTGCAACCGACACTTGTACGCTAGCTTTTTGTGCCTCTCCAATGCTAAATAAGTTTGAAGGCAATGTTATATTTTTTGATAAACCATATAAGCATGAAGCAAAGCACATACCAACTTTTCCGCCACACCTCTGCACTTCTAAGTTCTACAGAGTAGAACTTGGTTCGCAGGACAAGAAGTGTCGTTCAGTTAGTGTGAGATTATGTCTGAGACGGATGAAAAGAGTACAGTTCTT
>JALSTM010000240.1 GCA_026983715.1 Desulfobacterales bacterium
ATCGAGCTTAGGGTCAATGTGTGTTGCCTCGTTCATTGCCCTGCCCCAGGCCTTAAATATTGCTTCTATCAGATGATGTGAGTTCTCACCGTACTCGCCGATAACGTGTAGGGTTATGCCAGCATGGTTTACGAAGGCTCTGAAAAACTCGGGCACCAGTTCCGTTTCAAAGGATCCAATTCGATCTTTTATCTTCGCCGTCCTGTACACGAGGAAAGGTCGATTTGAAATATCCACTGCAACCCTGGCAAGGGCTTCGTCCATGGGGACTATTTGGCTACCATAGCGATTAATCCCACTCTTATCACCCAGCGCCTCTGAAAATGCTCTACCCAGACATATCCCCAGATCTTCCACAGTATGGTGATCGTCTATGTCAGTGTCTCCTCTGGCACTGATGTCAATATCAAAGTTTCCGTGGATGGCAAAAAGCTCTAACATGTGATTCAGGAAGGGGACTGGTGTATCAATAGTACCTTTTCCCGTTCCGTCTATCGCTAATTTTACTTCTATGCGGGTTTCATCTGTCGATCTTTCAATCCTTGCTTCTCGTATTTTTTTCACCATTTCCTAGTCTCCGTGATTATGTCTTGCTCCTAAGCACTCTTTTGTCTCCTACTCGTATTGTAACCCTGGTAGAATCGAAATACTCAAGTAAAGGAATGCTGAATTTCCTGCTTGCCCGGGTGAGTTTCTTAAATTCAGCAGGGCTGATTTCCCCATGGTCTTCAAGGAACTTAATCAACCTTTCTTTTAAATCTTCCAGGGCTTTCCTATGAAAGTAAAGATCATCTTTTACCTTTACCAGTACTCCTTCTTCCAATAGCAGGTCAAGAACATCGTACTTAACTTTTGTTTCACCGGGAATTTGCGTGGCAACTTCCTTGAAAAAAGGTGGTGTAAGACCAGATTGCAAGTACTGTTTTTCGATTTCTTTCTTTATTTTTTCCTCGTTCTTTCCAAGGTCAAGCTTGTGGGAAGCCAGCCTTACCCATTCTTTATCCTGGATAAGGATTCCTTCCTTGGATAGCAGCAAAAGTACCTGGTTAAAAAGCTTGCTTTCAAGCCAAGGAGGCATCTTCGATCCTAGTTCTTCTTTTCCGAGTCCGGGCTTGAGTGGATTTTCACGGTGGAAACGCTCAAGGGTATCAACTATCATTTTTTTCGCCATGTCCACCGCATCCCGGCAAACCATCTTCTGTGATTCTCTGTCGTAAAGTAGAGCTTGGCCGTCACTCAGAGCCTTTTGCCAATGTTTTTCAAAAACCTTCGGCGGAAGGTTTGTCCTGATTGCAAGTTCTGTCCTACTTATTCCTTTAAGGCCAACTTCTTTGAGATGCCAGAAAAACGCGTCTTCGGCTGTTCCTTCGTCCAGTATTTGCAAGCTTTCGACAACTCTTTTCAGCTCCCCCTTATGCTTTCTCGGAAGAGGATTCAGGATGTGGCCACCTCCAATGGTTCTAATGGGGGAATAGGATCGAAGAATATACCTGTCGCCGGCCAGAGTTGTGGTGGGTTTATCCATTCTGAACTGAACGTAGGCCGCTTCACCCGGTGCGAGTTCATCCTGGCCAAGTATCACCACGGTGGTGATAATCTCCGTTGTGCCGATATGGAGGCGTGCTTTTGACCTATTCTTTAGTGGTTTTGTATTGCTTGCAAGATACTCAAAATAGGCGTCCACCATGTATGTTGGTATAAGCGAGCCTGGAGTTGCCACCACGTTGCCCCGTTCTATGGAAGACTTCTCTAGACCTTGCAAGTTAATAGCAGTCCTCTGACCCGAGTAAACTTCGTTAACTTCGGTGTTGTGAACCTGAAGCCCCCGAACCTTCGACTCCAGACCCTGCGGGTAAACCATTACTGGATCGCCTACTTTTAGATGACCGGAAAGAGATGTGCCAGTCACCACGGTTCCAAAACCTTTTATCGTGAAAACTCGGTCAATAAATAACCTGAAATTTCCGGTGCTCGGTCTTGGTTCCACTGAATCAACCAGTTTTTGAAGCTCAGAAAGCAACTCGTTGAGACCTTCATCTTCGGTTGCGGAAACGGAAATTATGGGAGCACCGTCAAGGAAAGTACCTTTGAGAAAGTCTCTCACGTCTTCCTTGACAAGATCAAGCCAATCAGGGTCATCTACCAGGTCGGTTTTCGTGAGAACCACCAGTCCTTTTTTGACCTTTAACAATTCACAGATTTCAAGATGTTCCCTTGTTTGGGGCATTACTCCTTCATCTGCCGCCACGACAAGAGCCACTATGTCTATTCCGGTGGCACCTGCCACCATGTGTTTGACAAACTTCTCGTGTCCCGGAACGTCAACTACACCGATCATCTCTCCACTGGGTAATTTCAGGGAGGCAAATCCTAACTCGATGGTAATACCCCGAATTTTCTCTTCCTTGAGTCGGTCGGTATCAATTCCCGTTAGAGCCTTAACAAGAGTAGTTTTACCGTGATCGATGTGCCCCGCAGTCCCGAGGATAACCTGCTTCATTATCTTTCCTTTGTATTGAGCTATCGACTTTTGCTGGATCTAACACTTTTGACTTCCCACGGTTATGTAAGAAGTTCAAGACCCAGTCTGGTTTATTATACTCTCCAATTAGTACATTGCAAGCTCTGTGGTGAACAAATCAGGGCACAAGAGAAACCGATGAAACAGTTTTGTGACAAGCCCTGATGGCTCAACCCACGGTTAAAAACCGTGGGTTAAAGGGATATAGTTACCCGGGGGAATGAACAGGTTAGCCCGCGGTTTCAACCGTGGGTATGGGGATCTATTCCCGTTCAAAGTCTAGAACTCCATCTTCGGGAAGCTTTGTAGGGTCACTTTCCACAAAGATTGTAAGGTTGTACTGGTTTTCAAGCTTTACCAGATCGTTTCGTTTCTTGTTTAACAGGTAATCTGCAACAGGTGGGGGAACGCTAACAAATATGCGGGTAATTTTCGTATTACTGCACAGCCCATGGCGCATTTGCCTGAGAAAATCGAGAGCAACGGTTTCAGGGGATCTTATCCTTCCGGTGCCTTTGCAATATTTGCACGGTATCATGGTGCCGAATTCGATGGAAGAGTGAAGGTGCTGGCGGGCAATTTCAAGCAAACCAAACTTTGAGATTCTTCCGATTTCGACCTTTGCCTTGTCCTTTTTGAATCCGTCCCTCACCTTTTTTTCTACTGCCCTCTTGTGCTTGTTATCCTTCATATCGATGAAATCAATTACGGTTAGCCCCCCAAGATCTCGCAAGCGGAGCTGTCGTGGAATCTCAGATGCAGCGTCGAGGTTAACCCTGTAAGCTGTTTCTTCCTGGTCTATCTCGCTTGTCATCCTGCCGGAATTCACGTCAATGGCAACCAGTGCCTCCGTTTTCTCTATCACGAGGTAAGCACCAGTAGTTAGCGGAACTTTTTTATCAAATATAGATTTAATCTGGTCTTCCAGACCGTATTTAACGAAAATGGGTTCATTGCCCCTGTATAGCTTTACAATTCGCTTTCTTCGAGGGCTTATAATTCCGAGGAACTCCTTGATGGTCTTATGAATCTCCTTGTTATCAACTATGATTGCTTTTACATCGCTGGTAAAGTGGTCCCTTATGACCCTGATGCCCAGATCCTGTTCCTTGTAGACCAGTGACGGTGCAGGGAGTTTTTGCGCACGCTTCTTTATTTCTTCCCAGAGACGGAGAAGGTACCTAAGGTCTCTCGTTATTTCTCGCTTGGTACGGTTCTCGCCAGCTGTTCGGAGTATGACACCTATCTCCTCTGGCAGGGTCAACTTGTTCAAGATATCCCGTAACCTGGCACGCTTTTTTTCATCCGTTATTTTGCGAGAAATACCACGGTGCGGACGGCCCGGCATAAGAACCAGGTAACTCCCCGGGATAGATAAATACGTCGTGAGTGCCGCACCCTTGCTTCCAACTTCCTCCTTGACTACTTGTACTAAGACTTCCTGGCCTTTTTTTATCAAGTCCTGTATACCAACGCCCCCGGAAGTAGATTTTCCCGTCCTGGACGAATGATTTTTTTTCGCGTGGGTTTCAACTGAATCTGGCGAGATGGCAAAATACTCGGGGTGGATTTCACTCAATGGCAAAAAACCGTTTTTCTCCGCACCAAAATTAACAAAAACAGCCTCGAGACTGGGTTGAACGTTTACTACTGTTCCCTTGTAAATATTACCTACTATTTGTTTCTTGAATGCAGTCTCTATGAAAAAATCCTGAAGAATCTTGTTTTCGGTTATGGCAACCCGAAATTCTTCAGGATCAGTGGCGTTAATAATGATCTGTGATGGCATACAAAGTAATTCTTTCCTTTCTAAAAGACTTTAAGTGCAGATTATCAAAAATGAAAATATTTTTACCATATTTTCTGTTCTATTGGATCAACCATTCTGAAAAATACCAGTCTTTTCCAGAATGATAACGATAGGCAGTGCCATTTTCTCTCTGTTTTTTCTGATGTTGATATGCCTGGTACATGAACGTTCTTACGATTGCATCACGGTTTGGCTGGTAAGTTCCGTCGTATGCGGAATCGATGTACGGAATTCGAAGTTTTTGCAAAAGCGGCTTCAGAACTGCAGAAGTGGCGGTACTTGGCATACAGGTAAACGGGAAAACATTTACAACGCCGTTGAAACCGTGTTCAGCATAGGCAAGAGCCCCCGCTATGCTGAGGGCTGCCTCGGTGCCCACGTCGAAGCAAAAAAGTTTTCTGGGCCCGAGTTTATCCTCGAGCGGTCCGATCGCATGATCGGGACTAATGTCCAGTTCAATACGTGCAGCCCTGTAAACCTGACCCTGGCGCCATAGTTGGTAGTAATACTCGATGACACTTTTACTCCATCTTTTAAGAGTACTGTAGAAGTCTTTCCATTGCCCGAGTCTAAGAGCCATTTTCCACTTCTGTCGAGCCTTTAAAGCCGTATCGTATGTAATGTAGTTTATCCATTCCGACATAGAAGCGTTTACCACTTCACCCCCGTATTTTTCAATCAACCTAATGATGTCCTGGTTAGACTTGGTATGACATCTGAGATATATTTCTCCCACAATCCCAATTCTTGGTTTCCTGGGAATACCGGGGTCGATCAAATTCCTGGCTTCGTATACTAGTTCCCTTAACGTTTTTCGTATGGTTGGAAAATCTTTTTTATGTCCGCACTCTTCAATCACCCGGGCCATGGTTTCCAGGCCTTCTTCGTAAAGGCGATCCATGGCACCACTTTCTTTTTCGTAGGGGCGTACTCTCCAGAGTGTCCTATCCCAGACGTCTCCTGCCACCATGGCAACGTAGGCGGTTCTCCTGAAATGCCTGGCCTTCTCAGCGGGCAGAAGCCCACCTATGGCGTAGCCATCCTTAGTTGAGAGATAAGCTATGGGGACTTGCTGAAATTCCGGGAAGCTGTCGAGAACAATTCGCTGGAGCTTGTTATACATGCCAAATCGGCATGGGCCATCTGCTTCCGGCAGAAAATACACGTACCTGGAAGCATCAAAAGCATCTCCGAGCCTCTCTTTTTCCTTCATTAAATGGTACAGAATGTCTCCGAGCGTAACCTGGCACGGAAAGCATTCTTTTCCGGAAGTAAATTCCTTGCCCAGCTTCAATCCGGTGTAGGTTTCCATTATTTGGGCATTTACGCCGAAGCTTCTGAAGGTTGCAGCAAGCAAATACTCGCTTGCCTTGCTCATTTCCGGAAGGAGCAATGTTTTACCGGTTACGTCGAAGCGACCGACTTTCTCCAAGAGGGAAGCGAATGTTGCATAGTTTATTACTTTTCCGTCCATACCATACCTCAATCGCACTTATATGGCTTTTAACAAGGGTTTTTCAAGGTGTTTCTGATGTACATTTTGAACCACGTTATTAAACGCCTCCACCCGGGTCATCATCCCGGCAACAGCGGAATGTTCATCGAGTTCAAGAAGCAGGTACGGTTTTCCGTCCATCACGTGGTTGTAGAAATGTTCAATAAAAGAGTCAGCACCACAACTAAAATTGGTCAAATGTAACCCGTAAAAATGAGGGGTTGTCTTCACCAGCTTGGCTGCTCTCAGGATTCTTGCACCGAGCCCCCAGTACATGTTTGGAAAATCAGAGAGATCAATACCGGATAAATCTAGGAAATCCAGGGGAATCGCCCTGATTCCCAGTTTTGACAGGTGCCTCCCAAGCCTTAGGTTCAATCTCTCATCATAAAGATTATAAGGTCGCCCGCTTACAATCCAGATGGGGTTCTCACCGGTTTCTTCTTCAAGAAATTCTTCACCTATTTCTCTGAGCTTCCTGGTAAACTCCTGTTGCCTTTCTAGACCGATCCCCAAGGCCTCTTCGACCCTAGTTCTTTTTACCTTGAGACGCGGGAAGATACCATCGTGAACCTGTCTGACAAGGGCGGGGAATTCGTCTTTTAGATAGACTGTTGGATTTATAATTCTCCTTTCATCAAGTCCCAACGCCGCTTTAACGAGATACTGGCTGCTTTGAACCAGCGGGCAAAAGAACCCTGATTCCTTTTCAAGTAGCGCCGGCATATTAATCATGTTCGGCAAAAAGAGATAATAGGCATAACGGGAGAGAAATTTCACGTGCCCGTGGAACACTTTCACGGGGAAGCAAGTTTCGGCAGTCATCGATTCAATCCCGATGCGGGCGAGCCTGTTGTTTGTTTTCGGGCTCAAAAGTACCCTGAAACCGAGTTCCGAGAAAAAGCTCGCCCAGAGTATCCCCCATTCCCAGAACGGAAGAGCAAGTGGAATACCTATGGTATGAGGATCGGGGCTTTGTGGCGGTTCAGCCAGGTCAGACAACTGCTCGGCTTTTTCAAAAAGAAGTTCCTCGAAGATTTCTTCTCTTACTTTGAAGAAATTTTTTGTCCTTGGACCGGTAGCTTGAGCCATTTCATAACGGCCGCAATCCCCGCCCCAGATGCTTTTCCTTTTGCCAAACCTGTATATTTTTAGTTTACACTCGTTGTGACAGCGAGGATCTGCACGGCATACCTTCTCCGTGTACGTAACTTTCATGTTAATAAGTTCTTCCAGGGATCGGCTTTTGCTTTCCAGCATTCCCGCCTGACGCTGCTTTTCCCGTACTGCCAGTGCAGCCCCAAAAGCCCCCATAACTTCACGGTTAGGCGGAACAATTAGTTCCCTGTTTAAAACCTTTTCAAAAGCGGCGACAATTCCTTTGTTCAGGGACGGTCCGCCAAGGAACATTATCTTCTGACCTATCTTTCGCTTACCCACCACTCGATTCAGATAGTTGTGAACGATTGCATAACAGAGCCCAGCAATTAAATCGTTAATTCTGGCTCCCTTTTGCGCGTAGGAAACTAGATCGGATTCCATGAAAACGGTACAACGCTCGGCAAGGCTAATAGGACTTTGGGAAGAGAGGGCAATTTCCTGGAATTCTCCGACAATGTTGATCTTCAACTTGTTAGCCAATTCATGAAGAAAGCTCCCAGTTCCAGCCGCACATACCTTGTTCATGTCAAAATCCAGGGGATAGGTGTTTTGTATGCGAATGTATTTGGAATCCTGCCCACCTATTTCAAAAACGGTGTCTACCGTCGGATCTATCTCTACAGCACCTCTCGCGTGCGCCGTTATCTCATCAATGATTAAATCTGCATTGACAAAATCTCCCACCACATTTCGGCCGGACCCGGTTGTGGCAACGCCTCTTATTTTCACCCAGCCATCTATCTCTTTATCCAGCACTCTTAGCAACTTTTGCGTTACTTCTATAGGTTTGCCCTGGGTTTGTACGTATTGCTTGTGAATTATCTTTCCGTGGTCATCGATAAGAGCATACTTAGTCGTGGTAGACCCGATATCAATCCCTAGGTAAACAGTGATGGGCGGATCGTAAGCCTTTTTAGCCGGGGTGAGCTCTTTACTTGGGTTAAATTTTGTTTTTTCGAGCCGGAGTACCGGGGCTCTAGGGAACTCTTCTGCTGTCTCACCAACCTTTGCCATCTTTTCAAGGGACGGTTTGCATTTCCACCCGCATCTCTGGGCATGGAGGGCAGCGCCTAGTGCCCCAACTGATGTGTGGTGTTTGGGAACGATCAAATCAGGGTAATAGTGTCGAAAAGCCTTTACCTGTAGAGCGTTGCTCGCAACTCCACCAATAAAAATTATGGGACTCTCAAGCTTCTGGTTCGACACGATGGTACTAATGTAGTTTGCCGCGTTACCGTAATGAAGGCCGGCGATTATATTTTCCAGGCTTTCACCCTTGTTCTGGAGGTGGATCATGTCTGATTTGGTAAAAACGGTGCAACGACATGCAACAGGGGCCGGATCGTTACTTTTCATCCCTAGTTCTATGAAATCTTTGAGAGTTTTTTCTATGTGGTCGAAGGAAAAATCGATTTCTTCGCCATAAATCGATGAAGAAAGACGCTCTGCCTGCTGGTCAATAAAAGACCCGGTTCCTGAAGCACACGGACCGTTCATGGTAAAAGATTCAAGTTCCCAGTCTCCATCGTGATAAGCAATTCTAAATAGGCATGCATCCTGCCCACCCATGCTGATGATCGTCCTAACGCCAGGCACAAGGTGGCATGCTCCCACCACCTGGGTTATCGAGTCAAACTCGTACGGAATATCAAGCTTCTCACTTATAACCTTTCCATGATTTCCGGTGATGGACACTGAACGTATTTTTTCACGAGAGAAGTCCCGGTACACCTTACCAATAATCTTCTGGACTTCTTCCATGAAACGCCCAAAGTGTCTCAGGTACGGATATTCTTTAACAATTTCTCCTTCTTCGCCTATCACAACGCAATTAATACTTACCGAACCAATATCTATTCCTACGTCTAACATGGCTTTACCTCGACCTGGATAATCTGGTTAATGGGGAAGTATACTGGTTGAAAGACTTTGTGTATCATTACTTTATGAGCGATCATTAAAGGTTTAATAATAAGTACCTGCTCATATTTGCCAACGTACACAATTTCATGAAAGGGTTAAAATAAGATTTTAAACAAAATTAAGAATTTAGAATTATCTTGTCAACATAATTCTTTCTGGTAAAAGGTAGCTATGTTCTACGGCGAGCTTCGTTCGCCCCTTTTCCCCTTGCTATCGAAGACTTAATGAATTAAACATAACCTAAAAATTTAAAAACTTCACCATGTTTCTTTAACATAGAAGGGAGCCGCTGCCATGAGAAGTGATTTGATGAAGAAAGGCGTGGAGAAAGCACCTCACAGATCGTTATTCAAAGCAATGGGATACACCGACGAAGAGTTGAGCAGGCCTCTTATAGGGGTTGCTAATTCTGCAAACGAAATTATTCCTGGCCACGTGCACCTCGATAAAATCGTGGAGGCGGTAAAGGCCGGGATTCGAGCGGCCGGGGGAACGCCAGTAGAATTTTCCACTATTGGCGTTTGTGACGGTATTGCCATGAATCACAAGGGGATGAAATATTCACTGGCAAGTCGTGAACTGATTGCTGATTCCGTAGAAATAATGGCCATGGCACATCCCTTTGATGGCCTTGTTCTGGTACCCAACTGCGACAAGATAATCCCGGGGATGCTTATGGCGATGCTGAGACTAAATATTCCTTCCATAGTGGTAAGTGGAGGCCCAATGCTCGCGGGGAGAAAGGGGAAGGAAAAGATTGACCTTATCACGGTCTTTGAAGGTGTTGGAGCGTGTAAGTCAGGTAAAATAACCGAGGAGGAACTTCTTGAAATAGAAAACGAGGGATGCCCGAGTTGTGGTTCGTGTGCCGGCATGTTTACAGCTAATTCAATGAACTGCCTAACGGAGGCTTTGGGACTGGGGCTACCTGGTAACGGAACCATCCCCGCAGTTTTTGCCAAGAGGATCAGGCTGGCCAAGCAGGCGGGAATGAAAGTTATGGAACTGGTGGAGAAAAATATACTTCCGAGAGACATAGCAACTGAGAAAAGCTTTGAAAATGCCATGGCCGTAGATATGGCTCTTGGCTGTTCCACCAACACGGTTCTCCACGTGCCAGCCATAGCACATGAAGCCGGAATTGAACTCGACCTGGAACTTTTTAACAAGGTTAGCAAAAGAACTCCGCACCTGTGCAGTCTTCGCCCTGCTGGTCCGGTTTTTCTTGAAGATTTGTACGCCGCTGGCGGAGTTCAGGCAGTAATGGCAGAGCTTTCGAAGAAGAACCTAATTAACCTTGATGTTCAAACCGCTACCGGAAAAACGGTGGGAGAAAATTTAAAAGGGGTAGAGGTTCTGGATTATGATATTATCAGACCAATAGATAACCCACATAGTAAAGAAGGTGGACTTGCGATTTTGTTTGGCAACCTGGCACCCCAGGGAGCCGTGGTAAAACAATCCGCCGTTTCACCAGAAATGATGGTGAACACCGGAACGGCAAGGGTATTTGAATCCGAGGAAGAAGCTGCATCGGCAATCCTTGGTGGCAAAATAAAGGCCGGAGATGTCGTTGTAATCAGGTACGAAGGCCCCAAGGGTGGCCCCGGTATGCAGGAAATGTTGACTCCTACCGCTGCGATCGTTGGCATGGGCCTGGATAAGGAAGTATCTCTTATAACCGACGGAAGATTCAGCGGAGGTACAAAAGGAGCTGCCATTGGCCATATTTCCCCTGAAGCCGCAGAGGGGGGTCCTATAGCGCTTATAGAAGACGGGGACAAGATTCGGATAAACATTCCGGAAAAGAAGCTCGAGTTGCTCGTCGACGAGGCGGAGCTTGAGAAACGTAGGGCGGCCTGGAAGCCTCGTGAACCAAAAATAAAGGAAGGTTACCTTGCGCGCTATGCTAAACTTGTTACATCGGGTGCAAGGGGAGCAATATTTGAGTAAAAAAGGGTTACCGTGGGTTACATATTCGATTTTGAAAACGCAAGAAACTATGACAGGTGGTTTGAAAGTTCGGTAGGCCGGGAAGTGCTGAACCTTGAGAAACGTCTCCTTAGATCGTTCTTGAATCCTCTCCCCGGGGAGCGTCTTCTTGAAGTCGGATGTGGTACAGGTATCTTCCTGGAATGGTTTACGGAATTGGGCTATTACGTTACAGGTATTGAACCGTCACCGTATATGCTCGACGTTGCAAGGAAAAAACTAGGGAACCGGGCCAATCTTTACAAGGGTGTAGCCGAAGATTTACCCTTTGATGATAACGAGTTCGACGTGGTAGCCCTGGTGACTACTCTAGAATTCGTGGATGATCCACGGGTGGCGCTCCGAGAAGCGTCAAGAGTCGCCCGGAAGAAAATCGTACTCGGCGTCTTAAACAAGTATTCCTTGACCAATACGACAAGATGGCTGCATGCCAAGCTCAAAGGTCATAACCTGTATGCTCATGCAAAGTTTTTCTCAGTGTTTGAGCTTAATCGACTGTTGAGCGAAGTGATACCTGGTTCCAATATATCATGGAGAACCACCGTTTTCTTTCCCGAGATGTTGCTTCCTTATCTGAAATGGATTGAGACAATCAGGTATTTTCAGCACAATCCTTTTGGGGCATTCATAGGCATGATAGTTGAAATCCGGCCTACATTTGCTACCATTCAACAGCCGCTGGTGGAGTCGATTCATTCCACATCCGGTGGTATAACTCCAAAACCTACTTTTTACAACGACTTACCTCAAATCGGGAGGGAGATTGCCGATGAAGGAAGCCAGGCTTTATGAAAAACTCGAGGAAAACAAGGTTAAGTGTAACCTTTGCAACCATCGATGCATAATAAAAGATGGAAAACGCGGGATATGTGGTGTCCGTGAAAACCAGGGGGGTAAATTATTTTCGCTGGTTTATGGGAGACCCGTGGCGACTCACATTGATCCTATCGAAAAAAAACCCCTTTTTCATTTTCAACCTGGCAGCAGAAGCTTTTCCCTGGCAACGGTTGGATGCAACTTCAGGTGCCTTTTTTGTCAGAACGCTGATATTTCCCAGATGCCGAGGGACAGCAAGAGAATAATTGGAGATCACGTTTCTCCGGAGGAAATTGTTAATCTGGCAAAGAAATATTCGTGTTCTTCCATCTCTTATACTTACACCGAACCCACGATCTATTTTGAATACGCATACGATACAGGCGTGCTTGCTCACGAATCCGGTATAAAAAACGTTTTCGTTAGCAACGGATACATGACGAGGGAAGCCCTGGAAGAATACTATCCCCGTCTTGATGCCGCAAATATCGACCTTAAAGCCTTTCGGGATAAGTTTTACAAGGATCTTTGCGGAGCGAAGCTTAAACCGGTGCTTGATACGCTTAAGACACTAAAAGAGCAGAATGTATGGGTAGAAGTGACTACTCTAATTATACCAGGTCACAACGATGATTTTGACGAACTTAGGGATATAGCGCGCTTTATAGCCAAGGAATTGGGTCCTGAGACTCCGTGGCACATAAGCCGCTTTCACCCGACCTACAAGTTAACAACCGCACCGGTTACTCCGGCCACCACCATACAGAGGGCAAGGGAGATAGGACTGGAAGAAGGGCTTCAGTTCGTCTACTCGGGAAACTTACCAGGAGATGACGGAGAGAAAACCTATTGCCCCGGGTGTAAAAAGATCGTGATTGACAGGTTTGGTTTCAGTATCCTTGGCAACAAGGTTGAAAAGGGATCTTGCCCTTATTGTAAAACGCCGATTGCCGGTGTTGATCTTTAAAGAATTAATGGCGACTTCCAGGAAAAGCGAGCTTCTCAAAATATACAAGCGTTTATTTCAACATTTTGGGCCACAACACTGGTGGCCTGCCGAAAGTCCTTTCGAAGTAATCGTCGGAGCTATCCTGACTCAGAATACAGCGTGGAGTAATGTTGAAAAGGCCATAATAAATTTGAAGAAACAGAATCTTCTTAGTTGTGGCGCAATATTAAAAATCCCTGATAAAGATCTTGCTTCGCTTATCAAGCCCTCCGGATATTACAATCAGAAAGCGAAAAGGCTAAAAGATTTTTGTACGTTTTTCCTGAAAGAATATAGTGGCGATATAGAGAAGATGTTTTCCGAGGAAATAGGCGTTCTCAGGGAAAAACTCCTTTCCGTCAAGGGGATCGGCCCTGAGACTGCTGATAGTATCCTGCTCTACGCGGGAAACATGCCTGTATTCGTCGTTGATACCTACACGTACCGTATTTTATCCCGCCACGGCCTCATCCCTGATGAAATAAGCTACGAGGAAATCCAGTCTCTTTTTATGGATTTCCTTGATAGCGACGCAGAACTTTTTAAGGAATTTCACGCCCTTCTTGTTATGACAGGAAAACATTTCTGCAAGAAAAAACCGAAATGTTCCGGGTGTCCCTTGGAGGACTATGACTCGAACTAAAATGAAGATTTGTAAAAAACAGCAGGTGCTTCCACACCTGCTGCCAGATTAATAGGTTAATCGGCAAGGCTCACTACTATTGTTTTTGAAACAATATTGTGAAGCATCCTGCGCTTTTTATCTATGAAAAACCAAATCCAGCCGATGAATCCAACAAGAGAAAGGACCAGGTACCAGAGGAATATTGGAGCAATTGGTGCCGGTTGCATCGTTTCTTCACTCAACAGTTTCAATTTCATAGCCTTGTATCCTATGGTCTGACCTCCACCTAGGTCTGACATGAAGTAAATGTAGTAAGGAACGCTTACAATAAGCCCACCAACATAAGGGATAAACATACCCACGAGCATGCTTGGTATGAAGAGAACTACAGCGTCAATTAAACCAGCAAGAAATCGAGGCATAAAATCTGCGTATCTAACGGCCGCTTGTTGATATCCGGCAAAGGCTTCCTGCTGCGGTTGTGCCTGGGCTTGGGCTTCACCACCCGGTGGGGGTGATGTAAAAGTTGATCCCTGGAGCTCGGGGAAAGCTGCCAGAAGTTCCGGGACGTCCTTTACCTGTGCCCACTGTTCCATACCCTGCTTCCATGCGAGAGTCTTTAAGGTAATTTTTTTTGAAGAAATAAATTCCCGAATCTGTACTTCTTGCAAAGGCCCAACGTTTTGCCCGTCGATATGAAAATAATAATCCATTATACTCTCCTTTTTTGTTGATCTAATTCTGATTAGGAATCCCTATTGATTAAATATCACATACATTGCAGGGCTGTGTTTTGTCAACGAAAACAAGGCTGTTCATTTTTCCTCGGGTGCAGTTTCGGCAAAAATCCCGAGCTGTTTTCTTACAAACTCTTCGCTCCAGCTCGGGTTTGCTTCTAGAAGAACCTGTACGCTTTCTTCTATGAAATCCTCGAGCGGTTTTGCACGTTGGTACAAGTTGTTGAAAAAGTCGGTTAGAATCTTTGCCAGTACCTTGTTTTCAATTAAAATTCCCTCAGTGCTTGGCTCGTCCTCTCGTAGTGACAGGCCAATTATAACCTTTTCCTCATCAATTACATTAAATCTAAAGTTGGAAACGCTGGCAAAGTTGTGGACTTTCACCTCGACGCCCCGTTTCTTCAATTGTATCATGGCTTCTATTTTTGCACTTTCGTCTGGTACAATCCCGCGGTAGTCTTTTAAATCAAGATTTTCAATTATGGCATAGAGCTCATCTGTGGGTTTTTTCTTCTCCAGACTCGTGGCTACGAAGATTATACTTTCCTTGGCGTCTTTGAGTCCTTTCTTGATCATTTCGAGATAAGACTCCCGTCCCAGCTTTCTCCGGGTCAATCCTAGCTCGGCTATTAGCTCCTTGCGTTCTCTTGTTTCCTTTCGAGCATTAAAAAGAATGAAGATCTCTACTATTAAAACTAAAACAACAATTCCAGTCTCAACGTAGCTGAACATGTTTTCCATAACTACCCCCTATGTAACTTAGGAGCTTGCGCAGAAGCGGTCTCTATTGTCATGGGATCAGGGATCTTGGGAAACGTTGATGTATAGCCTGTCATGAAAGGAAGTGGACTGTCAAGAGGAAAGAGGTCGAGGGGGATGGGGATTTTTTTGATTTTTTTTCATTTATTACTAAAGTTTCGCACTAAAAAGTACACTATTATCTAGCAGTATATTTTCAGCAATATCAAGGATATGGAAGAAGATTTCTGTGTCGAAATTGGTTGAAAATAGTTGACTTGACACCATCATTATTTGCCTAAGACGACTCCAAAGAGCTGGGATAACAGTTAGTTCAAGTTGTTCTTGAGCTAGGCATCTGAACAGGGCTCCAATTGGGCCAGTTGAGTATCTTTTTGATAAAATGTAAACAAGAAGAAAATAGCGAAGCATTACGATAGAAGTCCATGCAATAAGGGCATCAAAGGTCTCACTTTGTCCCTTGCCAAGATCAAGAAGTTGCTTACAGTCTCGAAAGTAAACCTCAATAGACCAACGACGAGCATAGTAATCAAGTATCTCAGCGATTTCTAGATCAGTCTCTATTGAGAGAAAACAGTGCCATCTTTTTTTACTCCATCGCACAAAGACAACCAGAACTGTTCCGGAAAGTGGAAGTTCAAGGGTTATAGCAGCAGCCTTAACGTTCCATTGAGGAACCTTTTGTAGCTTATGTCTCGCTATATTATGCCAAATGGCCTTAAGTGTGAGCAACTCACCATTGTAACCGTAGCGGGTTTTACCTGCTTTAAGCCGGCAAATTACCCCATAGCCAATATCCAGGACCTTAGAGATAACTTTGTCGTGTGCAAACCAGCTGTCAAAAAGAACAAATCGAGCATCAATGCCCTGCTGATAAGCTCTTTGCAACATTTCAACAAGAAGATCAGTCTTCTTCTTGAAGCTCTCAGCTCGACGTTTCCATCCATTTGTGCGTCGATCAATTGAGCGGATCTTTTCATTGGGACGCTTTTTGGAGATATGAAATCCCACATCTATAGGATAAAAGTGACTTCCATTGTGATAACCGAGCTGAAGCATCTGGTAACCTAATTGCCTGCTATGGATCTTATGATCATGATGAAAGCTTACAAGCTCCATGTTCTTTCCGGTCTTTTTCAAAATGGTGTCATCTGCAATGAGAACTTTGTCATTGAATGCTACTCGATCACATAGCGCAACAATACGATTGACTACCAGATAGATAAACCTTCTCCAATTAAACCGAGGATGATTGAGGAATCTGTAATAGGCATCTTTTCCGGCATTGATATATCGCTTATAAAAGTCAGTTGTCCAAAGAGACGTTAAGTTCATCTTAGCCAATGGAAGCAAAAGCATTACAAAAAGTAAGCTAGCGGGAGAATAACCCTTCTCCTTTCTGATGTTACTACGACACAAAAGAGTTTTTACGTTTAGTTCATTGACTGCCCTATTGACTTCTGGTTCAGCACTTATACGCTGTTTTTTAATTTCCTTTTGAATTGAGAGCGACATTAGTGTATGATTCTTCATGGCAGCTCCTTCTTTAGTGATTTTAATTGTTTATGAAAATCAACTATACTAAATTTGGAGCTGCCTTTCCACTAAAAAATGATAAAATTCAGTGTGTTACCCAAATTAATTAACCTAAATTCATGTGCGAAACTTTAGTAGTAACATTGATACATAAGGAGAAAAAATGGGAAAGGTAAAAAAAGTTCTCGAGATTATTGACCCTTTTAGTGATGACTACAAGAACATCAACAGTGCCAAGGATGATAGGTATTACAGGAAACTCTATGAAGAAATTTTCAAGAACATCCCTACCCGGGCACGCGCTGCAATTGTGAAGAACTACCTGGAGTACCTAAATAACGTATCAAAACCGTTCTGGGAACTCGGGAACCCTTTCACCTGGCTTGATCCTGAATCTGTAGTAAACAATACCTTGGAAACATGGGAAAATGCGTTTAGATTCGGTGCAGGCGCAACTAAGTACCTCTACGATCTGATGGCATCGATGAAGCTAATTGAAAAGTCGAGCGTTTATTATGAAGTTGGTAAAAATATAGCAGTTACACCGTGCGAAGTTATCCACGAAACTCCTCTTTTGAAATTGAAAAGGTATATCCCGGCGGGTGATACAGTATATGAAGCACCACTCTTTATGATCTACTCAATAATAAACGGGTACTACATCCTCGATCTCACCAAAGAGTTGAGCATGATAAGATACATGGTGGAAAAGGGCTACGATGTATTTGTTACTGACTGGAAGCTGATTACAGAAGAAACGAAAAATGCCACCCTCGAAGATTACATAGCTGAGATAATGGAAGCAAAAGAGGTTATAAAGAAAGTAACGGGACAGGATAAGATAGGTGGTCTCGGATACTGCATTGGAGGAGCGTACATAGATATCGATGCCGCACTAAACAACGGGTACCGATATCTGGTTAATCTTACTACCCTTCTAAACTCCAAGGTTGGAGAAGAGGGGGCAGGGTTGATGGGAGCTTTTTCTGATTTTTCCGTCAACGACATAGATAAATTCGTGGAAACTCACGGTGGGGTCTTTCCTGGTGAAATTCTAAAAAGCTTCTTCGACTGGGTAAAGCCTGAAAAAGCTGCATTAATGTTTATGGATATGTACTTTTACGGAAACGAGTACAAATATGCCAATGATGCGGTATTTTTCTGGAACAATCATTCCACCAGGGATCTCGCGGGACCCGCTCACAGGGAATATTTATGGGAGATATACTATAAGAACAACCTTGCAAAGGGAAAGATGAAACTCTTTAATCGAACGGTTGATCTGAAAAAGATAACCGTTCCGTATTGTAACGTTGCAGCGGTATTTGACCACATTGTTCCCTTCCCGAATGCTCTCTCTACTGCTTATCTGATTGGGACTCCTAAAGAAGACCAGATGACCGTAAAGGTGTACGGCGGACATGTGAGAGGCGTGGTGAACCTTCACCTTTACCCGGTACTGGAAAAATTTATCAGGAAATACTCCGGCAAGAAAGTGCGAAAAGTCGAATCTATTGGCGTTCTGTCTAAAATTCCATCAAATCGCTCTTGTAGTGCTCAGGCAACTCCTGGTGTGGCTTGATTGATGGATAGTTCAAGAACGATCTAACGGAACGGAGTGTAAATATGAGTAGCAGTGATCAAGATAGGAAAAGCAACGACGTTTTTACCGAGTGGTTCAAGTCAGGCTTTGATTTCTGGACGTCCATGGGAAAGGCGTGGCCTGATTTTACGAAGATCTTTGAGAGTACCCTGCCCGAGGAACATCCGTTTGAGTTCCTGAAATCGTGGCAGTCAATGATGAAAATGTCGGAAGGTATGATGTCTGCCCTCTCATCTTCAGGAACATTTTCCTCCGCCTTCAGCGGATTGAGTTCACTTCCTGAAATAGTCCTGAAAATGGCCCAGAAAGGTTGGGATGGGTATTTTTACCTTTACCGACAGTGGCTGGAAAAGAGTATGAGCGGGACAAGGCCGGTTCAGGCATACGTATTTGAGAAGTTAGATGAGAATACCTTTAAAGCCTGGACAGAGATATATGAAAAGGAATTTAAGCAAATTCTAAAAATGCCCAAGATAGGCCTTGCCCGCGAATACCAGGAAAGGTTAGCAGATCTCGCGGACAAGTTTAGCGTTTTTCAGGCAACGCTTGCAGAATTTCTCTATACCCTGTACTTGCCGGTTGAAAAATCGATACAAGTTGTTCAACAAAACATGGGGGAACTGGCAAAAAGCGGGGAACTCGGGGATGACTTTAAAAAAATATACAAGATGTGGATTAAGACTCTCGAAGGTCACTACATGACTCTTTTTAAGTCCCCGGAATACACGAAGGTTTTAAAGAGGCTCCTGGATGCGGTGGAAGATTACAAAATTGCGAGGGAAGAAGTTTTGATGGATATGCTCCAGGCTTTGCCAGTACCTACAAATCGTGACATAGATGACGTTTACAAGGAAATACACGAATTAAAAAAGCAGGTAAGGGAATTATCACGAAAGGTTAAGTAGAAGAAATAAATAGAATCGACAATGACGGGGGTAGTTATGAGCGAACCCAGGATAGCCATAGATCTTATTATGGAAAAATTGGCGGAAGAATCTGAAAGGACTCAGGAGCGTTTCCTGAAGGCCCAGGATGTTCTTCTTGGTGAGCTTGACACTGAAATCGCCACTACGCCATACGATGTAGTGTACCAGATTGACAGGGTTAAGCTAAAATACTATAAGCCCAAAACCCGAAGGAAAATTAAGACCCCTTTACTGGTTGTATATGCTCTTATCAACCGGGAAACGATGCTTGACCTTCAACCGGGAAGAAGCGTTGTACAGAACTTTCTAAATGAAGGTGTGGATCTTTACATGATTGATTGGGGTTATCCCACCAGAAAAGATCGGTTCCTTTCCATAGATGACCATGTAAATGTTTACATTGATAGCGTTGTGGATTTCATAAGAGAAAAGCATAAAAAGGATAAGATTAACCTCATGGGTATATGCATGGGTGGCACATTTTCAGTTATTTATACTGCCCTGCATCCTGAAAAGATAAAGAACCTGATAACCACTGTTACCCCAACAAACTTTGATACGGACAAGGGCCTATTGCACATATGGACAAAACAGATTGACGCGCAAAAACTCGTAAAAGCATACGGGAATATGCCGGGAGATATTCTTAACCTTGGGTTCTTGCTTCTTAATCCTGCCCGGTTAATGATTGATAAGTATGTGGGATTCCTTGAGAATATTGACAACAAGACCTTTGTTGAAAACTTCATTCGAATGGAAAAGTGGATCTTTGACAGCCCGGATGTCCCCGGGGAAACGTTCAGGCAGTTCATTGAGGACTGTTATCAGAAGAACTTGCTTATCCAGAACAAGATGGTTGTTGGAGGAAAAAAAGTTGACCTGCGGAAAATCAAGGTGCCTCTTTTAAACATCTACGGAAGGTTTGACCACCTGGTTCCGCCCGAAGCATGTGAACTTCTGACCAAGAAGGTAGGAAGCAAGGACACGGAGGATATTTGCCTGGATACCGGGCACATAGGGATTTATGTCAGTTCCAAGTGTCAGAGGGAACTGGTACCGAAAATCGTCCAGTGGCTAAAAGAACGTGACGATGTTCCTCCAAAAGTTAAAAAAGTCAAAAAAACTAAGAAAGTAGCTTCAAAGACTAAAAAAAGTAGTTAAGGGTTACTGATGAAATAATGCTAAACGGATACAGGAGTGAAAAATGACTGTGAAAAGAAGCGGAAATGATTATTTCGAATCCATCTGCGAAGTTGTTAGAGCCTTCGGGACTACCCTGAACAAGGACGAAATTCTTGAACTCATTGTGGACAACGCAATAAAAACAATGAACGGGAAGGCTGCGTGTCTTTTCCTGGCCGAGGAAGGAGAGGATATTTACCAGCCTGTTGCCCAGAAAGGGCTTTCCAAGAACTATTTGCATGCTGACCCCATGAAGGCAAAGAAGGCTGCAAGCGACGTACTCCAGGGGGGATACCTGGCAATCAAAGATGCAACCACTGACCCAAGGGTAGAAAACCACGAAGCCAAGAAGAAAGAAGGAATTGCATCGATACTCGTAGTGCCGGCTATGTTCAAGGGGAAAACCGTCGGGGTCCTGGCTCTCTATACTGACACCCCCAGGGACTTTTCCCCAAAAGAAATTAACTTTCTGAAAGCCCTCGCAGAACAGGGAGCGATTGCCATTGAGCATGCCCGTCTTTTTGAGCAACTGCGCAGGAACACGAGAATATTTCATAATATTGCTGTAAGTATACAGTCTAGCCTTGATATAAAGAAGATCCTGCACATCCTTTCGGCTGACGTTGCAGAGGCTCTTGATGTTAAAGCATCCTCAATTCGCTTGTTGAATGAAAAAACTAATGTGCTTGAACTCGTTTCGAGCTACGGGTTGAGTGAGGAGTATCTCAGTAAAGGAGACGTTCATGCGGACAAGAGCATAAGTGAAACCCTGGAAGGAAAGCCTGTCTGGATTGAAGATGCCACCAAGGACGAGCGGGTTCAATACCGCGACGAAAAAAAGAAAGAAGGAATTGTGTCCATGCTTTCGGTCCCCATCAAGACAAAAGAGAAAGTTATTGGGGAACTCAGACTTTACACGGACAGGAGAAGGGAGTTTACTGAGGACGAGTTAATGCTCGTAAACGCCTTGGCACACCTTGGGGGACTAGCAATCCAAAATGCATCCCTTTACCTGATGCTTAAAACTGATATCAAGGAACTTCAGGACGACATGTGGAGCCACAGGTCATGGTTCTAGAGCTAAGTTTTTGAAACGGAAAAAAGACAAGATCGTGGAGGATGGAGAAATGATAGGGAAAACTATTGACGAACTCAAGGTTGGGGAGTATGCGGAATTATCAAAAACGATAGCAGAATCAGATGTTTATCTTTATGCGGGCATTACCGGGGATTTCAACCCTGCACATATAAACGAAGAGTATGCCGCAGGAACTTTCTTCAAAACTCGGATAGCTCATGGGATGCTTCCGGCGGGTTTTATATCGGCAATTCTAGGGACGAAGCTTCCCGGTCCAGGGACCATTTATGTTAAACAGGAACTTAAATTCCTGGCCCCCGTCAAAATGGGTGACACCATCACTGCCAGGGTTGAAGTTACGGAGATAGATAGAGACAAAAAGAAGGTCACCCTCAAAACAACGTGTACTAACCAAGAAGGCACCGTTGTTCTTGATGGGGAAGCCGTGGTGAGTCCACCCAGGCCACCGAAGAAGTAAAGATTATGGAACCAGATAACAACCTGAACCCGTGATCGTTCACCTGGGCTGCAAATGCAAGGAAGAGCCCGTCGGAATACAGTACGCAATGTCCGGCGGGCGATGACGCCACAGATGCGGTTCAGGTGAACGATCCAAAGGGCGTAAAAAGATTGCTTGACAAGGTGACGAATAATCCATTCTTGCTATGTGGCTACCAATCAGCCCTTTGGTTCGGAGGATTGCTCCGTTAACCCTCGTGGTGGGGAGCGTGTTTCTATTTCTCTTCCTTGTCTTTTTCTTCCTGTTTTACCGTGCGTGGTGAGAAATCGAAGGGTTTTTTCGGAAAAAGATTTAGTATTGCCTTCTGGCCGATGGTCGATAGGTCCATGCCGAGCTCAAGCCAGTTCCTAAACTGTTCGTCAACGGCAGACTTGTAGGCCAGGTAATTCTTAATAGTTAGCTCAAGGTACTTTTCGAAAAATTCACTTAGAACGTTTTCGCCGTACCTAATGATGAGGTGCAAAAGGGATACGGGCAAAAAGGAACTGTTTTTCCTGGTTTGTTCCAAGATTATCTGTGTTAATATAAAAGCGGTAACATCCTCACCAGTCTTTACGTCTATAACTTCTACCTCGTAGCCACCTTTTATCAGTTCGGCAACTTCCTTTAACGTAACGTAGGCGCTTTTCTTGGTGTCATACAGGCGCCTGTTCGGATATTTTTTGATTATAATTTTCCCCTTTTCTTCCTCTTCCACAAATCCTCCTGACACAACGCAATAAATTTTAATCCCGAAACTTCCATAAGAATCTGCTCACATATTAGTAATTTAGATATTCTCGCTTGTCAAGCGATGCGAGCCTGTGTGCAATTTTTTAAAATATACTTGTGCAGTGCAACATTTTTCTCTTGACATCCCTTTTTTTGTGGTTATAGTATGCTTAACTAAAGATCGGCTGATGGTTAGAGGGTAGAAGCTTGAAGGAGAAAGGTTTGAAAATATGACTACATCAAAATTTGTTGAAGCAATTTGTGCTATGCAAAGAGAAATCTTAAACACAACAACCAGGACGACGGGATTGATGTGGAAACAGATGGTTGAATTTACCGAAATACTTGTCAAGCACAATCCTTGTGTTCCTGATACCGCCAAGGAAGTAATGGCCGGTGCACTGTCATCGTACCTTGATTTCGTGGCAGAGAAAGAAAACATTTCAAACGTTGTAAATGGTGCTTCGAAGGAAATAACGGAACTGGTAATGAAATCAATGGGTATTTACACTGAGTCGAACGAGAAGACAGACGTTGGCAAACAGGTCTTGGACCTTGTAGGTCCGGACCCCAAAAAGTGATTGGCGAATGATCATCAGCCGATCATAAATAATTATTTAAAGGAGGTTAAGAGGAAATGGTTCAGTTGGAAATGGTTAAACAAATGATCGAATTTAACAAGATGGCTTTCGAAAACACGTTCAAGGCCATGACCCTAGTGCAGGATCAAACGGAAGAGATGCTTCTTTCCTATATGGAAAAGGCTCCCTGGCTTCCAGCGGAAGGGAAAAAGGCTCTCAAAGACTGGCTAGATAACTGCAAAAAGGTAAGGAAAGAATACAAAAAAATAGTAGATGACGGGTTTAAAAGGATGGAGGAGCTTTTTGCCAAGGCAGAAAAAGGTGGTGAAAAGACCAAAAAAGCAGAATCGAAATAGTTAATAAAAGAGGAGGAAAAGATGGAACCAAAAGAAATGATGAAGCAGATGATTAAGTTAAACAAGACCGCATTTGAGAACACTTTCAACTCCATTGTAATGCTACAGAACCAGACCGAGCAAATGGTGCAGACCCTGATATCTCAGTCTCCATTGCTTCCGGATGAAGGTAAAAAAGCCCTGGAAGAATGGATCAAGGCGTACAAAAAGGCTCGCGATGAGTTTAAAAAAGCAGTTGATGAAAGTTACAAAAGAGTTGAAGATTTCTTCGCTTAAAAACTATTCGGCACGGTTTATCCTACTGGATAGAATTGCCGTGCCGAATTTAACGAAAACAGATTAATTTCTGTTAGCATGGATAGATTATGAATAAAGAGTTTCTTGAATTCTGGGGGAAATTTTTGCTTGATGCTGCCAAAGGACAGAAGCAGCTTGAAGAGTTTTCCAGGTGGATTACGGGAGGTTTTCGGGAGTTTGGTGATCTGACAGAACAGTTTAAGAAAGTTTACGGGCTTGATAAGCTTTCGGAAGACGACCCAGAGTATCCTTCCTTATGGGAAAAATCGGTCAAGGATTTCCGCGAAACCTTTAAAGAATACCTGGAACTGTTTAACCTTGTCCCGAGGGAGAAGTATGACGAGCTTGCGAGACAATGCGAAGAACTCAAAGAAAAAGTTCGTCTACAGGAGGAGAAGATCAAGCAATTGGAGCGGCTCCTGGGGGAGAGGGGTATTGACTACGTCAACATGGCGGGTGAGTTCCAGAAATTAATTGAAAAACAAGCAAAGGACTTTCAAAAAGTTTTAAATAGCTTTGCAAATCCTTTCCGTGAAACTGATTCTGAGAAATCAGGGGAATAGGGGCTAAGTAGAGGTGAGAAAATGGTTGAGAATAAAGCATTTAAATGGACTAATTACTATGTCGAATTCTTGGAACATATGAACGAGGCTTCCTCAAAGGTTTTTACCGAAAGCTCAAAAGTATACAGCCAGTTCATGGAAAGTCTCTTAAAGGTAAACAGAGACCGATCGAAAGGTACCTTCTTTTTCCAGGATCCTGAAGAGATGAAAGAAATCTATAAAAATACCCTCGATCACGTAAAGAAAATACTTGAACCTTATACTGTTGTTCATCCGTACGGGGATGAAATAGCCGACTTGGCATCTAGAAATGCGGAGAAAGGTTTTGATTTCTGTACCTCTTTGTTTTCAACACAACTCGATTTTTATCAAAAAGCTGGGGAGGTATCCCGCAATACTTGGAAGGCCTGCCAAGAAATGGTAGGGGTGGACAAGGTTCTAAAACCTGGTGAAATAATCAAGAAATGGACGGGTATTTCTGTAAAAATCCTGGAAGATCTGGTTAAGTCTCCTTTTACCGATGCTATTCCGGTAGTAACGGCAAAATACGTGGAATACCTTAGATCCGGCGTTGAGCTCCGGAAGAAGGTTCTTGAGTACCCTTACGTGAGTAAAAAAGAGTTTTGTGAACTTTCAAAGGACGTAAAAGAAGTTAAAGAGTTGTTAGAAAAAGGCTTGAAAGAGAGAGAAGCTCAACAGGCCACGAAAAAAACCGCGGCAAAAGTTGCTGATAAAAAGAAATAGGTTGCCGTCGCAGTTTTTGTGATGCGAAGGGTTGGCTCTGATCAACTATATGAGTGAAGCCGGGAAGATTATTTCCGGCTTCTTTCTCTTATAACAGTTACACGGACCTAAGAATCTAGCACATGTTTTTCCAATACTACGCAGACAAACTCGCCTGTAAATATGCTCTCATTTTTTCTCTCCACAACAACCTCAACCACTTTTTTTCTACCTTTGCTTTCTACCACGTGGGCTCTAGCAAAAAGAAGGTCACCAACTTTAACAGGTTTCAGGAATTTTACGTTAGCTCCGGCAAGCACCACGTTAGGATGATTGACTGCCAGCATTGAAGCGTAGTCTGCAAGACCAAAAATTGTTCCCCCGTGAATAAGGCCAAATTCGTCCACGGCCATGTCTTCTGATGTTTTAAGTTTTACCTCGGCAAAACCTTCTGAAATTTCTAAAGGCTTTCCCCAAAACGTGGTATTTATTTTTTTGTGCGTTCTTTGTTCCACAGTCTACCCGTCCCATAAAGTAGTTTATTTAATAATTTAGAGGCTACCAAGTTTCCTTGGAGTATCTGACCTTAGCGTTCCCACCATAGCACCGTGACATTACCAGGGCCGGGGACAATCTCAAGGATTTCATCTTTCTCATTCAAAACATTATCAAGGATCTGAAAGGCTTTTTTACCATACTCATAATCGTTGAATTTGGCCACCTTTGAAAAATCATGAAGGCTCTTTTTGAAGAAATCCGGCTCATACGTCACGATCGCCTTTCTTTTCCTTTCACTTCTCATCTTCTCCCACGCATTTTTCCAATCAATGCTATATCGCAATTTTCTCTTTTTAATGATTATTTCCCCCATTTTAACAGAGTCTCTTGATACTGTTTGACACAAAGAAGCTCAAAGGTCATCACTAGTAGGGCGATTCCTAAAAATCATTTCCAGCATTCTGTCATTGCGAGGATCCCGCACCCACTTTATGATAATGTTTTCGAGTTAATGTCGACATGTATGGCTTAAAGTGGGTGCGGGAGACCAAGCAATCTCCCCGGAATATCAAGGCGTTAGAGATTGCATTGCTGCGTTCGAAATGACGATCTCCTGGGTTTTGTCTGACACAATATCTAGAGAGTGCCCTACTAGCTGCCGGGAAAAACCATTTTCCCAGTCATCCCGAGATCATATCCGTCCAGGGTGGATGCCAGATTTTTGAAAGCCTCATCTTGCAAAAAACTGAGGAATCTCTGGATTGGTTTGTCAAAGAATCGGTCTTTCAATATCAGTAGATCGTAACGTTCTTTCCGGACAGGAATGAAATCTAGGTTCAGCAACGATGCCATTGCCTTTATACCCAGTGCCGCATCGGCTCTGCCGGAGAGAACCTCTAATCCCACAGCAAGATGAGTCGGAAATTCGTTCTCGTAACCGTTCACTTTCGACGGATCTGCTCCGGCCTTTTTAAGCTCGTGCTCAAGCAACAGTCGAGTTCCCGTACCTTTTTGACGATTGGCGATCTTAATGCCAGTTTTCGCAAGGGAAGCTATGTTCTCAATCCTTTTAGGGTTCCCCTTAGCTACCATGATTCCCTGTTCTCGAAAACAGAAATTAACCACGGCGGGCAGCGGACCATCTATGTGTTCCTCAAGGTAAGCAAAGTTATACTCCTCTTCATCGCTATGCATGAGGTGAGAAGTTGCTATGTGGCATAGCTTCCTGTTCAGGGCCTTTAGGCCTCCCAGACTTCCTGTAGAACCGAACACAGCCAAGGTGTCGCCGCGTTTGCTGTTGTAAAGAGCTATTGTGCGCTCCATAAGAGGATCGTTACTGCCGGCAATCACAAGTAAGGTTTCAGACGTGACGGGTGAATCACCGGGATAATTGATTACGTGGCTTTCAATCCACTTTTCAACCAGGTGCCGAGGAAATATCCATTTCCCTGTGACCTTGCACGCCGGCAAACCCTTTTCTGATATGAGAGAATATACGACCTTTTCGTTTACATCAAGCAGTTCAGCAACTTCCTTGGTGCTGAGAAAGGTTTTAGGGTGTTCGGGCATGGGAGACTCCATAAAGGTCATTTAAAGTAAATATAAGAGACATTTTCAAGTAAGCCGCTACGCAGGAGATATCGATTTAATCTAATTGCAAAGATTCCAAATTTTGTTTTTGTGAAAACTCTGATTAATTACTCACTTTACCAATGGCTTCTTGCACGTCATGCCGCCCCCTAATTAGGTCAG
Organism: Desulfobacterales bacterium; assembly: GCA_026983715.1. Taxonomy (GTDB): domain Bacteria; phylum Desulfobacterota; class Syntrophobacteria; order B119-G9; family B119-G9; genus B119-G9. Next base: position 27,154 of record JALSTM010000240.1, read on the forward strand.
GGGTAGGCTCGATCCGGCATCCAACTAGAGAATCCTAGATTCCGGCTCCATGCTTCGCTCCCGCCGGAGCGACGGCTTTTGGATTGTTCCCGATCTACTTGTTTAATTGTTTGCCACCTGAATCCGTGACGAAACTTGATAGCTGATTTCTATACCATATCTAAATTGCTGATTGTTGGCAAGATGGCGATGGCATTGTCACGCAATCTTTTTCCGCCCTCCTGGTCGCCCACCTGTATCGCACTTGCCGATCTTGGGAATATGAGTAAACATGAAGCATAATAAGAAAATATAGGTAAATAAATGTTGACAGATATGTCTAAAAAGATATAAAGGGATACACGTTAACTTGTAGCGACATGAAAGCTGGGGTTCACCTGGTTCTGTTTCTTGAGATAGATGGACAACATATTAGATCGGAGGCTTGATATGATTAAATCGATTAGATGTGCAAAGCTATTGGTTGTTTTTGTCCTGGGTTTCATTCTGTTTTTTGTCAATAATGCCATTGCTGAACCTCATGGTAAGCTGATTATTTTTCATGCTGGTAGCTTAACAATGCCTTTTGCCAAGATAGAAAAGCAATTTGAGGCAAGATATCCCCGAGTGGATATTCAGCGGGAAGGTGGCGGGAGCACGAAGATGGCAAGAATGATTTGCGAGGTCGGGAAACCCGCTGACGTAATGGCCGCAGCCGATTATGCCGTAATCGATAATTTTTTGATCCCTCAATTTGCTACCTGGAACGTTCGCTTCGCCACCAATCAACTGGTGCTCTGCTACACAGATAAAAGTAAATACGCATCTGAAATAAATACCGATAATTGGTATGAGATATTGTTACGTAAAGGGATTGTTTGGGGACATGCGGATCCCAATCTTGACCCATGTGGATACAGGAGCTTGATGGTTATGCAGCTTGCAGAGAAGTTCTACAATAAGCCCGGTCTATACAAGAAACTTCTTGCTAACAGGCCCAAGAAAAATATACGCCCAAAATCCGTGGAACTGATTTCCCTTCTTCAAACAGGAAACATGGATTACGCCTGGGAATACCTTTCGGTCGCAGTGCAACACAAGCTTAGATACGTAAAACTAAACGACCACATTAACCTGGGTAATTCAAAATACAATAATTTCTATATGCAGGCGACGGTCAAGGTCGCTGGTAAAAAGCCAGGGGAGTGGATCATAAAACATGGAAAATCATGCACCTATGGTATCACCATGCTTAAGAATGCCGAAAACAGGGAAGCAGCCATAGCTTTTTTGGCTTACCTATTTGATCCAAATGGTGGTTTGAAAATTCTAAGGGAAATGGGACAACCACCCATTGTTCCATGCAGGGTAGCGACCGAGGAAATGTATGAAAGGCTTCCGAAATCTATTCAAAAGCTTGTTGAAGTAAGAAAATAGGTGAAGAACCCAGATTTGGGAAGTTCATAAAGTTAGGATACTTGTTGATTTGGCTGGGTTATAAACTATGGGTACTTATAAGAGCATGGAAACAACACTAAGAAGAGAGAGCACGTTTTTTGCCATTCTTTTGTGTTTTTCGCTTCCACTGGTGCTCTTGATTATCCTGCCATTAACAAAAATGGTAACATCTCCTAGCCTGGGGAGTCTTGTAGATACGATCAAAGACCGGGAAGTTATAAGGGCAATTTTCCTCAGTCTCTACGCATCTGCCTTTGCCGCTCTAATTTCCTTTGTATTTGGAACCCCCCTAGCCTACGTACTGGCTCGCAAAAACTTCAGGGGCAAAAAACTGGTTGAAGGGTTAATCGATCTACCGATTATGATTCCTCATCCCGTTATCGGGATCGCCATATTGAGCCTTGCTACAAAGGGGCAATGGATAGGAGAGGTACTTTCGGCAGTCGGCCTTCAGATCATGGGTACAACCACGGGAATTATTACGGTGCTTACTTTTGTGGGGATGCCTTTCTACGTTAATACTGCAAAAGCAGGGTTCGAATCGATCCCCGTACGACTTGAAAAAGTTTCGAGAAGTCTTGGTGCGGGACCGTTTTCAACGTTTATTCGAATCACTTTTCCGCTGGCGTGGAGGAACATGATTCTTGGGATGATAATGTGTATTGCAAGAGCTATCAGTGAATTTGGTGCGGTTGTCATAGTCGCATACTTCCCCATGACAGCGCCTGTGTTAATTTACGAGAGGTTTACGGCATACGGACTTAAATATTCTCAGCCTGTTTCAGTATGGCTTATACTTGTCTCACTTGTTTTGTTTGTATGCATGAGGCTTTTTGCAAGAAAAACTTACGATTTTTGATTAAGGTAACCATAACTTACTGAGAGAACTACAGTTTTATGCTAAAGATAGAAAACCTGAACCTTGATGTACCGGGATTCAGCCTTACTGACATAAATATGGAAGTAAAGAAAGGGGAGTTCTTTGCTCTAATTGGCCCAACTGGTTCCGGGAAATCCCTTTTGCTGGAAACCATAATGGGACTTACACTCTTTAATAGCGGAAAAATATTCTTAAATGGGAAGGACATTTCCCTCGTTCCTTCCGAGGGGCGTAACCTCGGTATCGTATACCAGGATTGCGCTCTTTTCCCCCATCTCACTGTTTTGGATAATATTCGATACGGTTTAAGGTATAAAAAAATCGGTTTCGACGATGAAAAGGAAAGACTGAGCTTTATCGTAGAAAATTTGAACATATCGCACATCCTTCATCGATTTCCCGGAACCCTCAGTGGTGGAGAAAAACAAAGGGTGGCTCTCGCGAGGGTTCTGGTTCTACGGCCTGATGCGGTTCTACTCGATGAGCCTCTTTCTTCGCTTGACCCGGTGTTTAGAGAAGAAATAAAGGACCTTTTAAAGGACCTTCACCGGAAGTTTGAGACCACTTTTATTATGGTTTCACACGATTTTCCCGAGGTTATGTACCTGGCTGAGAGAGCAGCAATTATTCACAATGGAAGAATCGTACAGCAGGGTCCTGTTGAGGAGATATTTAACAGGCCTAATTCTCGATTCGTTGCTAACTTCCTCGGAATAAAAAATGTGTTCTCCGCAGAAGTTTCAGGGGGTAGGGCGATGGTAGGAAAACTAGAGATTAAGCTAGTCACGAACAATTGCTTCCGGACCCCGAATTACATTTCAATACGACCTGAAGAAATCGTCCCAATTGACCTGGGCACCAACAGCTATGAAAACAGGTTAAGCGGTGTGGTTAAGAAAATCACCTGCCACGGGTTCTACTTTAATGTTCAAATAGAAGTCGCGGGGGTTGTTTTCGAAGCCACCTGGAACAGGAAGGATATTAGTGAGCAAGGTGTTGCGCCCGGGAAACAAATAACAATAGGTTTCAGTCGGGACGCCGTGCACGCATTTTTTGATGGTCACTAGGCCATGGTGGGCAGATCTAAAAAAACATTTGTAACATTATCTCATTGCGGGGAGTTCACCAAAGGCAGATAACGAAACGCATTTCTAAGAATATCAAAGTTTTGGAGATTGCTTCTCCCGCACCTACTTCAAATACAACTATTTGCCATTGCTCCTACAGTTCGCAGGAAGTGGGTGCGGGATCGCAATGACCGTGATCTAGCTTTTTGTTTGACAAAAGGAACCTCTACTTAATTACGAGCAAAACCCACGACTAATTGCACGTCATGCAGTCCAGCTGATCAACGGTGAAGAGTGCCGGATCTTCGGTACGTCGCTTCGCTCTTACTCGGGGCACTGCTCGGAAGCAGAGGCCAGAAATCAGAAGTCTGATTTCAGACAACACTGAAATGTCGTTTGTTTAAAGATGTTAACTATACCTCATACCGCTTTTCCGACTTCTGATCTCCGATTTCTGATCTCCGTACATGTACGGCGCCCTTCGGTACACTTCGTAATCCCTCGATACGTCGCTTCGTTCCTACTTGGGGCACTACTCGGAACAAGGCTCAAAATACGCTTCGCTTCAGCCAGAATGATATGCTTTGGATTGTTCTTGTTTTAATCTTTTAACTGATGACTAGTTCTAGAAATCTAAAATTGTCAGAACTTATTTAAATTAACTCCTCGATTTCAGAAAGGTCTTTGGCGACTTCGATGGCTTCTTTTATGGATCTCAGCTGGTCTACCTCTTTGAGTTTTCGTATCCTTGGGTATATCTTGAGACCTTTTGTTCCAAACTTTAACTTCAATCCCAGCTCGACGGCCTCAAGAAGCCCTTCTCTTATTCCCTTCTGAATGCCTTGCTGGATGCCCTTCTGAATGCCTTGCTGAATGCCCTTCTGAATCCCCTGTTCGAAGCCCTCTTTCTTCCACTCTTCGGCTATAGTTGGCATAATTTTCTCACCCTCTGGTATGCTTTTTAATGCTCTTTCGATATCTTCTCTACTTATGAGATCAGATGCGTTAACAAGATACCTTAAAAGAATCTCTAGATATTCTAACCCAGTTTTTCTCGAAATCAAATCTTGGAAGATTCCAAAAATTTTGTCCAGATGTTTTCTTAAGTCTGGACTGAAAATATACTTCATTGTAAGCAGAGTTGCTCTTAATAACACGGCGCCCTTGATTTCATCGTCATTCAGATGAGAAATGTCGTATAGGTGATACGTGAAATCGGGTATATACCTTTGTAAGTAATCGCTAGATATCTCAAATAGGTCGTTAAACTTGGTTCCCGCCTTCCATGGGGTGGTTCCGTGATAGATAACCATAGGAACGATAATGGGCAAACTCCCTCGAGCCCGGCTCTGCTGAATTATTTGTTCCCATATCTTTGTCATGTAACGTAACAGTTGGAAACCAGTAAATCTGTCAGGATAGCTCTTATGCTCGAACAAACAATAGATGTATACTGGTTCATTTTTTAATTTTACCTGATATAACAAGTCGGAGAAGTATTCTTTCAGTTCCTTCTCAACAAAGCTGTCTTTGATAATCCTTAGAGTGGAAAAATCAAGTGTTTTTAGGAGCTCATCCGGTAAGTAAAGGCTCAAAAAATCCTTTGCATGCTGCTCGTTTGAAAAAACAGCCTTGAAAAACTTGTCATGGGGATTGCTGATTTTACTTTCCATAATGCCATATTATCCCTTAAATTTGGAAAGCGCAATATCCACATTAATAGTTCCATTTTTTTCTTCGAAGGTTGCGAATGACAACTAGGTGTTACATGTAGTAAACTACCTGAATCCGTGACGAGACCTTATGGCTAATTTGTATAAGATGTCTAAATTGCTTATTATTGACCAAAGAGCTAGGGTGGATTATTTTGCATCTGCGGCCTAGGTGAACGATCACGGATTCAGGAACTAGTTATGGTGGTTCGAGGAAATTATTACTCGGGGTAATTTTGGCGTTCTGAAAGGATTTTGTGATGATTAAAAAGATAAGGGGTTACGTAGAAGAAATTTACCCTGAAATCAGGGATATCAGGCGAAAGATACACCGGCACCCTGAACTTCGAATGAAAGAGCATAATACCGCGAGGCTGGTCAAAGAATATCTGCACCAACTCGGGATAGAGGTTTTTGCTCAATACGCGGGTACTACCGGTGTTATTGCACGAATCAAGGGTGAGAAAGCTGGGCCTGTCAGAGCCTTCCGGGCAGACATGGATGCTCTTCCTATTAAGGAAGAAACAGGCTTGCCTTATTCATCTGAGATTGAAGGAGTAATGCATG
>JALSTM010000241.1 GCA_026983715.1 Desulfobacterales bacterium
AATAGACCAGAAAGATTAAACGGGCTAAACGGACCAAATGACCCCAATTACCCATAATTGGTTTGACCGAAAATGGGTAAATAAACCTCCAACATATTGATATATAGATGTAAATGTGGCTGTGCATGAGTAATAGAATAGTAGACTTGGGAATTTGTTACCCACATGTGGTTTGACCGGAAAGGGGTAAATGGCAATTTTGAATTATGGGGCTGTGGGCGGTTTGGTTGTTTTTTGAACCGCGAACTCATTTATGCGTTATTTGTTATTCGTTAAACGTCACTTACCACATGTCACTTTTATCACAAATTAGATGAATTACTAACATTACTCCTAAAAACACGGTGATTCAAAAGTCTTTCGAGTTACTCTTCTAAGGATGAACTATCAAGCCAATCTTCTAAAGCGACACTAAGATGCATACCCCTTTCTTTAAGTCGTTCCAGGAACTGCCATGCATCCAAGCCAAGCACCTTACAAGCTTCGCCCATACTGAGTTCTCGGCGGTTGTATTTGGCAAGGTATCTTTCCTGTTTGTCCAAATACAGCCCCTTGCGGATTATCTCTCTCAGGTATGTAGAACGGTCCATATGGAGTTCTCTTGCAAACTTGTCCACCTCTTTAAGTAGATCCTCTGGTATCCTAACGGTTGTTGCTTTTGCCATTATGTTTCTCCTTTCAATGATAGCAAGGCCTCGGCTAAGATCTCGGGAGAATATCTTCCAATTACGCCTAGTTTCTCTATTGAGGCCTTTGCAACGGAAAAGGAAATTTTTCCTAACCTAAATAACTCTGTTACAATTCTTGGTGTAATGATAAATGGAACTTTGAGAAACCTTGCCGCCTTGATGGCCCTCCCGTCGTCTGTGGCAAGGATAGAATCTTTGGTTTCAAGAGCAAGCCTCAGGGCATCCTTCTCCCCTCGATGTAAGCTTAGGGGAAATTTGAATTCCTTTAAAGATGGAGACCGGACCTTTATTGCTCCATTGTCAAGCGCTTTTGCTATGGTTAACGCATCAGGGTATTTCTTTTGCAACGAGGCCGATGCCACTTCCTTTACAACTGACGGGGGACACATAATCCCGTATAACTCGGCTACAGTAAGGAGAAGATCGCATTTTGAGAGCAAAATGAGTGAGCTGCTATCGCAGATGAGTTGAATCAGCGTGAAACCTCCTTTGTGTACGATTATCTACAATTGTACACAGCACCTATTAATAAGTCAATGAGATTTTATCTGAACTATGTTCGCCAGATTACCAGGAGGAAGTGATAGGGAAACATGGGAACAGGGAATAAGGAGCAAAGAAAAGGAATGCTAAATTGTGGATTATGAATTATGAATTCTGCAAAACTTAAAATCTAAGACCAACTGGATACCAAATGGACATAAAACGCCCTCATGACAGTTTTTTCAAGCAACTGATGAGCGATCCCGAAACGGTGAGGGATTTTTTAAGAAGTTTTCTTCCAAAGGCCTTATCAGAAAAGATAGATTATGAATCACTAAAAGTTATAGACACGGAGAAAACGGACAGAAAATACAGGAAGTTTTATC
>JALSTM010000242.1 GCA_026983715.1 Desulfobacterales bacterium
GGGACGCCATCGAGGAGAAGTGTGGCAGTATTGAGAACAAGAAGTGTGAGCGTAGAATTCACATAAGGACATACGCCAGTGGGAATAATGTTGTTATTGAGATAGCCGATACGGGGATCGGTATATCACCGTCTGTTCGTGACAGGATTTTTGAACCGTTTTTTACCACGAAAAAGGTGGGCAAGGGAACAGGTCTTGGGCTGTCGATCAGTTATGGGATTGTAAAGGATTATAATGGAACAATCGAGGTACACACGAAAAAGGGTGAGGGGACAACTTTTGTAATAACGTTTCCAATTCCTGAAAGGGTGTAATGGAAAAGAAACTTCTACTAGTAGATGATGAAGAAGGTATTCGGAAAATCCTCGGCATTTCTCTTCAAGATCGAGGATACGAGGTCTTAACCGCCAAGGATGGATACGAAGCCCTGGAAATATTCAGGGAGTATAATCCTCCAGTTGTTTTAACTGACATAAAAATGCCTGGCATGGATGGCGTGGAACTACTTGAAGCCATAAAAAAAGAAAGTCCTGATACAGAAGTTATCATGTTCACCGGCCACGGGGACATGGATCTTGCAATTCAGAGCCTAAAGTTTGATGCCACGGACTTCATAACAAAACCAATTCAGGATGAAATACTCGAAATAGCCCTAAGGCGAGCAGAAGAAAAGATTACGCTTAAAGAAAAAGTCAAGGAATACACCGAAAACCTGGAACAACTGGTGGAGGAGAGGACCAAGCAGCTCCTTGAGGCAGAAAGGTTAGCGGCAGTAGGTGAAACGGTTGCAACACTTGCTCACGCCATTAAGAACATCACGGCAGGGCTTACAGGGGGCATGTTTATCCTTGAGAAAGGCATAGAGCTTGATAACAAAAAATACCTTATGCAGGGATGGGACATGCTAAGGAAAAATGTCCTCAGGGTAAAAGACCTTGCCCTAAACCTACTTAACTATTCTAAAGAAAGAGAACCTTCGTTTCAGCTATGTGAGCCGAACGGTATCTTGAAAGATGTTTTCGATCTTTTTTTAGCAAAAGCTCATGAAAATGGGATTCAGTTTAAGTTAAACCTGGACGAAAATATAGGAAAAGCCTGGCTTGACCCGGAAGGGTTTCATCGATGCGTCATCAATCTCGTAACCAATGCCTTTGATGCCTGTACCGATTTAGGGTCTTCAATCAAAGTTCCGGAAGTTACGGTGAGTTCGAAAAGAATCGACGATGGTATGTTTGAAATACGGGTTTGTGACAACGGAATCGGGATGGATGAAGAGACGACAAAGCTGGTTTTTCAGAGATTTTTTAGCACGAAGGGTTCCCGAGGTACCGGCATGGGATTGATGATTACAAAGAAGATAGTGGATGAGCACGGAGGAGAGATTCGTGTGATTTCTGCGAAAGGAAATGGAACAACATTCGTTGTAAAATTCCCTAGAAAACCATCAGGGAAGGGGGATGCTATCCATCCGAATGATGGCATTCCATCAATTGAGATTAATAAAAATAGCCAACTAAATTCTTGAGGAGCGATCCATGATTGAATACAAAAACATCTTGTTCTGTACAGATTTTTCTGAGGATGCAAATATTGCTTTTGTTCATGCATTGGAACTGGCCAAAAAATATGGTGCATCACTTCACATTCTTCACGTACCCCACTCTTCTTATGCGTATTGCAGGCATATTGTTGACGAGCACGTACCTGAAGATGCCGAGGATGGAGAAGCGTTTTATAACGGGAAAGTTGAGAAATTAGCCCTCGAAGCTCTGGAAAAAGAGTACGGTTCCAAACTTGGTGATTTCAAGGATTATAAATTTGTAATCCGTTGTGGTTCCCCTGATGTTGAAATTATTCGGTATGCCAGAAAAAATGATATCGATGTTATTGTCATGGGAGCCCTCGGGAAATCAGACCTTGATCGAATTGAACACGGAAGTACCGTGGCCAATGTGTCCAAGTATGCTCACTGCCATGTAGTAGCCATAAGAAATCCGGCAAAACAGTTTACTTTACCAGGCAAAATGTACTAATAAACCAGGCAATGCAAGGAGTAAAAATGGCAAAAAAAGTGCTGGTTGTCGATGATGAATTGGATATGAGGACTTTTCTCGTAACCCTCCTAGAAATCAGTGGTTATAAACCACTTATAGCAGCGGACGGAGAGAAGGGATTGGAAATAGCGCGACAAAAAAAGCCTTCCTTGATAATTCTCGACGTAATGATGCCTAAAGAGAGCGGGATTAACATGTACAGGGAACTACGAACCGATGATGAACTAAAAAATATTCCTGTAATCATGCTCTCCGCCCTCGCAAAAAAAACCTTTTACCATTCCCAAAAGGTTCTGGACCAATATAAGGGTGAAAAGATTCCTGAGCCGGAGGCATATATCGAAAAACCTCCGGAAGCAGAAGAACTCATAGAGGTTGTAAATAAGCTACTTGGCTAACTACTAAATTTAATCGTGCAACCAATGATTTCAAACATAGGGATACACCATGAACAAAATCGGTTGCCCGGCAGATAACCGAAAAATCGTATCACCTGAAACCACGGTCAAGAGTGCGGGGACGGATACCAGAATAAGCGAGACCTTTGCTGAACTAGGTTACAAAACCATTATCGACTTACTCCCATCCTATATTTCGATCCAGGATCACTCTCTGCGGATTCTCTTTGTGAATCAAACCTTTAAAAACGACTTTGGAAATGGGGTTGGTGAGCTGTGCCATGTTGTATACAAGAAATCCGAGGAACGATGTGCGAATTGCCCCGTGCAAAAGACATTTTCAGACAAACGTGTTCATCTCAGCGAAGAAACGGTCCGGTTATCAAACGGTGAATTCTCCCAGGTTATTGTTTACTCTGCACCAATTACTGATATTTCTGGAAACGTGGTTGCGGTGATGGAGATGGCCACAAACATCACGAGGGTAAAAGAAATGCAAAAAGAACTTGCAATCCTGGGGCAGTCCTTCGCCATGCTGTCTCACGATATCAAAAATATCCTAGAAGGGCTCCAGGGAGGTGCCTACGTGGTGGACGAGGGATTAAAAGATAAAGATCCTGAACTCACCAGGAAAGGATGGGAGGTCGTAAAGAAGAACATTACCGAAATTTCAATAGTGGTGCAAAATATACTCTACTCGGCAAAAAAACGGAAACCCAGGCATGAAAGGGTTTCACCTGATAGTCTTGCCAGAGAAGTAGTTTATCTTCTCGAAGAAAAAGCAAAATCTCTTAATGTACAGTTACGATGCTCGTGCAATCCATCGTTACCCCAGGTGCTTGTTGATCCTGCCAGCATCAAAAGAATGCTCTGCAACCTTATTGGAAATGCCATAGAAGCATGCAAACTTGATAAAGAAAAGGATACCCACACTGTAACCGTGAGAGCAGACTTCTACGATAGGACCCATTTTGCATTTGAGGTTGAGGACGACGGCGTAGGAATGGATGAATGTACTAAGAGTAATTTGTTTAAAGGCTTTTTTTCCACAAAAGGATGTAACGGAACTGGCCTTGGTCTTTTGGTGGTAGACAAGATAATTAAGGAACATGGCGGCCGGATAGAGGTATTGACTACACCAGGGAAAGGGAGTACCTTCAGGGTAATTTTCAAAATTCAATAGTCACAGTATAAAATTAACCTGGCTAGAAGGAGTGTACAATGGCAGCAAGACCGAAGATATTGATTGTTGATGACAACACCGATTATCTTTTTACAATGGAAACGTTCTTGAGTCGAAACGGTTTCGATACAGTAACCGCAGAAGATGGGAAAAAGGGCTACGAATTGGCATTAAAAGAAAAACCAGATCTTATACTTCTTGATATCATGATGGAAGGTCTTTTCTCAGGTTTTCAGTTTTGTAAGAAAAAATTGGCAGATCCGGAACTTCAAGATGTCCCCGTAATCGGGATATCAGGGCTTGGAGATGAGCTTGGAGTAGATACGGAGAAATATAAGTTCATAAAGAAATATTTTTCACCGGAGACATTTTTTGAAAAACCGGTAGACAAAGAAAAGCTTCTTGCAAAAATCAAAGAATTAATTGGCACTTAAGGGAATCTGCCGCCAAAGAAGGAAGGTTTCTGTTTTTTGCTTGTGACCGGAGTCATTTAGACCTTGTACAGGAAGAGTCGATTAAAAGAGTTTGGTGATGGAAGAAGGGGATACACGATTGGTGAGGTGTCAACTATTGTGGGACTATCCCAGAAAACACTCCGAGACTACGAACGTGCTGGATTGATAAAACCCAAAAGAGAAGCCAGGACCAATAACCGGATTTATTCTGAGTTTGAAATCGAACAGATCAAACATATTATTCACTTAATCCACAACGAGGGATTCACGCTTCCCTGCATCAAACGCATTCTTCAGCTTGCACCTTGCTGGAATGTTTTTGATTGCGAGGTAAAAGAAAACTGCCCGGCTTATAAAAACCCTCATACCCCGTGTTTTGTAACAAGAAATAAAGTCGGAACGTTGTGCAGCGGGGATTGCGAACACTGTGGTGTATTTATCAACAGGAAAAAAACCAAGGCAAAAATACTTTCCAGGCCAGGGTCTGTTTCAGAGGAAACAAACTACAGTGCTTGACCTGTTGGCTGTGCTTCCATTTTGTTGGCGCCACTTGGATCTGACTACTACCCGAGAACAAGACAAAAATGTAAAATTCCTGGCCCTGCCTCAGAAGATGAGATTTTAATTCGGCATGTACATTGCGTGAGTCGCGAACCCCCTTCTCATCTTTAATCTCACGACTTATCCATGGAGTTCTACAAAGAGTTTTCTCTTGACGCCCTATTTGACCTCTTATATACTCCAAACATAAAGAAGCGTAGATTTTACCCCCTTGCTGCACGTTACGCATCTCAACGGAGGTACCCCCATGAAAGAAGACGCAATAAAACTCAGTGAACAGAAAGGCGAATTTCGTAAAAAAGTTGAGGATCTTCTACCCGAAGGTAACTTGGATCTCTGCCTTACCTGTGGCACATGTTCTGCGGGATGCCCTGCAACAGGCCTAGAGAATATGGATGCCAGGAAGTTCCTTCGAATGGTCATGTACGGTATGGATGAAGAGGTTACAACCACACCGTGGGTTTGGATGTGCACAATGTGCCAGCGTTGTATATACGCATGCCCCATGAGGATAGATATCCCTGGGCTTGTTTACCAGGCAAGAGCTTCGTGGCCAAGGGAAAAACGTCCCAAAGGCATACTAGGTTCCTGCGACATGGCCTTGAAGACAGAAACATGCAGTGCAATGGGAGCTTCCGTTGAAGACTGGAAGTTCGTGGTAGAAGATGTACTGGAAGAGGTAAGAGAAACCCAGCCGCAGTTCAAGGATATGGAGGTTCACATAGATAAGGTTGGAGCCGAGATTTTCCTCAACCAGAATTCCAGAGAACCAGTTACCGAAGCCGAAGAAATGGTTCCCCTTTGGAAGATTCTACACACCGTCGGAGCCGATTGGACCTATGGGGCAAAAGGATGGGCGGCAGAAAACTATTGTATGTTCCTAGCTGATGATAAGGCGTGGGAAGAAATTGTGCGGAGGAAAGCCAAGGCGGTGGATGAATTGAAATGCAAGGTCTGGCTTAATACCGAATGAGGCCACGAATTTTACGCAGTCCGGGTCGGACTGGAAAAATTCAATATCCCTCACAATTTCGAATTGAGAAGCATTATTCAGTATTACGCTCAGTGGATACGTGAAGGCAAACTAAAAGTTAACTCAGACTGGAATAAGGACTTGAAAATCAAGTTCACTGTTCAGGATCCGTGTCAGCTGGTTAGAAAATCGCTGGGCGATCCTATTGCAGAGGACCTTCGTTTTGTTGTCAAGTCGGTTGTTGGAGAAGAGAACTTCATAGATATGGTCCCAAACAAGTCAAATAATTATTGCTGCGGGGGCGGAGGAGGATACCTCCAATCAGGATTCAACGATGCCCGCAGGAAATACGGAAAGGTGAAATTTGATCAGATTATCCGTACCGGTGCCCAGTATTGCATAACACCCTGCCACAATTGCCATTCTCAAATCATGGATCTATCAAAATACTACGAGGGTGGCTTCTACGTGGTTCATCTCTGGACACTGATTTGCTTATCCCTCGGGATACTTGGAGAGGAAGAGAGAGAATATCTCGGTCCGGAGTTGAAGGAGGTAGGACTGTAAAAAACAGGTGAAAATTAGCTGATTACAAGACTAAACCTGCTTCTCATATGAAGCAGGTTTAGTAGTTTCCGGGGGGAACAAAATCAATATTCGTTGGGCATCTGGTTGAGCTGGGCAAGAGTAAAAACAGGACCATCCTTGCAAACATACTCGGTTCCTATGTTACATCTTCCACACATCCCTATCCCACACTTCATTCGCATCTCAAGGCTCATTATTACTCGCTCAGGAGGGAAACCTAGCTCCGTAAGAATGGGCAGCGTAAATTTTATCATTATGGGAGGCCCGCACACAATAGCATAAGCATTTTCTGAACTCGGTGCCTTTTCCTTGGTTATAGTCGGCACAAACCCTACATTATACTTCCAATTCGGGTCATCCGTTGCGTCCACGGTTATGTGCATGTTTATGTCAGATCTTTGCTCCCATTCAGCTAACTCGTCTTTGTAGAGCAACAACCCAGGATGGCGAGCACCGTATATCACTGTCAGGTCACCGAACCTCTCCCTGTTATCGGGATGAAGAACGTAGACGATAGATGAACGAAGGGTTGTGAAAGCAAATCCACCACCAATTATCACCAGGTTTTTGCCTTCAAACCAATCCCATGGGTAACTTTTACCCAGCGGTCCTCTAACCCCTATTATCTCGCCGGGGTGCATGTTGTGAAGGTGAGTGGTAACAAGCCCCACCTTGTTGATGGTAAACTTCAAAAAACCTTCCTCCGTAGGGGAAGTGGCGATACCGATTGGAACTTCTCCCTTGCCTGCCACCGAAATTTCCGCAAACTGGCCTGGTAAATACTTAAACCTCGCTTCATCTTCGGGATTCAGAAAAACCAGCTTAAAAGTTTTCAAAGCACCATCGGTGGTCTCGGTAATTATTTCCTCTATCCTAACAGGAGAAGGCAAGTAAGGATTTTCCATCAGCCTATTCCTCTCTTTCGCAAACATCTGTGGTCATCATATCTATTACACGTCTTATGTCTATATTCACGGGGCAAGAAACAATGCACCTACCACAACCCACGCATGCAACTCCATCCCCGTATTTATCCACGTAGTAGTTTAGCTTGTGCATGAATCTCTGCCGCACCCGTTGTAATT
>JALSTM010000243.1 GCA_026983715.1 Desulfobacterales bacterium
TAACGGGACCGATGATTAAAAAGAAGATTCTAATCATAGAAGACGAAGAAGATATCCTTGAACTCGTGCGCTACAACCTCAAAAACGAAGGTTATAGTGTCAAGTGCTCTAAGGGAGGCTTAGAAGGATTAAAACTGGCCCAAACAGAAATACCAGATTTGATAATACTTGACCTTATGCTTCCTGAAATGGATGGGCTTAATGTTTGTAAGACATTAAAATCTGGCAGAAAAACCAAGGATATTCCGATTATCATGCTTACGGCAAAAACTGATGAAGCAGATATAGTTCTCGGGCTTGAACTTGGAGCAGACGATTACGTCACCAAGCCCTTTAGCCCTCGCGTACTTCTTGCCAGAATACGGGCTGTTCTAAGGAGAAAAGAAAAAATCATAGACCTGGAAGAAAAAATCATAAAGATAAATGAACTCACCATTGACCCAATAAGACACGAAGTCTACGTAAACGAAAAGCCGGTTCGCCTGACTTACAGTGAATTTCGGCTTCTTCAACTGCTGGCAAGCCAACCAGGAAGAGTATTTACAAGGTACCAGATAGTAGATGCGGTTCATGGCGAAGACTATGCCGTTACCGAAAGAGCTGTTGATGTCCAGATTGTAGGATTGCGGAAAAAATTGGGAAAGGCCGGCAGGTACGTAGAAACTGTTCGCGGGATAGGATACAGGTTGAAAGATTAGCAAATGAGAAAAAAAAGCCTCTTATGGCAATTATACCCCTCATACCTGATGATCATTATATTGTGTCTCACCGGGATCGGCTGGTACGTATCGGGCGTTTTCAGAGATTTTTACTTTAATCAGGTAAGAGAAGACCTTTCTGCGAGAGCAAAACTGGTTCGATTTCACGTTAAAAATTTGTCTGAGCCCTTAAACAGTCAACGGGTAGACCCTATCTGTAAAAAGCTTGGCAGGCTTATTTCAACACGAATTACCATTATCCTTCCGTCAGGTGTGGTGATTGGCGATTCTGAAAAAGACCCGACACTGATGGATAACCATGCAACCAGGCCGGAAATAAGAAAAGCCCTGAAAGGATATACCGGTGCATCTACCAGGTTTAGCCGCACCTTAAGAACAAGAATGATGTATGTGGCCATACCGCTTAGAAGTGGAGATAAAATCACCGGTGTTATTCGAACCTCAAAACCTTTGAGCGCCATAGAAAAAACCTTGTCTGAAATTCGAACAAAAATCATCATAGGAAGCCTTGGAGCAATCCTCTTTTCCGCCTTATTGTGCTTCGTGGTTTCCAGGAGAATCAGCAAACCGGTTAGAACCTTGAGTGAAGGTGCTGAACGCTTTGCCCATGGCAACCTGGAATATCGAATATCTTTACCCCCGAGTGCATCTTCTGAGTTCCACATTCTTGCAGAAACCATGAATAGGATGGCCAAGGAACTCGAACTTAAAATTTATGAATTAGCACAACAGGGTAACGAACTTAAAACTGTTCTCACTAGTATGTCTGAAGGTGTGGTAGCCCTTGATCTGGACAAAAGAGTAATACTTCTGAACGGTGCGGCAGCCAGACTCTTTAATGTAGATTGTACCAAGGCCCAAGGAAAGTTACTGGAAGAGTTAACCCGCGACACCGGTATCCAATCAGTGGTGGATAAAGTTATCTCTGAGAAAAAACCGGAATATACAGAAGTACAACTTCGAGAAAATAGTAAAAAGTACCTCCTTATCCATGCTACTCCCCTCGAAAGCATTCGGGAAAAACTCGTCGTCGGAGTTCTCCTCGTATTTAACGACATAACGAGGCTCAAACAGGCAGAAGAAATAAGAAAAGACTTTGTTGCAAACGTCTCACACGAACTCAGAACCCCGATTACAGCCATAAAAGGCGCAGCAGAAACCTTGCTCGACCAAAAAACAAACATGAACACTGACGACTATGAAAGATTTCTTAAGATTATCGTCAGAAATACCAGCAGGATAGGCCGCATTGTCGAAGATCTCCTGATACTCTCACAGCTGGAAAAGTGGCCGGAGCGCTTTGCCGTTGAATTTGAACAGATAAACCTATCGACACTACTTTTAAAGGCCAAAGATGCTTGCAGTATATATGCAGAGAAGAAACGAATAGACATAGAGGTATTTTGCGGTAATGATCTCACTGTACTTGGAAACCCTCACTTCCTCGAGCAGGCCCTGATAAACTTGATTGACAATGCCATAAAGTACAGCCCTTCAGGTAGCAAGGTAATTGTCAAGTGTGAGAAATCAGAGGATGAAGTTATCATAAGGGTAATTGACCAAGGTTGTGGGATTCCCCCTGAGCACTTGCCGAGAGTCTTTGAAAGATTTTACCGCGTAGATAAAGGAAGGAGCCGCGATGAAGGTGGCACGGGACTTGGACTAGCCATAGTTAAACACGTGGCTTACTTGCACCATGGAAGGGTTAAGGTTGAGAGCACTCCTGGAGAAGGAAGTATTTTTTCCATTCATATCCCTCGAGCCTCGTCTGGGTAAAATAACATCACTTTCTTTTACCTCTCTGCCAAAAAGTTTCGTCATGGATTCAGCTTTTAATTACTCCCAACCATTGAGAACTAGCTCTGATAAATTCAGATTTTTCGAACTAGCAATCTATCAAATAGGACAACAGCAATTCCAAATCTCTCTTACCGGACGAAGCCAAGCATATTCTAAGCGCCGTCCCGAGTAACGAAGTGTATCGAAGGGTCTGAATTCACCTCCGTATAAACCCCCATGGCGCTTGTGCCCTACAACGAAGCATGAAAATCCAGCATGTATCCTTGTCGGGGACATAGGAAGCTTTTTGAAGCGATTGTCTGAAGATACGCTGTTTTTCCTTGCCTCAACAGCGGGGGAGACCGCAGCCCCGCGCCCATTTTCTACTTAGATATTATGGGTAACAAAATATTGCTGTAAATAGACACCCGGTATAGGATACATTGAAGGCGATATCCTAAAATGGGTGCGGGGAATGGGGAGGGGGCAGGCGTCCCTAGTTGCTGAGGTTTAGTCAAAAACCAGGGTCGGAAGGCCGGCAGAAAAAAGCTTCCAATGTCCGTGGAAACGATTTTCTTTCAAATGTCGGTCAAGTCCGGCATGACGTGCAAACGGTCCTTGGCTACTTGACTAATTAATCAGAAGTTCCAAAAATTTTTTGCGTTTTTATCTCCACTGCACCATACTATTCTGTAGAAGAGGATAGGGTCACAGCATGTGGGTGATGTGAATACTGGTTTCGTATTCAAAATTAAAAGTATCCTAAGGTAAACTGGTAACTAGTGATTTGGATTAGCTACATAGCTTTTTGCACTTAAATCAAGCATAATTTATTTGTCATGTTTTTCAACATTCTGAAAATCACACTTTCCTGTAAATCAAACTTTACGCGATCTTTTTTCTTTTTTCTCAAAATCATTACATGCTCACTAATTCTCGTTACCATCTTCCTACCCGATTACTGTAATCCATCAAGCTCTAATTTCACCTTCCTTGCAAGCAGAAAATCTGAGGTCCAAGCACGAACCATTAAAGTTGTTATGGATGACAACTATCCCCCGTACGTTTTTAGAGACTCATCGGGTAGTATACAAGGAATTTTGCCCGACGAATGGCATCTCTGGGAAAAATACACGGGAATTCCCGTCAAAATCATCGCTACCGACTGGGCTCTTGCCCAAGTTATGCTTGCTCGTGGAAAAGCCCAGGTCATAGACACCATCTTCCGTACCCCCGAACGTGCCAGGATCTATGACTTCTCAGAACCTTATGCTACCATCCCGGTTAGTATCTTTTTTGAAAAAACGATTATCAGCATCCCCGATACAGTATCTTTACGAGGTTTTGCCGTTGCAGTTAAAAAAGGAGACGCATGTATTGAGATACTACGAAAAAAAGGAATTAGTTCTTTTATATTTTACCCAAGCTATGAATCGATAATCTTGGCAGCTTCTGCCGGCACCATCAAGGTCTTTTGCATGGACGATCCTCCCGCATTATACCTTTTAAGAAAGTACAAAATTGCCGGCAATTTCAGAAAAGGTTTCGTTGTATATACAGGACAGTTTCATCGAGCAGTAAGAAAAGGAAACAGGAAGCTGCTGGCAGAAATAGAAAACGGATTTTCAAAAATACCGAAAGGGAAATTAGAGCAGGTTAGAGAAAAATGGCTTGGGGTTGCTCTCGGGGAACCTTTTTACTATCGTTACATCCCGTGGTTACTTCTTATTTCCGGAATCCTGGCGGTGTTTATAGCCATATGGACATTTATGCTTAGAAAGGCCGTCAGGGAAAAAACGAGAGACCTTCAAGCAGTTCTCGAGGAAACGAAAAAGAAAGAAGAACTACTCAGAGAAACCAAAGAACACCTGGAGCTAGCTCTTCAGGGAGCAGCACTGGGAACGTGGTACTGGGACATTGAAGCTCAAAAAGTAATCCGAAGTCCCCGCTACGCAGAGATGCTGGGTTACTTGCCCGATGAGCTGGAAACAGATCCGGGCTTCTGGGTAAATAATCTCCACCCCGAAGATCGCAAACGCGTCCTCAAATCCGTTCGAGAACACCTTGCCGGAAAAACCCATCTCTACGAAGAAGAATACCGAATGCGTCACAAATCCGGAACCTGGATCTGGATTCTTGATAAGGGGAAGGTAATTAGCAGGGATGAAACCGGAAAGCCGCTCAGGATGGCAGGAGTTGACATGGATATTACCAGACGAAAAAGGATGGAAACCACCCTTCGGCTTCTCAATCTGGCGATCGAGCAAAATCCAGCATCCATAATGATCACTAATCCGGAAGGTACAATAGAATATGTAAATCCGAAATTCTGTAAGCTCACCGGTTATGAAAGCGAAGAAATAATCGGTAGAAATCCCAGGATACTTAAATCCGGAAAAACAACTCAGGATACCTATAAAGAACTCTGGGATACCATCACCTCGGGGAACCAATGGCACGGAGTACTCTGCAACAAAAAGAAAAACGGTGACTTTTACTGGGAAGACACGATAATTTGCCCGATTTTTGATGAATCAGGCAAAATCTCCCACTTCCTCGCGCTAAAAGAAGATATCACAGAGAAAAAATTGCTTGAGAAACAGTTAGTTCAAGCCCAGAAGCTTGAATCAATAGGGCGTCTCGCAGGGGGTATTGCTCATGATTTTAATAACGTATTAAGCGTTATCATCGGAAATGCCCAGTTGATTCTATCTGATCATCTCGACAAAGATCTCATACATGAAAGTTGCAGGGATATACTCAACGCCGGTATTCGCTCGAAAAACCTGGTAAACCAGTTACTTGCCTTCGCACGTAAACAGACTATCAAACCGGAAGTTCTTAACCTAAACGAAGTAATCAATGAAAGCAAAACAATATTGCAAAGACTGGTTGGAGAAGATGTTGAAGTACAATTCGTTGAGGGTAAAGATCTCTGGAATGTTAAAATTGATCCCTCACAAATCCACCAGATATTAACAAATCTGGCAATAAATTCACGAGATGCCATACCTAACGTGGGAAAGATCACTATTGAAACCAGAAACTTCGTCCCGGATGAAAGCTTTTGCAGGCAGTTTAGCTATTTCAAACAAGGGGAATACGTAATGCTTACCTTCCGTGACACAGGCAGCGGAATGGATAAGGAAACACTGGAACACATTTTTGAACCCTTTTTTACCACGAAAGAACCTGGCAAGGGGACAGGACTTGGCCTGGCAACCGTCTACGGTATTGTGAAACAAAATGGTGGTTTTATAAACGTTTATAGTGAACTGGGCCGTGGCACAACGTTTAATATCTGGCTCCCCCGTTACATAGGAGATAAAGGTAAAAACGAAGAATTTTGCCAGGAAAAGGCCCGAGAAGGGAACGAAACTATCCTCGTAATAGACGATGAAGAAACGATTCTTAGAGTATGCGAAAGGGTACTTAAAAAATTGGGATACAGGGTTATCAGCTCTAGAAGCCCTTCTGAAGCAATACGTCTGTGCAAAGAAGAAAAAGGATACATCCACCTGATGTTAACTGACGTGGTAATGCCATCCATGAACGGAAAAGAACTTAGAGAACAAATAGAAAAAATAAAGCCAGGAATAAAAACACTGTTCATGTCAGGTTACGCAAGCGAAATAATATCGAAAAAGGGGATTCTTGTAGAAGGAATCAATTACATTGAAAAGCCCTTTTCTCACGAGGAACTAGCTGAAAAGGTAAGAACCATTCTAGACAAGCAATAATTTCCCCCTGGGGGAGGTTGATCCCCGGCAAATAAATTCAAAAAGCTCAATCCCCTATCACAAGCTCCAATGGCCCGCTCCGTTAACCCAAGTTTGTCAAAATTTGATGTAACATATTGATATTATTACTAGTGGATTATTTTTTCTTCACTACATATTTTAGTTTGATATTTTAACAATACGCTGCAAGGCTCTCGGTGAGAGTTCCAACGCGTTATATATCTGAATATGGAAAGGTTCAGGTTCCGATGTTTGCCTTAGAATACTTCCCTATAAACATGTAACGCTTTAGCGTATCTTAATCTTGATAGTATCGCAAAAAATCTCCTGTTTTGTCATTGCGATCCCGCACCCACTTCCTGCGAATTGTAGGAGCAATGGCAAATAGTCGTATTTGAAGTAGGTGCGGGAGAAGCAATCTCACTGATTATGGCAGGTAAGAGTGGAGTAGGGATTGATGGATTAAAGGCTAAAGCAGAAGCTGATTAATCCCTAATTCTCAATCCCTTACTGATGAGATTGCCGCGTCTCCCACACCCACTTTAAGCCATACATCTTGATATAAACTCGAAAACATTGTCATAAAGTGGGTGTGGGATCCTCGCAATGACCGGTTTTAGGACTTTTTACGAAACCATCAATTTTTGTCCTGAGTTTTGGTTGCGGTTTTGCTGCCTTAGGCTCTTTGTTTGACAGAATATCTAGGAAGCGCTCTACTAGAAGTTTCTGTCTCTGGGAAGAGGCGGAGGCTCCGCTTGCTCAGATATCAGCGGGCTGCCGTCGTTAGGGCAAAACTTAACGCTCTCATCGTAATATTCGGATTTGCACACCGGACAGACATTTTTCTTAAACTCAATTTCCCCTTCCCTGCTTCGTCTGTTAAAGCCACTAAAGACGCTTTTTACCCCGTCCTTAAGCCTTCTCATAGCTTTTCCTGTAGGACTGATTCCATACTGGTCTTCCAGCCTCTTGATTATCTGGCCACAGCGAATACAGTAAAAAATGTCTTCCTCAACTTCATAACCGCAATGAGGGCATTTCTTAACGAT
>JALSTM010000244.1 GCA_026983715.1 Desulfobacterales bacterium
CGGCCACCCCGAATATGACCCTGATACCGGCGTTGAAACAACTACGGGACCACTGGGCCAGGGTTTTGCAAATGGCGTTGGCATGGCCATTACCGAGGCATTTCTTGCGGCCAAGTTCAACCGACCCGGTTACGAAATCGTAAACCATTATACCTACGGTATAGTAAGTGATGGCGACATGATGGAAGGAATATCCCACGAAGCCGCTTCCTTGGCAGGTCATCTCAAGCTAGGCAAGCTGATTTACCTATACGATGATAACCATATATCAATAGAAGGAAGCACGGATATAACATACACCGAAGACAGGGGTAGGCGTTTTGAAGCTTACGGGTGGCACGTACAAAAAGTGGAAGATGGAAACGACATTGATGCCATAGACAGAGCCATCGAAAACGCGAAAAAAGAAACAAACAAGCCATCTCTTATCCTGGTCAGGACCCACATAGGATACGGGAGTCCAAACAAGCAAGATACACCGGGGGTCCACGGGGAGCCCCTCGGCCCCGAAGAAACCAGGCTCACCAAGGAGAACCTCGGCTGGCCTCTTGAGCCCGCATTTTACATCCCAAATGAAGCCCTGAAACATTTCAGGGAAGCAGTACCCAAAGGAGAAGCCAGCGAAAAGGCCTGGAAGGAATTATTTAATGCATACAGAAAAGAATATCCGGAGCTTGCAAACGAATGGGAAACAATCATGGCCGGAAAGATTCCGGAAGATGCATTTAAAGATATCCCCTTTTTCGAACCGGATGATACTGGAATCGCAACAAGGGCAGCCTCCGGAAAAGTACTAAATGCCATAGCCCCCAGAATAGTCAACCTCATGGGAGGTTCTGCGGATCTTGCACCTTCTACGAAAACCATCATGGATTGCACGTCTGATTTCCAGCCAGGAGATTACAATAATCGCAATCTCCGTTTCGGAGTCCGTGAACACGCCATGGGAAGTATTTTGAACGGTATGGCTCTCCATGGTGGTGTCATTCCTTACGGGGCCACATTTTTAATATTTTCCGAGTACATGAGACCGTCCATAAGGCTTGCCGCAATGATGGGGTTGAAAATAATCTACGTTTTTACCCACGATAGTTTTGCACTGGGTGAAGACGGCCCAACGCACCAGCCTATTGAACAGTTGGCATCTCTTCGCTCTATCCCTAATCTAACCGTTATCCGGCCTGCTGACGCAAACGAAGTGGCCAAGGCCTGGGAATTTGCTCTAAAAAACAACGAAGGTCCAACCGCCCTTGTTCTAACGAGGCAAAAGGTACCGGTAATTGACAGGAGAAGCTATGCTCCCAGTGAAAACCTGATCAAAGGTGCGTACGTGATCACGGATGCAGGAAACGAATCCCCCGAAGCAATAATCATCGCCACAGGTTCTGAACTGCACATTGCCCTGGAAGCCGCTGGGCTACTAAAAAAAGAAGGTATCGCAGCAAAGGTTGTCAATATGCCAAGCTGGGAACTGTTCGAAAGACAGTCGCGTGAGTACAAAGAATTCGTCCTACCACCAGGAATAAAGGCACGGGTATCCATCGAAGCCGGATGTTCTCTCGGATGGGATAAATACGTCGGCGCTAAAGGGAAGATTATTTCCATTGATCATTTTGGTGCTTCGGCGCCGTACAAGGTTCTCTATGAAAAGTTCGGTTTTACGGTGGAGAAGGTTGTAAAGGAGGTAATGGAACTCCTTGGCAGGCATGGGAAAAAGAACTAAGAACCGAGGTATCTTAGAATACTTCCTTATGAGCATGTAACACTTTAGCGTGTCTTAATCCTGACAGTCTCGCAAAAAGTCTCCTGTTTTGTCATTGCGAGCGGAGCGAAGCAATCTCACTGATTATGGCGGGCAAGACTGGAGTAGGGATTGATGGATAAGGGGTAAAGCAGAAGCTGATTAATCCCTAATCCTCAATCCCTTACTGATGAGAGTGCCACGTCTCCCACACCCACTTTAAGCCATACATCTGGATATTAACTCGAAAACATTACCATAAAGTGGGTGTGGGATCCTCGCAATGACCGGTTTTAGGACTTTTTACGAAACCATCAATCTTTATCCTGAGTTTTGGTTGCGGCTTCGCTGCCTTAGAGCGTTAGCCCACGGATTTATCCGTGGGCTAACGATATCCATCAAGCTCAACTTTATCATTCACTGATAAAATCTGTCTTGTTTATTCATTTTCGAAGAATATCACCGACGATATGGCATCCTCGCCATGCTGGAAGCTAAAATACTTGTTCTTGGCTATGGCGCAGCTTATGTTCAACGCACAACGGGTAAGGCAAATTTCGTCTTCCGCGTCAAAATCCCCAAAACAATTCAGTCTCCCCTCAACCTCTTCATCCGTCAAAAGACGATCCATGTGCTTTCCTCCTTAGCAGCGTTTACTTATAATATCACACATTTCAGAATGAACAAACCCGTTTGAAGCAACGAGATGCGGTGAAAACGGATCCCACTTCTTGCCGTCATAGTCCGTTACCTGACCACCTGCTTCTTCCACCAGCAAACATCCGGCGGCGGTGTCCCAGGGTTTTAAACCTTTTTCCCAAAAAGCGTCGAAACGCCCCCATGCCACGTAAGCAAGGTCAAGGGCCGCCGAGCCTGGCCTTCTTACTCCCTGGGCACAACAAACAAATTCCTTGAATGTTTCCATGTACGGGTCAGGATTTTGACAGACTTCGTTGGGAAATCCTGTTGCAAGCAGGCTCTCTCTCACGGATGTAACAGCGGATACCCTGATTGGACTATCGTTCAAAAAAGACCCCTTTCCTTTCATGGCCGAGAATAGTTCATCATGATATGGATCATGCACCACGCCAAGCAAAATTTCACGGTTGACAGTATAAGCAATAGATATTCCAAAAAAGGGCAAACAGTGCGTAAAATTCGTGGTTCCGTCCAGAGGATCGACTATCCAGCACGACGAAGAATCCACACTGTTTAGTCCGCTTTCTTCACTTAAAATAGAATGCGCGGGGAAACTCGAACTTATAATTGATATAATCTTTTTTTCCGATTCCAGGTCCGCGTCTGTAACAAGGTCTACGAAACTGCTCTTGTAACGGATGTTCGTAAGCCTGCCAAAATGGCTCATCAGAACATCCCCCGCTGCCCTGGCAGCTTTAATGGCTATCTCTAGCATTTGTGCCTAATTGATGAAAACCTGTTTATAGAAATCGAAGTTCTCTATCGCTATCCCAGAACCTCTGGCAACCGTTGTCAGCGGATCGTCGGCAACGTTTACTTTTATCTTGATTTCCTGTGAAATCAACTTATCTAGCCCCCTTAGCAGGGCTCCACCACCGGCAAGCCAGATACCGTTGTCTCCTATGTCTCCCGCAAGCTCAGGCGGAGTCTTTTCAAGCGCCCTTTTAACAGCTTCCACTATCACGTTTACCGGTTCTTTTATGGCTTCCCTTATTTCTTCGTCAGTGATGGTAAACGTTTTGGGAATACCGGTTACTATTTCCTTGCCGGAGATCTTCATAGAGAGAGGTTCATCAAGAGGGACCGCTGAACCTATCTTGATCTTTATTTCTTCAGCTAGGTTTTCACCGATGGCCATTTGATGTTCCCGCTGGATGTACCGGATGATGGCCTCGTTGGTTTCATCTCCGGCCACTCTTACCGATTCACTGTACGCAACCGCACAAAGAGAAATGACTGCCACTTCCGTTGTTCCACCACCTATGTCCACTACCATGTTACCGATGGGTTTATCTATGGGTAGCTCCGCCCCTATTGCTGCAGCCATGGGTTCTTCAATAAGATGAACTTCCCTCGCTCCCGCCTGTTCTGCCGATTCGATAACAGCTCGTTTCTCGACCTGGGTAATTCCGGTGGGCACTGCCACGATTAACCGTGGTTTTATCAGCGGGCGCTTTTTCAACACCTTGCTAAGGAAGTACTTAATCATTACGCTCGTTACTTCGAAGTCAGCTATTACGCCATCTTTAAGGGGCCTGATGGTAACGATCTTGCGGTGAGTCCTCCCGATGAGTTCCTTTGCAGAACGCCCCACTGCTGTTACTTCGCCTGTTTCCCTGGAAATGGCAACAACGGAAGGCTCGTTAAGCACAATACCCTGTCCCTTAAGGTAGATAAGGGTATTGGCAGTTCCGAGGTCCATTGCCAAGTTCTTAGAAAAAATACCGAAAAGTCTCTCCCACACAGCTTCTCCTGTTCATTTTTACTGGTAAGAATGACGATACAAAAGCTCAGTGGCACCTGTGGAGCACTAGCGGAACAGCTGTCCACTTCAGCGAACTGTTACTCAATTTTCACGTTTCCTTAAATGCATCCAAAAAATCATCTCGGCCTATGCCAGCTTGAGAGCAAATAGCTCTTAAAGTAGAGGCTTTTCTTTTGGAATGATTAGGCATTGTGAGTGGAGTTGTTGTTCCATCAGGGTTATATCGAACCATAGAGATATGTTCTTTCTCTCTTATAATATTAAACCCCAGATTCTCAAATGCCTTAATAACTCTCCGTTTCGGGGCATCGACCGGAAATTTCGCCATTAAGCCTCTATCCTTGTCTCCGCAACGAAAGCCTCAAGTACCGGAGGATCAATATCCAGCACCTCCTTCCCAAAGCTTTCAATGTGAAATTTTATAGCAGATTTTACGTCGGCAAGAGCCTCTTCGTAGGTGTCACCTTGTCCAACAACCACTCCCTTAATTCCAAGAGGGTAGGCTACATAGCCATCAGGGTGTTTCTCCACTATTATTTTATATTGTTTCATAAAGCCCCCATTAATAGAATCTTGCGATATTTTAACACAATTTGATGTTTGTGATAAGCTTATGCACACATAACGACAAGGGTCACTTGCCGCCATGTAGCAGGGCCGGAGGCCACAGCGGTATGGCAGTCAAATGCACCCGCATGTTAGATGAATATTGATTTATTTTCATATAGTTAAGCTGCAAGCTCAATTTCAGCCTTTAACTTATCCCATGGCACATAAATCCTTTTCGTGTTGTCTTGATGTATCAAACCGGCTTTTTTTAATAGCTGAACATCCTGATATACATTCTTATAGTCCCGTTTTAGTATGCGACTTAATTGTCTAATGCTAGAAACACCATGACTATGTAAGGCTTTTAAAAGCGCTATCCTACGCTTTGACAATACTTGGAAAAACGTCGCAGGATCAATAAAATAAACATTTTCCTCTGGAGTTTCAATATTCTCCCTTTCGGCCGTGTGCCACGCTTCAATAAATTCTCTATTCACTTGCTCTTCAGTGGCTAGGCCTATTTTTACTTTTCTGCTTTTCATAATTTTCCTCTGAACTTATTTATATCTTGCTGGAAGTCGGATATTAGTTTCTCTACTGTGGTGAAGTTGTATGGTTCTTCTTTGTCACTTGAATGTCTATGATCTCCTTTACCACTCTCATTGTCATATCTTACGAGGCAGTTACCCTTAGAATCACCGTAATATAGGCGATATTTTAGACCGTGGGGTCGTTCTGGAGTTTTTTCTGGTAATTGCCAGATGATCATTTCTCTTATTGCCCCATCAGGATAGATTAATTTTGATCGATAAACTAATCTCGCCTTTGCCATATGGTATATTCTACCATATGGTTTTACAGAATCAATTCTCACCTAACTTATGTTGAACCGTATACTAATGGGTACTGAGTTTGAGGTCAATAGGTTTTGTTTTTTAACCCCGGTAATTTTTGTGCCTTGTTGCAAGTAGTCGAAGATAAAGGGTATTCCAGAGATCTGACGGCGTGCTACCATCCGAGGGAAAGAGTGCAAGCGCACTTTTGATTTCAAGACGAAGATCGTTTACCCTTCTCAAACACTCGTGCATCAGCCGGGTTTTCAGCCTGGTCAGCTTTTTTTCCGCTTCTCCGAGGGTGTGGTCAAACCAGAGGAAGGCATACCTGTTTTGACCAAGTGTTCCCATCACCGTCTGTTTACCAAAAGCGGAAAGTATTACTTGAGAAATATGCTGGCGCAAGTTTATTTCTTCCTTTGTGGTCAGGTTTGCTTTAACAATCATCCACGGGCTCACCTGGATCAGCGCCAGCACCATGGGGATACTTTTTTCCTTTGCATTACCAAGTTTTTTTTGAAACACCTGGTCAAAACCCTGCTCGTTCAAAAGCCCGGTAAGATGGTCAAATTTTTCAGCTATGGCGAGCTGCCTTCGAAGGGCCAGTTTTTCAAGGACCGTCGAGCTACGCTTGGCAACCACGTTGAGTATGTAGAGTTCATCACGATCCCAATGGTGTTCACCATTCCACAGGAATCCAAATACAGCCTCAACCTCGCCATCAATAAACAGGGGAACACCGAGGAAAGATCCGCTATGAGGGAGTGGCTCGTGGGGATTAAAGAGGAATTGTTTTTTTGACTTTGTTTCCAGCCTTCTAACCTTGAGAGTTTTTTTGTTGTTTGCGATCCAACCTATTATTCCTTCATTTAAGGGAACCTCTGAACCACTGAATTCTTCAGGAACTTTTCCTGCGTAGGTTAAGAGAGCAGCAATACCGTTCTCCTTATCTACCAGGAAAAGGTACGAACTATGAGCCTTAACAAATTTGTGGCATTGCACCAGTACTCCTTGAAAATACCGCTCCAGCTCCTCCGAGGTTTCTGCCTGTTCTTCTACGTTGTGCCACAGCCTTAGCATTCGAGCATACATCTTCTCACGCTCGATAGCACGTTCGCTTTTTACCAGCGTTTCAAGGATTCGGCCAAAATCCATCACCAGTTTTTGTTCTTTTTCGGCAAAACCCCATGACCGTTTTGTATCCACATAAAGGACTCCCAGGTCTCTACCAACAGGAATAGCAAATAGGCCCTTTATTCCCTTTTCACCCTTCTCATAAAAGGGGAGTTCGTTTACGTCGAAATAGTGACCCAGCTTTCCGACCTGAATGGTTTCACGCTTGGCAATCACACGTTCTATCAACCCTGCTTCATTTAGCGGACAAGAGAAATTGCCGTTGAAGTACTTGCCGAGGCTGTGGTAGCAAACAACATCGATCCTCTTGTTATGAGGATTTTTAAGGAAAAACGCGGAAGTATAGGCTTCCAGGGTATTGCTAAGCAAGTTTATTATTTGCTGAAAGCTAGTAGAATTGGTCATCTACTCGTTTCCCCGAACATTTTGCATGCTGGATTCAAGCCTGCACATGGTCTTGTAAAATTCCACTCCGTAACTGGTAGCAGACCATATTGCCAACACCAGGGCAACCCACAAAAAC
>JALSTM010000245.1 GCA_026983715.1 Desulfobacterales bacterium
TCCTAGGATGAAACTGACAAGCTGTTTTATCTGCTCGCTGTCTTCAGCCAGTACAGCGGCTGTTGCTGTCGATTGGGCCATTTTGCACCTCCTTTATTCCTAGCTTATTCAGTGAATGCTTTTTATATCGCCAATAAAAAACCCGGTTTACTTGACCACCGTTCCTTCTTTTGGGTACCGCTAATTAGTTCCACAAGTTCTCGCCAATATCTCGGGAATCTCCTTCAGAGTAACTATTCTCACGCTATTTACTGACTTCATTACCTTCGTAGGCAGTTCTCGCTCCAGGCAGCTTTCCGGCTTTTGAACCAGAGGAATTCCACCCATGTCTGCTATGTACCGAAGCCCCCGAACTCCGTCTTCTCCACTTCCAGAAAGCACAATCCCTATTGTGTTGTCTGCAAAAGTTTCTGCCGATGAAACAAACATTATGTCCATGGAGTTGCAGTCTTGAGAACCCGGGGGAATATCTTCTGTTCGGAGAACGCAGCCGCCGTTTTTGTCTTTTTCAGTTAAAACGTATGAATCGCGGGTTGTAATGTAACAATGTCCCCTCTTGAGGGTCTGCCTTGGTTGAGGCAGTGTGATAGTCATAGGGGTATTTTCCCGAAGGTACGAGGCGAAAGCATGTAGGTAATTTTTGTCCATCCTGGTCATTACAAGGTATGCCAGGGGTAGGTCTGGAGGTAACAGGGGAATCAATTGGAGCAAAGTATTATAACCTCCAATGCCTGTACCTATAGCCAGAATCCCTTTCGGTCTGAAATCGGAACCGTTTTGATCCAGGACACTTTCACTAATTTGACCAGGTCTCACGAAATGAAGCGCCTCTACGCTTACCTTTGCAGCTTTTTTGACTATTTCTCTTATCTTTTCTTTTTGATTCTGGAAGTCTTCTTCGGTTAGACGGGATGGTTTTTCTATTACTTCTACAGCGCCGTATCTTAGAGCATCAAAAGCTGTTTTTGAACCTTTCCTGGTAAGGGTGCTTATCATTACCACGGGCCTCGGATGTTTAATCATTATGTGTTTCAAGGCCGTAATGCCATCCATTTCTGGCATTTCTACGTCTAGGGTGATGACGTCAGGGTCATATTGCGGAATCATCTCCAGGGCTTCAAGACCTGTGTATGCCTGACCCACTACCTTGAATTCATCTTCATCAAAAATTTTTCGAAGAGCTTTCCCAACAAGTTTTGAGTCGTCCACGACCAGAACAGAGATGGGTTTAATAAGACCGGCTTCTGATGGGAATTCATAAGATGCTCTGTTACAGACCGGGACTATATCACCCATTGATATAAGGCTCGCCAGGAAAGAAAGGACCCGGGGACATGAAATATGGCTGCTTTCTACAATATCTTTTATGGTCTTGTACCCGTTTATCTGGTTGTATATTTCTTCCTTTTCTTTGAAGAAGTTTTCTGCCTTGTCCGCAAGAGCCGATTCCGAGGCTGTTTTTCGTAATATTGCACTGTTGTTGGGTACGAGAGACCAGATTATACTGGCATCTTTTAAAAGCTTGAACCCCTCGTCCAGGAGTTGCTCAAAAGGAGTATCAATATTTGATTCGTAAGATGTTGTTATGACGTCGAACTGGTAGGTACCCCTTGAACCCCAGGTCAAAATGTCAAAAAAAGCCTCTTTCCCTTCCAGTTGAAGGGTCCTCGCTCCCACAATTTCGCCATCCCGAAATAAGATAATACCCTTTTTTTGATTTTGCTCTATCAAAATTTCAAGTTTGCCAGAGCTATATCCCCGGCGGGCGAGGCTAATTATTTCCAGTGTGCTAATTTCATCGAGTTTTCCCTTTTGAGAGAAGATTAAGCGGGGTTTTGAAGATAACGCCTGAACCCAGTGATCTAAATCTTCAAGGAAAAATTCCGCGGGGGCAAACATATCCTTTGATAAAAAGGGGAAGGTCTCATGATGGACAATATCGGAGTCCGAAATTAGAAAGAGAGGAATAAGGCATGTTTTTACATTCAGTCTGAAAACTTGACTTAAATTGATCCCCTTGTCATGAATGTATGTATCCCTGAGTATAATGGCATCTGGTGCTGTTAAAAGCAGGGGATCGGTTTCGGGATAAACGTCAAAAAAATCTATCTTTGAGTCATGTTTTTCTACAAGGTTGTGAATTAACGCATCCCTGTGGTTGTTTAACCCAATGCATGTAAGCTGCATAACTATTATACGACCATCATGAGGAAACAGATTGTTAATAAAGACAATGAGATGTAAACTTTTAGTTGTTACGGTTTCCGTGTAACATGATTATTGAAAGCAACTCGTGTGCCATAGTTGCCTGAAAATGTGACAACTGGAACAACGTGGAGGAGATGATGAATATCAAACCAGAAAAAAGGGTTTACCGATTAAAAAACCAAGTGCAAAACTACGCATGGGGAGCTAAGGGGAGAGATGCCCTTATACCTAGGCTTCTTGGCATTGAGACTGATGAAGATATACCTTATGCGGAGCTTTGGATGGGAGCTCATCCGAAGGCACCATCGGCGATTTTCGTAGATCACAGGGAAATCTCCTTGCGGGAATTTATTTCAATGTATCCCAAGGAAATACTAGGGAGAAGGGTTTCAGAGAAGTTTTCTAATGAATTACCATTTCTGCTCAAGGTTCTTTCAGCCGCGGAACCGCTTTCCATACAAGCGCATCCTAACAAGGAGCAGGCAAAATATCTTCACGAGAAAGACCCGGGACATTACCCGGACTCTAATCACAAACCGG
Organism: Desulfobacterales bacterium; assembly: GCA_026983715.1. GTDB lineage: Bacteria > Desulfobacterota > Syntrophobacteria > B119-G9 > B119-G9 > B119-G9. The sequence continues at coordinate 2,749 of JALSTM010000245.1, forward strand.
AACTCGCCGTGGCACTGGGCCCTTTTACGGCACTCGTGGGCTTTAAATCGTTTAGCGAAATCGTGGAGACGCTAAAAAACTATCCAGAGATAGAAGAATTCATCGGATCATCGGTGGCAGAGGAAGTTATAAGCAAAATGCAAAATTATTGCGAGGTGAAGGAAGGCTTGAGAGAACTCTTTTCAACACTTATCAGGAATTCCATTTCCCGGCCTGATACATTTCATAACTGCCTTAATCGACTGAAAGAACGACTGTCCGGGGGGCAGGGCCAATCTGCTGAAGTGGAGAAACTCTTCCTCGAGTTGTCATCCAAATATGAAGATATAGGCCTTTTTGCCATTTTCTTTTTAAACGTTGTGCACCTGGAAAGAGGGCAGGGGATTTTTATTGATGCGGGCATCCCTCATGCATACGTTAAAGGAGACATAATCGAGTGCATGGCTAATTCAGATAATGTGGTACGGGTGGGGTTAACACCGAAATTCAAAGACGCTGAGGCACTGCTGGAAATCTTGACATATGAAAGTGGTCCAGCTTCCGTCGTTGAAGGAGAAATGAAGGAGGGGGAGACGACCTATTGGGTGGATGTCGAAGAATTTGTTGTGAGAAGGTTAGAGATTCAGGATCGTGAAAAAAGGCACATATCTCTAGGTGGAGCACTGGAAATTGGACTGGTGGTTGAGGGGGTAGTGGATATTCTTTGGGAGGATGATTCGAGGACTAGGAGAGAGTCTTTTAAAAAAGGTGATTCTTTTCTTGTTCCTGCGATGGTTGGTGAATACGATATTTTAGGAAACGAAGGGTCAGAAATATACAGGGTAGGGGTCCCCGTATAGAGTGATATATAAACCGATGAATCGGTTACATGCTCGATGCGTGCTGCATTCCCACGGTTAAAACCGTGGGTTAAAAGTTGGCGGTTGTGGGTTAGGGTTAAGGTAGCCCCCGGTTTCAACCGTGGGTATTCGGGGTGATAATATCCTCTAATCTAATGGCTAGGGCACCGTTCTCAATCATTTTTTCTACGGCTTTCTCCCCGTCATCAGGATTTACATTCACGGCGCGGATCGCGTCCACGAGCAATAACGTGGTGTATCCATATTTTAAGGCATCTATAACTGTATTCAAAACGCAGTAATCGGTGGCAAGTCCACCAACGAAAACTCTCCTGATCTTGTTTTTCTTCAATATTTCGTTGAGATTCGTTCCTTCGAATCCTGAGTATGCATCTTTTCCCTGAGATGTTGCTTTGGAAATAATAATGGTATTGTCTGGAAGTTTCAGATTTGGCGAGAATTCTGCTCCGGGAGTTTCCCGGATGCAGTGTGGAGGCCACTGTCCACCGCTATCAACAAAAGAACAATGATCTGGCGGATGCCAGTCCCTGGTGGCAATCACCGGTCTATCAGCCCTGCAAAACAGATCGATGTACTTGTTCAAAACAGGTATTACGATATTACCCCCCGGAACTTCCAGAGCTCCACCAGGAAGAAAATCGTTTTGGACATCCACGATGATCAATGCATCGCTCTTTTCAATTTTAACTTTTGCTTTACTCATTTTTTTATCCAACAATGGTGCGAACTACGCATTAAGGAAGCTCTGATTAATTCCGATTTCTAGGACTACCAATCATTTAACAAGTAGGATCAGCACAACCCACAAACCGTCATTCCGGCCGGAGCAGGGCCTAGAGCCGGAATCTAGGATTCCCTATCTGGATGCCGGATCGGAGCCTGCCCCTGACTGGATCAGTGGTCCGGCATGAGGTGCAAGATGCCATTGACAAACTAAGTAATTAATTAGAGTTTCCTAAAATAATTTTGGAGGATCGACAACAAGTATCACTTTTCCTTCCCCGGTGACCGTTGCACCGGAGAACCCTTCTACCGCTGCTATGCCATCACCGAGGGACTTAATTACGAATTCACTTTCATTATAAAACTCATCCACTTTAACGGCAAGCTGCGTGTTGTTAACATTCAAAATTACAAGGCTCAACTCGGGTGCTTCGTTCTCATCTGGCCTTTTCCCGTTTCCATTGGATCCGGTAAGCTCAAGTTTTTGAGCCATATCGAGAATTGGTAGTAACCTACCGCGAATAACCGCCATTTCCTGGTTCCTATGTCTGTGGATACTATCGGGTTGAATTTTCACTGTTTCTACGACATAGTCGAGGGGTATGTAGAAATGCTGTTTACATGTTTCCACCTCCAGTCCCTTGCTTGTTGCCAAGGTGAGAGGCAGCCTTATGCTTATGGTGGTTCCTTCTCCGGGACTTGAATGAAGCATCACGTTTCCCCCGATCTTTTCTATGTTGGTCTTGACCACATCCATTCCAACGCCCCTACCTGATACTTCGGATACTTCTTTAGCGGTTGAAAATCCGGGGAGAAATATGAGGTTACATATGTTTTGGTCGTCCATTTCCGAAACTTCTTCTTCGCTTATCAGTCCCTTTTCCAGGGCACTCTTCCTTATCTTTTCCGGGTCAATACCCTTTCCGTCATCAATTATATCTATGTAAACATTCTGCCCTCTGTTATATGCTTGAAGCCTGATCACTCCTTCTTCAGATTTTCCTTTTGCCTTTCTTTCTTCAGGTGTCTCTATTCCATGATCAGCGGAATTTCTTATAAGATGCACCAGTGGATCACCGATAGCTTCGATGACGGTTTTATCCAGTTCCGTCTCTTCTCCGCTGATTTCCAACCTTATCTTTTTATTCAAAGTTTTTGACAATTCTCTTATCATTCTCGGAAATCTAGAAAAAACGTTGCTCACGGGCAACATTCTCGTTTTCATTATGGTTGCTTGAAGTTCGTCAGCAATTCTGCTGATGATATCCCCTGCCACCTTCACTTTCTTGCCGAGTTCAGGAAGTTCGTAGTCGATACTTATCTCTCTTGCCAGGTGAGCAAAGTTGTTCTTGCTAACAATCAATTCACCCACTAGGTTCATTATTTTATCCAGGCGCTCCTGTGGCACCCTGATAACCTGCGAGGTAATCGATGGCTCCAGGCTTTTCTTGGATTTTTTGATCGGCGCCTTCCCAGGCAAAGTAGAAGGAGCTTTTGTTACGGGTGATTTTCTTCTATCTCCCTCTTCTTTCAGTGTTTCCAGTTTCTTTTTTAAATCCTCCAGAAATAAATCTTCGTTTTCGTCTTTACCAAGCTTCAGAAAATCAAGAATATTTAATGCCTCGGAAGCCTCTTTTACCAACAGTTGATGATTAACTTTTTTCCCCAGCTTTTGAAGCGTTTTGAAGCTTCTGATCATTTTTTTTAAGGCTTTTTCTCTTTTTTTATCGTCTGAGATCTCTTTGAGCCCTCCGGAAATGGCTTCCAGGCACTGACTTAGGGTGTTTGAAAAGGCAAAGGATCTTGCACTGCTATCTCCCGAACTTATGAGATCCTCCACTGACTTGGCAGCACCACTTTCTGATGTAGATTCCAATTGTTCCATCAAACCTGACGGGTCAAAACTTGCCGGTTGCTGCTTTTGGAAGTCGTGAAGAAGGACTTTAAGACCGTCAGTGGCGGAAAGAAGAAGCTCAATTTGATCTGGGGAAAGGCTAAGGTTTTTATCCCTTGTTTTTTGAATCAACGTTTCGGCTTTGTGCGCAAGGTCTCTGAAATAATTCAACAGGTGTGCACCGCGGATTTTTTCGTCTTCAATCGTTGAGAGAATCACACCGGCGTTGCCTTTCAGGCTGTGGAGCGACCGAAAAAGATCATCCAGGAGTTCTGTTTCTTCAGGATCTTTTTCAAGCTTTAGGAGAATTTCTTCGACCCTGTCCAGGTGTTCCAGGCTCTCTTGCTCGAAACCTTCTTTCATACCGTCGGGAAACTTGACCGACTTATAATCAATATCGTTGTCTGTGGTATGCCCCGTATTCTCTTCCCGTGAGTGGTCGTTCACGCTGGCCTCCTGGTTACAGGGGTAGGTGTTTTCCTTTTCAGGTGATCCGAGCACTTCCCTTATCCTGGCAATTAGATCATCGTAGCTATAATCACTCAGTTCCAGAAAAACTTTACCGGACTTTACCGTTTTATTTTCTATCGATTCGGAGATATCATGAATGATGCCTGCTATCTGGTCGGCGCCATCAAGCAAGATATCGACGACCTCTGTAACTACCTCAATATTGCCTCTCCTGATCCCGTCTAACAGCGTTTCCAGTTCGTGGCTGAGTTCAGTGAGCCAGTCGAGTTTTAAAAAAGAAGAAGTCCCCTTGATGGTGTGGATAGGTCTGAAGATGCTATCTGCGAGAGACAGATCCTGGGAACTTTCTAATTGAAGTATTTTTTCTTCGATTCCGTCAAGGTGGTCTTTTGCTTCCTGTAGAAAGTCAGTCAAAATATCGAGTTCATCTGTCGCCAGCTTAAATTCCATTGTTTATTCCTCCAGAAGGAGCTTAATATTTTCTATCAATTTGGCAGGATCCGTGGGTTTTACTATGTAAACATCAGCACCTGCATCAA
>JALSTM010000246.1 GCA_026983715.1 Desulfobacterales bacterium
CAGGTATCGTTTCCCGTTTTGCAAGACTGTGAGTCCCGCTGTTAGCGGATATTTGCAAGTCTAGAGTAAGAGCCAATTTCGTCCGAGGGCATGTTTTTCGCATTGTCAGGGTCTTTAGGTCAAAATCTGAAACATTCCCCTGGAGTTCCAAAAAATTCTTTTGCCGGGGAAGGTTGCCGAATTGTGAAACAGGAAGGTTGACACGTCCTTTTGCCTCAATCGAACCCGTATCCGATACCAGTTTCAGCGAGGTCAGATCAAAAACACCATTGTTTATCTTACCGAGCAATTTACACGAGATGATCTTAGTATTTTCTACTACGGATTTTTCGAAGTTGCACCTGACAGTCCCCATACCATCACGTAAGCTCTTGCCCAACCAATTCAATTTAACCTCGCCGTTTATGCCCGAGTCGACCGGAAGCGAAATGTCCCTCAGGTTAACCCTACTTGCACTGAGGTTGAGGGAAACTTTTGATTTGCCGTCTTGGGCTAGGAGTATGTCCGCCATGTACTTGAAACTGCTTTTGTCCGAACTTCCAGATCCTTTGACTGAAATCGAATCAGCTGTCCCAGTGAGATGCGCACTGAGGTTTAGGTTTCTCTTAAAAGGCCATGATTGGATAAACAGTGCAACCTTTGAAGGTACGAGGTTTTGCACCTGTACCGCTAGGTCTGGTTTCAGATCCGGCCGGAAGAATATCCTGCCTGAAATTCCCAGGTATGACTTTCCTGCGTTTATACTAAAACTATTTATAGTAAGCTTGTTACTGGCTATGTTCATATCTCCGTTAGCAACAACAAGCCCTAATCCCGGGGACGTAAGGTAAAAGCTAGCGCGCTTGAGGGAAAACCGACCTTGATACTTACTATTCACCCTCGCAATCGCTAATTTCAACACGGCGTTTATGCTCTTGAAATCGTAATGGTTTCCCCGAGAATTATCCCCCGGTGGGAAATCTACTTTTACAATTCCCTCTTCGATTATCCATTTTCTGGGTACGAGAAATTCCCACCTGTACGATTTGTTTGTTGACTTATCTTCATTTCTGACCCTTCTTTCCTGCTTGTCTCCTTTTTTTAGCACTGGAAAGTTCCATTTCCCGTTTGTCTTTTTTTTCAGGTAAAGTTTTGGGTCTATTAGCGCAACCTTGTTAATTTTAATTATTTCGGGCCATTTGAATTGGAACCTGTAGCTTATATTTATCCTGTCGATTTTCGCAAAGGTCCCATCTTTGTCCGCTACTGTGACCCGGGAGAAGGATATCCACGACGAAGGTATCCACCGGAAATTTTTGACCTGGATTTCGCAAGTGATCCTCGAATTTACTTCGGACAAGATCTTTGAGAGGATCTTTTGTTGTATGGGAGGGAGGTGTAAAAATGCAATCAGCGCTATCAGTGCACTTATTAATATAACAATTGATACCAGGGATAAGTAGAGCTTCCTATGCTTCTGTGTATTCAAAATCCCGGTGGCGGTTGATTTTTCTATTTCGTTCCTTTTATTCATCAAAAAGCGTGGCCTATGCTTGCGTGTACACGATATCTGGAATACGGAAAATTATCAGGAGGATTCAACTGGTATCCAATATCCACCCTGATAGGTCCGATGGGTGTCATGTATCTCAGGCCACTACCAATTGTATACCTAACTTTTGAAAAATCAATAGAGAATGAATCCTTGTAAACATTGCCGAAGTCGCTAAATCCCACTGCTTTGAGGGAGTCGAAAATGGGGAATCGTAGCTCTACGCTTCCTTCTATGAGAGAGTTACCACCGATGGGTTCTCCGTTTTCGTCTAAAGGTCCAAGTCGCTCGTAGGGGTACCCTCTTACGCTGTAGCTTCCACCGCTGAAAAACCGTTTGAATATAGGAATCTCCTTGGAACTTTCAAAGGAATCCAGGTTACCCCACCGTAACCTAGTGGCAAGCACGAGGTGTTTGGGAATAATCGGGTAATAAAACCTTCCTTCTACGTCCACCTTGATGTAGTCGATGTCAGAGCCAAAAAGCTTCGAACAGTACTCGATGAAACCTATAAACCGGGCGCCCTTTTGAGGATCTGTCAAGCCATCGAGCTTGATGAAATTGAGGCCTGATTCCAACGACGAGATATAGTAGTTTTGATTCTCTTTGTCGTTTCTGAATTCATCTATTTTTGAGATATCTATGTTTACAACATCGTTCACTTCAAAATTATACCCGATATGTCCGCGGAGCCAGCTTGTGAGAGCTTTGTTGAGCCTGAAGTAATCGTAGTACTTTTCGTTTTCAAAACCTTCGTGGTCTTCGTAAGCATATCCTGACTTGATTGTGAAATTCGTGTTTGGTTCTAAGAAATGTGGTTGTTTAAAATTGGCTTCTACTTTTCTTTCCAGTGATGAGCCCCTGGCTGTTAGAGACAATCTCCTGGCACCTCCTAGAAAATTCTTGTGAGTCCACCTTATCTGGCCTCGGAAATCTTCTTCGGTGCCGTAGCCAACTCCTACCTTAATCGTCTGTTTTTTTCCTTCCTTTACCATTACTTTTATCGGGAGATATTTTGAATCGGAGTCCAATCCTTCCACCGTTATTTTCACTTCACGGAAAAGCTGTGAATTGAATAGTCTTCTCTGACTTTCCCTTATTTTCGATTCCTGGTATATATCCCCCTTTCGAATGACGATTTCATCCAGTATGCATTTAGTGGAAATGTTTTTGTTGCCTATCGCTTTAATGTCACCGATGTAGCAAAGTGGACCGGAGCGGATGTCTATAATTATTCTAGCTTCATTGGTCTTTTTGTTAAGAAGTGCTTTCGTATTCACTTCTGATTTTGGGTAACCGTGCTCCAGGAGAAATGCGATTAGAGCTCTTTTGGTATTTTTGTAACCTTCGGTACTGAAAGTATCGCCTTCCTTGAGAGGTATACTTTCCCTCAACTTTTGTTTGAGTTTTTCTGGAAAGTGATTTTTGATGTTCCAATCTATTTCTTTTACAATTGTGGGAGGTCCCTCCTTTATCCATATTTCGATTACTACCTCGTCGTCTCTCTTGCGGACGCGAGCGTTTTCGATTTTCGCATGGTAAAAACCTCTGCTCTTATAAAACTTCTCAATCGTTTTTAGATCCTCTTCCAGTATCATTTCCGAGTATGGTGCTTTTTTAAAGATGTTCCACCCCTTCTCCTTGGTATGCATTTCAGCTTTTATCTCTCTGGCCGGGATGTGCTCATTGCCGTGAAAGATTATTTGCCTAACCTGGACTTGTTTTTCATTTTGCTTCTTTGGAGGAATGCCGGAAGCTATTAAGTTTATTGGGTAAACGGTACCAAAGGTAAGTATGAAGACAATTGATATCAGGGACTTAACAAGCATGTGCGTATATATACCAGAAGCTCTGCACAAATCAAGGATTTAAGCCTAGCTACAATAAAGTTAGTCGCAGTGAAAAAAACAAGATCTCCGTGTCCGGCATGACGTACAAGGGACCCCTCTGGCTGTCTGAAGAATTAATCAGAGGTTATTAAAGTTTCCCTGAATCCGTGACGGAACTTTGTGTCTGGTTTGCATAACAGTTCTAAGTTACAGGTTATTGGCCCCACAGTCATCGTGTTCTATTCTTCATCTTCTCAAGCAATCTTTTTCCACTCTACGGGTCGTTCACCTGCCCCGCATCTGCCGCGTCATCGCCGGACGGAAATGGCGAACTATAGCCCACCAGCGTCTTTCTTGTATATGCGGCCAGATGAACGATCACGGGTTCAGGAATTAGAAAGAAAAATGGTAGAAACACACAAAGTGCATACTATTTTTGTATAAAGCAATCCAACCTGTAACAGGCGTTCTCATTATATTTCCCTTAATCTTTACTAATTTGAAGTTTTGGTACCGCCAGCCAGCTTTTCCATCTGTTTTTTTGCAATCATTGCCTGGTTAGAATCCGGAAAGTTTTTAATTAGTCTACTGAAAAGTATTCTGGCTGCCGTGGTATCCCCGATCCTGGCAAAAGCCATGCCCTGCTTTAACATTGAATCCTTGATCTTGTTTCCGTTTGGGTACTTATCGAGAACTGTCTGGTAAGCGTTGATAGCTTTCTGGTATTTTTTTTCCTTGTAGTAACATTCTCCTATCCAGAACTGGGCATTCCCTGCTAGTTTTGATTCGGGGTATCTTTCGAGAAACTTTTTAAATGCAAGGCGAGAATCCTCATACTTTCCGCTGTTAAAAAGCTGAAATGCCTTTTTGTATTCCTGTTCCGGAGTCAAAACGATGGGTGTTGGTGAAGGAGTAGAAGGGGAAGCAGTGACTTTCGGACTCTGAGAAGTTTGAGACGGAACTTCCGGTTTGCTCTCACCAGGCGAATAACCGGCATATGATGGGGCCACAGCCTGGTATGAGGCTCCTGTTTCTAGCTGTGCAGGGAGCGGCTTAGAAGCCAGGTTCCGTACCCCAGCCTTTTTGGCGATCGCATGTACATCGGAAACAAGGCTGTTGATCCTCTCGGATTGTATTCTCAGGTACCTGTTAAGTTCTTCCACCTTTTTATCCGTATTTGCCTGAAGATATTCTTGTTTCTCCAACCTCCCGTTGAGCTGGGTCATCTGCACCTTTATCTGGTCTAACTTCGCGGCCAGGGCGGCAAAATTCTGTTTTTTAAGATTATTGATATCTGTTTGCATCTGGTTTAGTTTGTACTCGAGTTGACTCTGGTTTTGTTCAACTCGAGTTACCTGATCTGTGGGGGCACATCCGGAAATAGCCATGCTAACAAGTAACGTGAAAAGTAACACCATATTATGAAAATTTCTCTGTCTGCTTACGTGTCCTGCCATCTCATTTTCTCCCGGTCACTTTACTTTTTCCACACCACGAAATGAGCCCTCCTATTTATTGCCCAGGAAGCTTCGTCGCTTCCCAGTGCAAGAGGCCTTTCTTCTCCGTAGCTGATAATATGAATTCTGTCAGGATCAATGCCTGCGTTTATCAGATATTCCCTTGCACTGTTTGCCCTTCTCTCCCCGAGGGCAAGGTTATACTCATTACTTCCTCGCTCATCGCAATGCCCTTCTATTATGATCTTTATATCCGGATGCTTGCGTAACCATGCCACTTTTTTGTCCAGTATCTTCTGTGCTTCAGGGCTCAACACATAGCTATCAAAGGCGAAGTGGATATCTTCGTTTTGAAATTCCTGCAGTGCTTTAAGTTCTTCTTTGTTGGCGTAAAGTTCCGCCAGGGACTCTTCGACGGATCTACCGTGTTTTAAACGTTCTGCTTCCAGTTTCCTTCTTGCTTCCTCTTCTGCAGCTATTCTTGCTCGTTCTTCAGGTGTCAATTCCGGCACCGTTGTGCGAACAGGGGCCTTGCTACAAGACAGACTCACAAATATTAATCCAATTATGGCAAGAAGTGCAAATATCCTACCATTACTTTTTCGTAATCTCATGTTTTCCTCCTGGCTTATTGTGCTTATTGAAAAATTTAGTCCATAAAAGGTGACCAAGCAGGGTCACTTTGACTCCCGCTTAAAAAAGTCAACTGCTTCTGTTGTCCTCCGTCTGCGAACATTACCCACAACCTCTGTTTACCGGTCCTGTTAGAAGAGAAAACTATCATCCTGCCGTCAGGGCTCCAGGACGGGTGTTCGTTTCTACCGCTGTTGGCTGTAAGCTGTTGGAGGTCTGTACCGTCAGGTTTTATCCGAAAAATGTTGGTTCCGTCCCTGGATAAGCTGGCATAGGCTATCCATTCGCCCGTTGGGGACCACGAAGGATCAGTGTTGTAGTTGCCGGAGAAGGTCAACCTCCTCTTCTCCATTGTTTCAGTATCAAGGATGTATATCTGTGGATTCCCGGGAGAATTAGAAACGAAGGCAAGGTATCTTCCATCGGGAGACCAGCTACCGGCGACATCTATTCCCCAGAATTTGGTCAATCTCTTTTGAACTCTTCCGTTTAAATCTATCGTGTAAATTTCGGGATTTCCGTGCACGCTTAATGTGACTGCCAAAAGGTTTTTTTTCGGGTTCCATGCCGGGGCAATGTTGAGTCCCCTATAGCTGCATAGTCTCCTAGCAGTGCCTTGTTCCAGATCTGCCATGAAAAGAGCAGGTCCCATGTCTTCAATGCTCACATATGCGAGTTTCTTCCCGTCGGGGGACCATTCAGGGGACAGAATGGTTTCCCCCTTTTTTATGATTTGCTGGACATTTTCTCCGTCGAAATCACATATAAAAAGATGCTTCTTTTTGCCGATTTTATTTACAAAGGCAATTTTTGTCAGAAAAATTCCGGGCTTGCCTGTAAGCGCTTTGTAAATTTCCTGTGAAAATCTGTGGATAACGCTCCTAAAATCCTCGGAAGGAGCTTCATATGCACGCCCCACCATCATTTTTGCCTTAACGACGTCAAAAAGACGGAGCTCTAAAATTAAAGTGTTATTGATTACGTGGAAGGCTCCTCTTACCAGCAGGTCCGTTCCCTGTATTCGCCAGTTCTTGAAATTTATTTCTCCGGTTTTAACTCCCATTTTTTGAGGATCAACAAGAAAACCCCGGGGGCTCAGGATCCTAAATAGACCACAGAATTCAAGGTCATGAATAAGTACCTCGGGAAGGTTCTTTTTGAATTTTTCTGTAAGTGCCCTGTCTTCCAGCGTTCTGCCTTTTGAGAGTATCTTGAACTCGGGGATTGCCACGGGGATTCGCTTGAAATAAGGTGACGTGATATCAATATAATACCTTGCGGCAAAGAGGGGCTTTGTCATGAAAAAAATGAAAACTAGCGCATAAATTAAAGTAACGGATAAATTCCACTGGGTTTTTTTCAAATGCCTCTAACCTCCATGAAACGTGCCAATTAAGCTTCAATTGAGCAATTCTGCCAACCGAAATCTTATTCCAAGTTCGTCTACTTCTGCGCTGTATATTTGTGGGAAGGGCGGAAGCGGATCTGCCTTCCATATGGCACGCCATACAGAATTGTCGAAAACCTTATCGCCAGACCGCTTTTCAAATTTTGCGTCTAGAATTTTCCCGTCTCTTCTGATTCTGATGACGATGATTGCTGCCAGATTCCCTTTTTGCTTGAGAAGTTCGTCAGGGAGTGCCCATTCTCGCCGTATTCTATCCCATACTTCCGTGTAATATGCCGATCTTGCGAGGCTAAGGGTTTCACCCTTTCTTGATGTACCGGGAGTTCCTCCTGCACTGGCTCCCGCGGGTTTGCCGGAAGTTCCCTCAGCCCCGGTTGTCGTCTTCTTCACACCAGTATCCTGACCGGGTGCATTGGCCTTTATTGAATTTTCCCCTGCAACAGCGCTTGTTAGTTTTTCCAATTCCCTGTCAACCATATTTGATGACTCAGCCGTTTTTGCCAGCGGAACTTCAACTTGTGTTTTTTCTATGGTTGGTTTGCCTGCAATAGAGGATTTGGCTTTAACTCGCCAGATTGGGATTGATTTGTGGGTTACGCGAGCTTTCGGCTTTGTCTTTTTTGTTTTTGTTGATACGTCCGTGCCCTTTGTCCTACCCGCGGTTGTTAACCCGGGAACTTCGAGTCCGCTTACAAGTTCAACATTATAGACCATTGGTAACGGTGCAGATACGGGAGATATGGTGTTGAATGTCAACGCGATAAGCAATATGCCCAGGTGCAAAAAAAGGGACACCAGGAAGGCTTTTGACCAGGAATACCAATCGGGTTGTCTATACCAGAGATTATAGATCAAGTTTTCCTTGTTCATTTTGGCTTCTCTTTCGTACCTGCTTTCGTTTTCTCCAGCTCTGTGACCATACCCAGTTTATATATTCCTGCTTCACGAATAACGGACATTACTTTCACGATATAACCGTAAGGTAAGTTTTTATCCGCTCGTAGAAACACTCCTTTTTGGGGCCTATTCTGGTAGATTCCTTTTAACTTGTCTTGCAGAGATTCAAGGGTCACTTCGTAATCATTGATAAATATCTTCCCATCCCTTTTTACCGTGATAACGAGTCTCTCTTCCTTGGAAGGAATTGCTGTTGCCTTACTTTCCGGCAAATCCACGTCAATCCCGGTCTGCATCATCGGAGCAGTAACCATAAAAATGATTAGCAGCACCAGGATAACATCTACTAGCGGTGTGACGTTTATGTTCGATAAAAGATCGTACTTTCTGTTTTCCTGCATCACCCGAAACACCAGTAAGTTTACGGAAGTTTATTTAACTTTGGCAGCACTACCCAGGAACTCTTTTGCCTCGTGGGCGCTCGCCTGCTTGAAAAAATCTCGCTTGATAAGGTTTAAAAAGTCAGTACTGAAGTTGAGCATTTCGGTTTCCACGAACCTGAGCTTGTTGACGAAATGATTGTAAGCAACCACCGCGGGTATCGCAGCAAACAGCCCTGCTGCCGTTGCCACCAGCGCTTCTGAAATACCGGGAGCAACCACGGCTAGGTTCGCAGCGCCTTTTAGCCCGATTTCCTGGAATGAAGTCATGATTCCCCATACCGTTCCGAACAACCCTATGAACGGTGCAGTATTTCCGGTCGTCGCAAGGAACGGGACACCTCTTTCAAGCCTTTGCATTTCCCCCATCTGAGCGCTTCTCAGTGCCCTGCTGATGTTTTCTATCCACCCCATCTGTATGGATAGATCGTCAGGGATCATCAGCTTGTTGTCTTTCTTGTATGTCTTGTACAAACGGTTCAACTCGAAAAATCCAACCCGGAAAATTTCTGCCAGGTGGCTTTCGCTAAGTGGTTTTGTGGCTCTGTAAACTTCCGTTAAATTTTTTCCCTGCCAGAATTTATCCAAAAATTCCCTGGACTGATCCTGGGATTTACGAATTAGAAAGTATTTCCTAATAATGATACCCCAGCAAATAATGGACATAAGAAAAAGTATAAGGAGCACTGCTTTGACAACAATTCCCGCTTTTAAAATCATCTCCGTGACGGAATCTGTACCGCGAAGCACCGTTTCGGACATAGCATTTACCGCACACAACAACAGTAAAGTTAACGAAAGGAGAATTATTATGCTTAGGTTTTTCCTGGTAGTTTTAAGGATCTCTTTCATTACAGTTTGCCCCGTTTTGGATTCGAATATGGAGAATGGTAACGTACAAAAGAGGTTAAAAGCGTAAAGTTTTAAAAAAAGTTGACAATTAAACTATTTTTTTGTTTCCGAGTTAATGTATTCAAGGATTTTCTTAAGTGCACTGCCTGCTTTCTCCCTGATTGTTATATCAATGATGTTTTTGGGTAATTCCGTCTCGCCAGGATTTATTTCAACAATAGTTGCCCCGTGCCTTTTAGCAATATGCGGCAAGTAGTTGGCAGGAGCCACACTCCCGGAGGTGCCAATCACTAGCATAACATCGCAGCCCGTTGCCGCCGTCTCCGCCAATTGCCTCTCTCTGCTCGGGATCGGCTCACCGAAAAATACAAATTCCGGGCGGAGGAGCCCCCCACATGCGCATACTGGCGGAATTTTCGAAAAATCTACCTCGGATTTGGGATAGGTCTTGCCGCATGCTTCGCATCGAAGACTACGGTTGTGCCCGTGGTATTCTATCACGTTCACACTTCCGGCTTTCTGATGTAAACTGTCTATGTTTTGAGTAATAACGGCGTTCAAAAAGCCTCTTTTCTCCAGTTCCGCCAGTACGTCATGGGCCACATTTGGGTTTGCTCTATCAAGCAACTGATCTATCTCTAGAAGCATTTTCCAGACCTTTCCGGGATTTGACCTGAACGATCCGATGTGACCATACTCAAGGGGATCGTACTTGCTCCACAGGCCACCAGGACTCCTGAAGTCGGGAATCCCGCTTTCGACCGAAATACCAGCACCCGTAAGTGCGACACTCTTTTTGCTTTTTAGGATTGCCCTTGCTGCTTCTTCAATTTCCATGATCACCGAATATTACCATAAATTCCGGTTAGTTCAGATGCTGACTTTTGAACTAGCACCGCAATGACTAACTGTCAAGGGTTTTCAATGTCGCGTGCCCGTCAAAAGATGCAGGATAAACACATTTGAGTTGATATTATCCTTTTTTAATTATAACAATGTTTGAAGATATGCCATTGAAAACCGACATTAAAGAAATGTAGAGATTGGGATATGGCAATAGCGTTTTTAGAAGGGTTATCTGATTTCTGTCGTGCCGGAGTCGATTAAGCATCCAGCTAAAAAGTGATATATTCCGGTTCTACGCTTCGCTCCGGCAGGAATGACGAGTTTTGAGTTGTGCTTGTTCTACTTATTCAGTTGATTGCTACCTGAATCAGTGACGAAACTTTATGGGTAATTTGTATAACATGTCTAAATTGCTGATTATTGGCCTCATAGACAGGGTGGATTATTTTCCACCCTGCCAAGCAATCTTTTTACGTCCTGCGGGTCGTCCCCCTGCACTACATCTGAGGCGTCATAGCCCACCGGACAAAGCGTACTATAGTCCGCCGGGCCCTTCTTTGCATCTGCGGCCCAGGTGAACGATCACGGATTCAGGTGCTAGTTCTGAAAATCCGAATTTATCAGGGTTTCCTCATGGTAATGAGCAAGGTTGAAAAAATAGCCTATTATTTCGGCTGGGTTATACTGGGGCCGATAAACATGTCTCTAAGCCGCATGAAGAAGAAAAAGGTAGAGAGAAGACCTGACAACCGCCTTGGTTCCAGGAAAAGACTGCTTGTTGCTAATGTCATAGGGTTAATTTCTTTGCTGCTGAAGCTTGACGGCCGGGTAACTCCCGAACAAGTTCGTAAGATAACAGGTTCTATTGTAAAATCGTTCAAACTCGACAGCAACGTACGCTCATCCCTGGAATCCATCTTTTGCCAATTTCTCAAGTCTTCCCTCAGTTTCGAAGGTCTGGTTGAGACGATACCTGGACTTGTGGGCAAAGATCAAAAAAGTAGGAACTTAGTTTTTGAATTGCTTGTCTATACAGTTGACAGTGTTTCTGAGCTAGGCTGGGAAAAGAAGCTATTACTTCTGAGACTGGCCCATCGCATGGGTATCCCGTTTACATGTAAGAAAGTCCTCCTTGATCACGAGTATTCCAATAAGCTGGATTGTGATAATTGCGATGATAAGCTCTACACCATGTTCTTTCTGGGGTTGGATGAAAACTGCAGTAGAAACGAAATACACAAGCAGTACAGGAAGATAGTAAAAACTATTCACCCTGATCTTTATCCCGGGGAATCTACCGAGCTTCAGCGAGCTAGAATTACTGCGATGCAGGAATTAAACAAGCTATACCAGGATCTAGTTGAAAAGATTTGAATCTTGTGTGATTGGCGATATCAAATAGAGGTTTATCTATTAATATTGACTAATTGAGGGCTTCGGTGAGACAATAGATATAGTTAATCAGATGGGGAGGTCGATGCGCCTTGGCTGTATACGAATACGTGGCATTCGATGAAAGAGGTAAAGAAATAAAAGGGATCATTGATGCCGATAGTCCTCGCCTTGCTCGCCAGAAATTAAGGGCAAGTGGGATTTTTCCGATTTCGTTGGAAGAGGAGAAAAAAGCTACAACTGAGGTCGGGCCCAAGGATATTTCGCTTACGTGGTTTTCAAAACGGATAAAACTTTCCGATATTACGGTTATGACTCGCCAGCTCTCAACGTTGATCGGTGCGGGTTTACCTCTGGTTACGTCCTTGAACGGGTTGCTTGAACAAACCGATAACCCGGCCCTAAAAAGGGTTATCGCTCAAATACGGGAAAAGGTCAACGAAGGAAACAGTCTTGCGACGGCGCTTGCAGAGCATCCTCGCGTCTTTTCTCCATTGTTTGTAAATATGGTTGAGGCAGGAGAAGCTTCAGGAACCTTGGAACTCGTTCTAGAAAGGCTGGCAGACTTTATCGAACGACAGCAGAGCCTGCGTTACAGGATCTATACAACCCTTGCTTACCCAACGATTATGCTGGTTATCGGGGCTTCGATCCTCTTTTTCCTAATAACCTTTGTCATCCCTGCTGTTACCAAAATTTTTGAGAAAACGCAGCAGGCTCTGCCGCTGCCGACGGTTATTCTCATTGGGATTAGTGATTTTTTGAAACATTACTGGTGGCTCCTTGTATTGGTTTTTGCCATTATGGCTATCGGTTTCAGAAAATTCATCGGTACGCCAAGGGGGCGGGAATGGTTTGATAGAGTTAAACTCAGCTTTCCCGTAATCGGTAAGATAAATCGGAAAATAGCTGTTGCCCGATTCTCAAGAACGCTTGGTGTTTTACTGAGGAACGGTACTCCCCTTCTTGCCGCTATGGATATTGTTAAAAATATCCTCAACAACGTGGTTTTGAGTAAGGTATTAGAAAAGGCCAAGGATGAAATTGTAGAAGGGGAGGGGATTGCTGGTCCGCTGGCCAAGACCAAGGCTTTTCCGCCTATTGTGATTCAGATGATTGGGGTAGGTGAAAAGAGCGGGACACTGGAGGATATGCTTGAGAGGGTTGCGTCTAGCTACGAGGAAGAAATTGAAATGAAGATCAATGCCCTTACCGCGCTCCTGGAACCTGTAATGATCCTCGTTATGGGAGCAGCCGTGGGTTTTATCGTTTTGTCTATCCTGCTTCCGATTTTGCAGATGAGCACCATAGTTAAATAAATTAGTTCCTAACCAGGATATTGGTAAAGTAGAAAATTAAGTAGCCGAGGCGTGGATCAAGTACCGCATGATGTTGCGATGATTATGGGTTATGATTCAATAAAACGAGCTTGAAAATTTCTTTGGAGGTTAAAAAGTGATCAGGAGAATTATTAGGGTGGTTAATAACGATACTGGATTGACTCTTATTGAATTAATGGTGGTGATAATCATTCTTGGAGTTCTGGCTACGTTTATTGTCCCTCGATTCATGGATCAGCCCGAAAAAGCACGTGTGGCTAAGGCAAGGGTCGAGATTGAAAGTCTTGCATCAGCGGTCAAGATGTTCAAGCTTGACAACGGATTTTACCCAAGCACTGAGCAAGGCTTGAAAGCCCTGGTAGAAAAACCTACCGTGGGTAGGATTCCCACGCACTGGAGGGAAGGTGGGTACTTGGAAAAAAAGGAAGTTCCGAAAGATCCCTGGGGAAATGAATATGTATACATAAGTCCTTCACCAAATGGTGATTTTGAAATAATCTCCTACGGGGCAGATGGCCGTGAAGGCGGGGAAGGTTTTGATGCAGATATCAGCAGCCAGGACGTACAGTAAGTCCGGATACACCTTAATCGAACTGGCAGTTGTTATTCTGCTCATTGGAATTGTTACCCTGGCAGTAATGCCAAGGATCTCTGCTTTTCTTTACCCGGGTGACCTCAAGAAAGCTGCCCGTGAATTGATTGGTGCGATACTACTGGCCAGAACCCAGGCGGTTACGGAAGGTAAACTATATTACCTGTTTATTGACCTGAGTAACCAGTTTTACTGGATGTTAGACGTTCCAGAATCAGATCTTTCCGATTCGGATCGTGTCAAGCGAACCGATGTGGTGCTCGGCGAATCTGTAAAAAAAAGAACACTCCCTAAGGGAATAAAATTCCTTTCCGTCAGAGTGGGTAGTGGAGAATTGCAGAATAGCGGGACTCAAACTATTCGTTGTCTTCCGATCGGAATAACAGATCCGGCAGTAATCCACATAGGTAAGGATCAGGATAATAGTTGCACACTAATTCTGGAGGCTCTCACTGGGGAAGTGGAAGTGAAAGATGGCTACGTAGATGAGAAATAGGGCGATTGTGCCTGCTTATCGGAACGGTGAGGTTGCCAAATGTCTGAATCGTGCCAATTGAAAGAAAATCCCTCGAATCAAAGTGGCGGTTTTACGTTACTGGAAATAATGATAGCAGTATCCATACTTGCTATAGCCCTCGTAGCGGTTCTCCGTTCCCAGACGCACGGACTTGATATGGCTGCAGATTCCCAGGTAAGCACCCGGTCAGCCCTGCTTGCCCAGGAAAAAATAGCTGACGTGCAGGCGGCCATTGCCTCTGGAGAAACAAACGTCGACGGCTCAGGGGATTTTGGAGACGAGTTGCCCTCTTTCGGTTGGAAGGTGGAGTCAGAACCCTCGACCGTGAAAAATTTACTAAAAGTTACCGTAACTGTAACGTACGCTGACGGAAACAAGGAGAGGGAGTTTGCATCGGTTCAGTATTTTTACGTACCAGAGGAAAGCTTCTGATGGAGCCTTCTGATTATGAAAAACTAAAAAAATCCGGAACTTTTTACTGCAAGCCAGGGTTTACGCTTTTGGAACTTCTCTTGGCCATAACAATACTTGCGTCTATCATAGGTATATTGTACGCGACTTTTTGGGGATCGATGAACAATACAGAAAGAGTACGAGAAACATCCAGAATTTATCACAGTGGCAGGTTGATTCTCGGGCAACTAATTTCGGATCTTGAATCCACCTACTATGATAAATCTTTGAACAACAAACGAGGGGACAGTGAGAAGGTCGATGTTTTCAAGGGGGAGCAAGTGACTGGAGACAGGGAAAATGAGAGAACTGACAAGCTGTCTTTCCTGACTACTTCCGGTAGTATCTTGGATTCAGGGAAGGGAGAATCACTGCTCTTGCGGGTTTCCTATTTTCTGGAGCCAAACAAGGATTCCGGTGGATATTCTCTTGTGCGTAGAGCAGTCCCTTACGTGGTGGGAAAAGAGCTTTCGGAAAAGGACGAAGAACGAATCTCAGAGTACGATTTTGTACTGTCACGAAATATCAAAAGTTTTCAACTGGAATATATGGATCTCGAAGGAGACAAAAACGAATCATGGGATTCGAGTGGGATCTCTACCCGGGGTATTCCGTCGGAGGTGGCTATCTCAATAACTCTCGATAACCCGGTGGGTGAACCGGTAACCCTTAGTACCCGTGTTTTTATCCCCGTGTCTCTTCTTGGAAAATAGATAAATGCAGGGTGAAAAGGACAGAAAAAGGGTTATCAACAATCAATCGGGCATTGCGCTTGTATTGGCGGTAGGTATTGTGGCGCTTTTAACAGTGGTGGCACTGGAATTTCAGCGCTTTAATGTTCTCCAGAGAGCAATGGCCACGAATTTTGAAAATTCCATTCGTGCTCTTGCCGTTGCCAGATCTGGAGTTCAGATAGCGCTTGCGCTTATAGATAAAGATGGAAAGGACAACACGTCTGATTCTTACTTTGACCCGTGGGGTAACCTGGAAGAAAGTATCGATGACGTTAAAGGTCTCTTTAATGAAGCCGAATGGGAGTTAAAAGTTGTGCCTGCTAATGCGCGGTTAAACATTAACAAGCTGGTAGATAAAGACGGGAAGTTTGTGCAGGCGCAAAAGGATCTCTGGTTGAGAATACTCGGAAGTGGTGATCTGTTGTTGGGAGATGCGGAACCTGAAGATATTATCAACAGCATCAAGGACTGGATTGACCCCGATGACGAACCTACAGGATTTGGAGCCGAAGAAGATTATTACCTGGGATTGGCTAAACCGTATCACTGCAAGAATGCTCCCCTTACCACGACAAGTGAATTGCTTTTGATTAAAGGCATTACCCCTCAATTATTTTTAGGTGATGAAGATCACATAGGATTGCAGCAGATCGCAACCGTTTACGGCTCAGGGAAAATTAACTTGAATGTTGCCCCGGCATACCTGATAAAGATTCTTTCGCCGGAAATAGACGAAGATATGGCGGAAGACCTGATTAAGTATAGGGACGATCCGTCTCACGAGGATGAACTGAGTAATCCGAGCTGGTACAAAAACGTCCCGGGATGGGGAACCTTGAATTTGCCGGATAACATTATCACGGTTAAAAGCGAGTATTTTAAAGTGAAATCGACAGCTAAAGTGCGCTATAGTAAAAAGGTAACCGAAGCAATCGTACACAGGGAAAAAAAGGGAATAAAAATTATTTTCTGGAAAGAGAGTTAGCGGAATACAAAGATGGCTGAAACGATTCTCGGACTCGAATTAACGGATCATATTGTCAGGGCTGTAAGAATTAGACGAATATCTTTCAAGAAGTTTGTGATTGATAAGGCCGCGGAGGAGAAGCTGGACGTTATGGGCCCTGATGAAAAGATAGAGCTTATAAAAGAATTTTTGTTCAGGAATGGGTTGAGGAGTGATCGTGTGGTCGCTAATTTCCCTGGATGCAGAATATTTTACAGGACCACTATCCTTCCTTTTTCCGACGTGAAAAAAATTGCCAGAACGATCAAGTATGAATTTGAGCCGACCCTACCCATTGCCGTGGACGAACTGGTTGCAGGTTTTGTTCATAACGAGGTCAACGATGGAAAGACTCGAGTCTTCGGTGCCTTGGTGTTTAAAGAAGATATGGCAGATCTGCTAGGTGTGCTCCAAGATGCAGGGGTGGAACCCGAACTTGTTACCCTGAATGGCATGGCCCTGGCCAAGGTGACACTATACAAAAATGCGGGTATCGATCAGCCGTCGCTGATTTTAAAACTTGATAGAGACGGGACTGAAGTTGTCTCCGTCGTAGAGGGCACGGGAAGAGCTATCAGGAATTTTCCGCTGGGAATGAATTCTTTTGCTCGGGACGACGGAACCGGTATTGATGAAAAGAAGGTCGAAGAAAAATGGTTACCGGAATTCGAACGAAGCCTTGAAGTTTTTAGGGAAAGATACTCGGTGCCTTCCGCCGAACAAGTTTTTATTTCCGGCGATATATCTGAGGATTTCGAGTCATTGCAGTTGATCAAGACCCTGCTCGGTACCAATTTGGGACTCAGTTGCGATTCCCTCGTTACCCCGGAAGATCCCGCAATTCCGGGCCTTGCCGAAATCCTAGGGAGAGATCGCGGTAAATATAGTGTTGCCCTGGGGCTGGCACTTGCCGGGTTGTCAAAAAATGATACCCTCAACTTGCGCCAGGATGAGTTTGCAGCCAGATTGAGGTTTAAAAACATTAAGAAAGATCTTTTGAACTTTGGAATTGGGCTTGCCGTGATAGTGGTTCTATTGACGGCCAACCTCTTTTTCCAGGTATCTACGGATAAGAAAATATACAACTCCTGGAGTCAGAAACTGGAAAGGGACTTCAAGTCTGTATTCCCAAAGAATGTTAAAATGGTTAAGCCAGTTGCACAGATTGAAACGAAAGTGTCAGAAGCAAGGAAGATGGTAGAATTCTTTGCAGGTGAAGATTTCAAGGCATCGTCCCTGGATATTCTCAAGGTCATACACCAGTCCATACCTGAGAACCTCAAGGTGTCCCTGACGAACCTCTCCATTGATCCGGTGAATCTAAGGATCAGCGGACAGACAGATTCATACAACACCGTGGATAAAATTAAGAGTCTATTGGAAAAGACTGGGTATTTCAAGAATATCAAGATTACCAATGCCAAGGTTAACCGCTCAAGAAAGGGTGTCAGTTTCAAAATACTTGTCATGAGAGCAAGATAAATATGAAAAAGTTATCTGTAAGGGAAAGATTGTTTATCTTCGGGGGAGGGATAATTCTCGGCCTGTTGTTGATGACGTTTCTTGTTTTCAGGCCATTAATGATTGAACACGAAAGGTATCAAAGGGATATTGAGAAGTTAAGACACGATGCACAGCTCTTTGAAAGACTGAAAGAAGAGTACCAACTTCTTAAGACCAAAAGTGAACAGATAGACCAGAAGTTAAGGGCTAGGAAGAAAAGTTTTACCCTGTTTTCATTGCTTGAAGGGCTGGCAGAGAAGGTCGAGATTAAGGACCTGATAAAGTACATGAAACCTTCCACGAAAACCATTAGTGACAAGTACGAAGAGGTGTCTGTGGAAATAAAACTGGCGGGGATAACACCCAAGCAACTCACGGACTATCTTTACGATATTGAAAATTCGAAGATGCTTGCTCGGGTTAAACGCCTGACCATCTATCCCATGAAAAATAGCGAAGGACTCCTTGAAGCGACCCTCCAGGTGTTTACATACAAGCTAAAAGGAGCATAGGTAGCTTGTGCTGCTTCCGGCGTAAAGAAGAGAAGGACGAGCACAACTCACAAACCGTCATTCCGGCCGGAGCGAAGCGTAGAACCGGAATCTAGAATTCTCCCGCTGGATGCCGGATCGAGCCTGCCCCTGACTAGATAAGGGGGCGGCATGACGTGCAGGAGGCCATTGGCAAACTAAGTACCTGAATCCGTGATCGTTCGCCTGGGCCGCAGATGCAAGGAAGAGCCCGTCGGGCTATAGTACGCTATGTTCCGCGGGCGATGACGCTGAAGATGCGGTGCAGGTGGACGACCCGCAGGGCGTAAAAAGATTGCTTGACAAGGTGAAGAATAATCTAGCCTGGCTATGTAGCTAATAATGAGCAATTTAGACATGTTATACAAATTAGCCATAAAGCCCCGTCACAGATTCAGGTAAGTAATTAATCGGAGCTTCCATAGGAAGCGATATACTAGCTTTACTTCTTATCTCTCTTTGTCAAAAAGAAGAAAGATAATGTCAATATATTAGTCATGTCTCGCTTGGACACCGCCTAACATAATACAATTCTTGCTCTCCTAATAACGCCTTATCCAATCCCAATAAATCACGCCAACTGACTGAAACTACTAAGTATATTCGGTTTGGCCTGGTGTAGTATCTTGCAGATGACTCTCAACGATTCGGTCTTTGGCCTGCTTATTGCTCACCAAGCAATCAAGAACTTCTACAGAAACATCAAGTAAGAATGCCAGTCAACTAAGGAAATTGCAAAGGGTCCCCGGTATCCTGGGAAAGAAACTGTTTTCTAGCGAGGAAAACTAGCGTGTCACGACAAAGCGTATTGATCATAAACTTGGGTTCGAAGATAAAACTAAACAATAAGGGTATCCCGCCTGTACTTCGAAAGAGAATATATGAAAAACTCGTATTTGTTAATCCGGACTTCCAGAGAAGGCATAAAAACGGCGAGATGCTTGGAAGTATCAACTCTCACATAAAATGTCTTCACGAAGACCATCACAATCTGTTTATACCTCGGGGTTTCTATTACCAATTGATCGGACTTTGCCGCAGATTTGGAATCAGGTACAGGGTACTGGATCACAGGGCAAAATTTGAAACGGTGAGAATGGAATTTCACGGAGAATTGAAAGAGTACCAGAAAATTGCCCTTGATCATATACTGCAGAAGGATTTCTGTATCCTAATTGGGGGACCTAAAACCGGGAAAAAGGTGATCACATTAAAATACGTTTCCAGCAGGGCTGTCCCTACGCTCATAATTGCCCCTCACGCAAGTGATATCAGGGACTGGGAAAGGAAGGTAAGGATATTCCTCCAGATAAATCCTGAAAACTTGGGGATAATTGGAGACCGGCGGTTCAGGTTGGGGGAGAAAATAACCGTTGCACACACTGCGGCTGTATCGAAGAAAATAAAAAGTATACGAAACAGGTTCGGGCTCATAATTGTTGACGACTGTAATTGTTGCCCGTCTAGGTTTTTGAGCAATGTTATCAGCCAATTCAACAGCCTCTATACCCTGGGGCTAGCTAATTCTACCACGAGAAAAGACGGATTAAGCCGGGTTATGTACTATTATGTCGGTGACATTGTGCATACGATTGACAAAGAGAAAGTGGCAGAGGATAAATCGCTGGTAAGGGCGGAAGTTAAAGTAAGAGAAACCCCGTTTCATTTTCCGTATTCTTCCCAGAGGGATTTCCCAGCGCTAATGGAATCGCTGATGAAGGACCAGGAGAGACTACAACTGATAGCTTCTGATATCAGACGTGAACTCGAAAATGGTTCAACACCGATCCTGGTATTAACCGGTGGAACTTTGCAGTCTCAAAACTTATCCGAAATACTTTTATCATACGGAGTAAAGTTCCAGGCCGTTGATCTGAATGCAACCCGTGAAGAACTGGAAACAGTGCAAGCGGACCTCAACGGCGGGGGAATACCGCTTCTACTTGCTCCCCTTGACACCATTGGTAGAAACTTTAAACCGCGCAACGTAAAGGCTCTTTTCCTTATAACCCCGGTTTATTTCAAGGGTGAACTGGCAGACTTTTTAAAAGGTCTCAATACGGGTGATCCACGTAACAGAGTCAAAATATACGACTACGTGGACACCCAGGTTGGTATACTGAAAAACTACTTCAGAATAAGAAGCTATTCGTATGGTATGAAATCACAGCCATCGTTTTTGGAAAATTCCTAGTACAAGAACATCGGTTTACCTGATACGTGCCTTACTTTAGGCCGGTATTCCTCAACATCGTATAATTCGTGCACATCTACGCGCTTCTGCCCCGACACCACTATGCTTATGGGCATATCCGTATAAGTACCGTTACTCAACGCTACCATTCGACCGGTATTGTCCCTCAATCCCAGATCTATGGCCATGTTGGCATAGTTCACACCCACCATCAAATCGAGTGAATCCGGGCTTCCGCTTCTCATCAAGTACGATAGCTGCTGGTAAATGATACCTTCTCCAGTTAACTTCCTCAAAATTTCCCCGGTAATCATTCCGATGCCCCCCAGCTTTTTATGACCATATGCATCTTCTTCGCCATATTCCATAACCTTGCCCCCCACTATCCTGGCTCCTTCGCTTATGGTTAACATGGCGTAGTTGCTAGGATTGCTACGCTTGTCTTCCATGATAAGCTTGGCAAGTTTTTCGGGATCAAAGGGAACTTCCGATATTATTGCCCTGTCTACTCCTGCCAAGTAAGCAGCAATTAGGGATGTTTCTCCGCAGTTTCGTCCGAACAATTCGATTACGGCGATTCTTTCGTGAGACCCGGTGGACGTGCGTAGTGCATGGATGAAGTTGACGCTTCGGGTCACTGCTGTAGAGAAACCTATACAGTAGTCTGTTCCAAAAACGTCGTTGTCCATGGTTTTAGGTATGGCTATTACCGGGAAGTTTTCTTCGTGGAGACGTACACCGTAGCTCAGGGTATCGTCACCTCCGATGGGGATTAGGAGATCTATTTTGAGAAATTCAAGGTTTTGTAAAACATGTTCGGTAAAATCGACTCTTTCATTTTCATCTTTGAACTTATCTTTGAGGAAATCGGGAGCTTCGGAAAACCTTGTTGCTCCAGGGTTAGTTCTGGAAGTGTGCAGAAATGTTCCTCCGGTTCGGTCTATGGTCCTGACCATAGGTTTTGTAAGTTCCATGAAACACCTATCAAAAGTGGTCGGGTCATCCGGATTAAGTTCCAGCAATCCTGCCCAACCTCGCCTTATCCCTATTACCCTGCATCCTTCATCGATACCCCGGTAGACGAGTTTCTTGATGCAGGGGTTTAGCCCGGGAACATCACCGCCACCTGTTAATATGCCGATTGTCTTTTTGTGTTTTTCTGCCATAACTTTTCCTCCCAAACCCACTTTTTTTCTTGGCCTGCAAGTTAATATTTGAATTTATAAATTATAATCAGACCTTTGAAATAAGTCACCATGTGTTTAGGGTTAAATTAAGATTTACGTTGCCCTAAATAAGTAGCCGGAAACTACTTCATCAAGATACCCAAAACCAGCAGGAAGTCAGTTCCAAGGACAACAAGTACGTTCAACTCCAATGCCGGTAAGATGGTTGATCCCCTGGTGGAATGGTACCAGCCACCACGGAAGGCAAGAAAGGCGAAAGGGATGGTAAGGCATGCAATTAAGGCCGTTCTGGGAATCCAGTTGTAGGCACAGGAAACTACTATTATCAAGTAGCATATCGCGAGGGAAACACCATATATCAAAATGCTCTTTCTTTTCCCATACTTTATTACCAGGTGTTTTCTACCCCCTTTTCGATCGGCTTCCAGGTCTGGAAATTCATTGAGCAAAAGGAGTAAGGCCGTCAATATTCCCGGAGGTATTGAAAGGACGACGGCTGACCACTCTATTTGGCCAGTTTGTACCATATACGAGCCGAGTACCACGAGAGTTCCCAGGCAAAGACCGGCAAAAAGTTCGCCCAGTATCCATTTTGCAAGGTAGTCAGTATAAAAAACTGTTGCTAAACCGCCTACTACAATTATCGCCAGTAACATAAGTCCTACTTTTAGGGTAAAATATAGCCCTATTATGAAAGAAAGGAATAACGTAAGCCAGGCAGCTATTAAGACACTTTTAGGGCTTGTCAGGCCCGCCTGCATCATTCCACTTCCTCCGCTGAAAGGAGTTCGCTCTGTGAGCATGTCAATTCCTGTCTTATAATCGGAATATTCGTTGAACAGGTTAACCGAAACGTGTGCGGAGACAATTCCGATCAGGGTAAGATAAAAGTATCCCCAGTTAAAGTGTCCCTGTTTGTATGCAAGTGCTCCGCCGAGTGAAACCAGTAAAACAGGTAACAGTAAAAAATTAGCCCTGACTTGTGCCAGCCAAATTTTTATCTTATCTCGCTGCATGACTTCTTCCTAAATACAAACCAATACAAGCTTCTTATGAGTGCCATTTAGCAGTTTTGATTTTACACGTCTAGACTTTTTTCGGTGATTGGGATAAGAAACGGATGACGCGGTTGCAATATCATAGCAATTAGATAGAGTTGTCAAAAAATAGCTCCTAACGAGGTGAAACTTGAAACTGAAAAGGGTTAAAAAGGGTTTTAGCGACGATCTGGACAAGGTGAAACGCCCCGAAGAAACGGTAGCGTTGGTTAAAAAACGCTTGCAACACCTTGGTGAGGACATTCTGACAAAGACGATACGCATAGATTCGGGTCGCCTTGACATCCCTGTTTTTATAAGCATTTGCGGGCAGGATGCCATCAGGACCATTGGCACGCAAAAGCAGATGGGGAAGGGAAGTTCGCCAGAACAGGCCGAAGCTAGTGCTCTGATGGAGCTAATCGAGAGATACAGTTTTTTTTCGTTCATGAAATCTGGAAAATTTAAAATGGCAAAGTATCCGGAGATCGACGAAAATGCCCTTGGTATCTCATCCTTTCTTGTTTCCGTTCACGACAAAGAGACTGAGTCTTCAAAGGCTCGCAAAGCATTGGAGCTTGTCCCTTTAAGGTGGGTAAAGGCTTACAACCTTACCCGAGGCGAGGATCAGTACATTCCGATTGACTGGTTTTACATTATAAACGAGTATAACGGCCCTGCTGCCGGGAACAGTATTGAAGAGGCTATTTTGCAAGGGTTGTGTGAGGTAGTGGAAAGGCATGTAGGTTCCGTTATTACCCACGATCGACTAGTAACCCCTACAATTGACCCTCATTCAGTGACGTATCCCACGGCTGTAAAATTGCTGAACAAGTATAGTTCCAATGGTATATCGCTTGTGTTAAAAGATTTTTCCCTGAACACCGGAATTCCCACCGTGGCTGTGCTCGCTTATGATCCTTCCACTTTCCCTCACAAAAGCGAGATCGTATTTACGGCGGGAACAACCCCGGACCCGAGCAAATCCCTGTGCAGGGCACTTACCGAGGTGGCACAGTTGGCGGGAGATTTTGAAAGATCCACTACCTACATGCCCACTTTACCCAAGTTCAAAACCCTGGAAGAAGCCGAATACATGACGAAAACCGAAAAACTGGTCAGAATAGAAGAACTTCCGAAGTTGAGTTCCGATTACTTTGACGAAGAAATCCGTGCCTGCACTTCTAGCCTTCAGAAGATAGGACTGGAGGCAATAATTGTCGATGTTACTCACCCTGTACTCCAGGTCCCGGCGATTTACTGTGTCATTCCCGGGGCTCATTTCAGAGATAGAACCCGAAATACAGATTTTCCTTTTCACCTAGCCAAGGTGCTTAGCCAGAGTATTTCCCCGGTTGATTCAGGCAGATATTTGCAAATCCTGGATAATATATTTCCGGGTCGTTTTGATATCCAGTTTTTCCTTGGACTCAGTAAGGAAAGATGCGGTAACCCCGACGAGGCTTTGCTTTGTTACAGCCGTTCCCTTGAACTTGACCCAGATCCAAACGAAATAGCCAGCATCTACGTACATATAGGTTCATGCTACAAAGAAATGGGGAAGTATCAAAGTGCCATAGAAGCCCTGGAAAGAGCACAGGAGCACAACCCAGCTTTGAAGGAAATCTATAACTTAAAGGGCTTTTGTTATTACAAGCTGAAGGAACACCTGAAGGCTATCGAGGAATTTGAAAAGGCCATTGAACTCGACCCAGGCTCCGCAATTGATTATGCTAACATTGGTTCGAACCTGAGGGAATTGGGACATTACAGGGAAGCCATTCACCTTTACAGGATGGCTCTGGAACTCGACCCAGATATTGATTTTGCCCGTGAAAACATAGAAAAACTGGAAGCGAAAATTGAAGGGATTGCCTGAATCCGTGATCGTTCACCTGGGCCGTGGATGCAAGGAAGAGCTCGACGGACTATAGTACGCTATGTCCGGCGGGCGATGACGCAGAAGATGCGGTGCAGGTGGACGACCCGCAGGGCGCAAAAAAGATTGTTTGAGAAGGTGAAGAAGAATCCATGGTGGCTATGTGGCTAACAACCAGGAATTTAGACATGTTATACAAATTAGCCATAAAGTTTCGTCACGGATTCATGGATTAAGTAGATGCGTTACGAAGGTCCCATTTATCGGCCTCCCAGCGAAGCGAACAGCTTGCTAATCCAGGCAACTGTCGGATGTCCTCACAACAAGTGTACCTTTTGCATGGTTTACAAAAAAGGTCCGCCATATAAAGTTCGACCAGTGAAAGATATCTGTGAAGATATCCTGGAAGCTCGTAAAATATATGGCCCAGGAGTAAAAACTCTCTTTTTCCCTGCTGGAAACACCATTGCCATGCCAACTGAAGATCTGGCTGAAATTTGTCGCTTTGCTAGGAAACAGTTTCCTAACCTTGAACGAATAACAGTTTACGGATCTTCCAGGTACATTGTTAAAAAAGGCCTGGAAGATCTCAGGAAACTAAGGGAAGCGGGGTTGAGCAGAATACACGTGGGGCTTGAAAGTGGAGATGACGAGGTTCTTCGGAGAGTAAAAAAGGGAACCACCGCGGAAGAGCAAATTAGAGCAGGCAAATGGGTGAAGGAAGCGGGTATTGAATTGAGTGAATACGTGATTCTGGGCCTGGGGGGTAGGGAAAGGAGCAGGGAACATGCCCTGGAAACGGCAAAAGTGCTGAACGAAATTACTCCCGACTTTGTCCGTTTGAGGACACTTGTGCCCAAAATTAACACCCTTTTGCTTCACCAGATAAAAAAGGGGAAATTTAAGCTTCTGGGGCCTCATGAAGTTCTGAGAGAAACCAAGTTGCTTCTGGAAAACCTCGATTGTGAAACCTACCTAACGAGCGATCACTACACCAACTACATAAACCTCGAAGGGAAGCTGCCTAAGGAGAAACAACGGCTGCTGGCACAAATTGACGAAGCTTTAAGCTGGGATGAAAACGAATTCAGGCCTTTTTTTGTTGGTACCGAATAAGTTCTTGCTTCCCTGGCAGAACACTGAAATGATAGGTTGTTACCTGCTTAGAATACTTCCCGGTAAACATGTACCGTTTTAGCGTGTCTTAATCCTGATATTATCGCAAAAAATCTCCTGTTTTGTCATTGCGATCCCGCACCCACTTCCTGCGAATTGTAGGAGCAATAGCAAATAGTCGTATTTGAAGTAGGTGCGGGATCGCAATGACCGGTTTTAGGACTTTTTACGAAACCATCAATCTTTGTCCTGAGTTTTAGTTGCGGCATCGCTGCCTTAGGTCTTCCTAAAAATGTCATTCCAAAGTTTAAATTATGTGATTATTGGAGTTGTCCATATATTGATGGAACACATCCTAGAAAAAGGTAACATAATAAGTATATGTATTGGCGGCAGGAATTAGCAGATGATGAAACGGCACAGGAAAGGCGAGGGATATCAATGAGAGGAAATGACTATCATGATGAGAAGCTGGGCCTAAAAGAACTAATTGCCATGGGAGTTGGAGGAATGGTAGGTGGTGGTATTTTCTCCGTTTTGGGTCTTTCGGTATCTCAAGCAGGACATGCCGCACCGGTTGCCTTTGGGATAGGAGGAGTAGTTGCTTTACTGGCTGGATATTGCTATGCGAGACTGGGATTGGTCTTCAGATCAGATGGTGGCAGCTTCACTTATCTGGAACATGCATTTGAGAACAAAAACGTGGCCGGAATTGGCGGATGGATGCTTCTCGTGGGATATATCGGCACCCTGTCTCTGTATTCGTATACCTTTGGAGTTTATGGTTCGGCAATGTTTGGGGCATCCTCACAGACCCAGGTTGTCCATCACGTGTTGGAGACCTTGATTTTGCTTGTTTTCCTCGGGGTTAACCTTTACGGGGTTGCTTCTGCAGGAAAAAGTGAGGATGTAATCGTTTTGGTAAAGGTGCTTATCTTGTCAATGTTTGCATTTACAGGACTTTACTTTGTAAAATCCTCCCGCTTGTTACCATTTTTTAACAAGGGATGCGTGAATCTATTGATGGGGGCCGCACTTATTTTTGTTGCGTATGAAGGATTTGAGTTAATTCCCAATGCTGTAAACGAGATGGAGAACCCCGAGAGTGATCTTACAAGGTCAATAATAATATCCATAGTTTTAACAACTGTCATTTACGTACTTGTTTCAGTTGTAGCAGTAGGAAATCTGCTTCCTGAGGAAATAGCGAAATACAAGGAATATGCCCTTGCCGTAGCAGCTCAACCCTTCCTCGGTAAAGCAGGGTTTATGCTAATTGGACTTGGTGCGCTACTTTCAACAGCTTCTGCGATAAATGCAACCCTGTTTGGTACAGCAAGGCTTGGAATGGTAATGGCCATGGATGAGGACTTACCTAAGGTGTTCTCTTATCGGGAGAGGACGAAGGACATTCCATATGTTAGTCTAATAGCAATTACGTTCTTGACTTTAATTTTCGTTAATATTGCTAATTTAACAGTCATTTCTTCCTTTGCCAGTTCCACTTTCTTACTGATATTTGCAGCGATAAACCTTTCGGCTTTTAAACTTAGGGACAGAATAAAAATATCCCTCGGAATCCCCGTTGCTGGTTTTTTGCTATCCCTTTCATCATGGATCGTCCTGATTGTTTACTTGTTTAGGACAAACCTGCGAACTCTTACCTGGATATTTATCTTTTATGCTGCCTTAGCAGTTGCGGAGCTTCTATTTAGCAAAAGAAGGGTCGTATTCAGATGACGTTTGGGGGCCTGGTATCAAAACCTTTTTATCGGTGGGTCGATAGGAAAAACTGATTTCATTTTCCGGCTTTTGTTGAAATAATGGGATCTATAAATTATATTTAAGCTTAGGTTTCTTGATAATCAAGTGTCTATAATAATATCTTTAAGGATAAGGAGAGAAATAATGAGAAATTTGGTCGAATGTCGTCCGGAAAATGTACAGAAAAGATTTCCAAATAGCCTCGCACCTCTGATGAATGGTAAAGCACTCATTCAAGTGGCGAGAGAGAATCATGGAATGATTATGGCAGTAAACATGCGCTGTAAGTTGCCGGTGGCCGGAATTATTAAAGCATCTATGGCTACCCAGGCACCCGTTATGTACGAAATTGCCAAATCAGAACTCACCTATACTGAGTTTGATCCGTTTTCTTTCGCAGCATTTATTGTTGCGGAAAATGAAAGACTTGGTAACACGGAAGTGCCATTTGCGATTCATGCCGACCATTTAACCGTAAAGAATCCGGATCAAATTGAAGAAGTTCGAGAGCTTATTTCAAAGCAGTTGGAAGCAGGGTTTACCTCTTTTGCTATAGATGCTTCTCACATGGAAAACGAGCAGAATCTGGCCGCGACCCTTGATCTTGCACGTCCGATAATCGAGGCCGGACTTTGCCTCGAGGTGGAGCTCGGTGAAATAGGTGCCAAGAGTGGAAGTGCGGAAGGATTTACAAGACCTGATGAAGCCGAGTGGTTCATTGGGGAACTTGTAAAGGGCGGTGTTCATCCAGATCTTTTGGCCATAAATAATGGGTCAATTCATGGTACGTACTTCGGAACGGCCCAGGAAGGTATTCAGCTTGACCTCACAAAAGAAATATGGGAAGCGATACAGCCCTGGAAGGTGGATATAGCTCAGCACGGAATAACCGGAACTTCACTTGAAAAAATCACGTCGTTTATCGATTACGGAATACGAAAAGGGAACGTTGGAACATTCTGGCAGAACATAACTTTTGGCCTCGCAATGAACCAAAACGGGAATGCTATAACTACTGAAAACAAGGAATATATTAAGCGTCCCTACAGGGGTATCCCTGATGAACTCTGGGAAGAAATGTGGGACTGGGCAATACAGACCGGAAACACAGGGGGAAACATCAAGAAGGCGAATAAGGCTTTTGCACCACAGCTTAATGCTTTGCCCATGCTCTACAAAGATAGGATTGCATCTCATGCGTACGAAGAAGCGGTAAAGCTATTTGAAGCAACCCATTCCATTGGACTTGGGCCAAAGGTCGTGGAATACTTGACGACCAGCTAAGCAAAAGCGGGCAAAAGAAATACATATTCTCTAAGTAGTTCATGGCTTTTTAAGCAATAGGGCGGGGGAACCCGCCCTTGTTTTTGGAGTGTATGGTGATAATTCTTGGTGCGCACCTATCCATAGCCGGTGGTCTTCACAAGTCACTGGAACTTGCAATGAAATATAGATGCAATGCTCTCCAGATTTTCACTAAGAATTCCAACACGTGGAAAGAACGACATCTTGAAGAGAGAGAAATAGAGAAGTTTTGCGAACTGAAAGCCAAGAGCCAAATAGTTAAGATGGCGTCGCACACGTCTTACCTGATAAACATTGCATCACCGGACGATGTTCTCTGGAAAAAATCGGTCTCGGCGCTTAAAAATGAATTCATCAGGTCATCTTTACTGGGAATTCCCTTTGTGGTACTTCATCCGGGGGCTCATAAGGGTGTAGGGGAGAAAAGGGGAATTTCCTTGGTTTCAAGAGCAATAAACAAGGTACTTGACGAAACTTATTCAACGGGCGTTATTCTCCTGCTGGAAACCACAGCCGGTCAGGGTACCAACATTGGCTACAGGTTTGAACAGTTGGCACAAATTGCCGAAGCTATCGAAAATAAAAAGCGCATCGGTTTTTGTCTCGATACCTGCCACGTTTTTGCAGCCGGGTATGATATTAGGAATAAAACTTCTTATGAAAATACGCTGGCGCAGTTTGATTCAATACTGGGTCTGAATAAGCTCTATCTCTTTCATCTCAACGATTCGAAAAAGCCTCTAGGGAGCAGAATAGACAGGCATGAACACATCGGGGAAGGGTTTATCGGTTACGATGCATTTCAACTGATAATGAACGATGCTAGGCTAAAATACATACCCAAGGTCATAGAAACTCCAAAGCTCAAGAACGGGATTGAGCAGGACCCGGTAAACCTCGAAAGGCTTAGAAACATGGTAAGAGAAACCTCTGCGACAAGTAAAAATGCTTGAAACACTCTTATCACCCCGCACGTAAGCATGTCTCTTATTTTTCAGGATACTTTTATTACCCGAAAAAGGAAAATGTGATGAAGCTTCCTTACGAAGTTCACACTGGGACAACCTCTAGAGAAGTCCAGCTATGCGATGTCGAGCAAGGTGATTTCAAAAAAAAGGGTTCTTCCGGCCAGTGGATCATTACCATCCAGGATTATCTTGTCTTCCGTTATCTGCATGATGGTTGCGAAGGCATAATTTCCGTCACTTAGTCGTATTCTAAGAACTTTGCCTTCTTCAGGGGCAATTTCTTCTGGCATCTCTGATTTGGGTATAGAAAAGACAAGTTCCTTTCTAAAAGGTCCATAACCTTGCTCGGGAGGAACTTCGATCTTTTTTGTTTCTCCCACGGCCATCCCAATAACGGCCTGCTCGAAGGCCGGAAGCACGCTCTGCTGACCAATAATGAACTCGAAGGGTTCCACAGGACTTGAAGATCCAAATACTCTTCCATCCTCCAGTGAACCGACGTATTGTACTTTTACCTTGTCTCCCGTCTTGGCTTGATTCATGTTTACTCCCCGTACTCTAATCGCATATAAAAGACTGTTTAAATAGGGTAATTAACTCCCACTTTAGTTCTGCAGGATAGTTGAAACCATAACAGTTTATCAACCGAATGTAAAGCGCCACAAAGGAAACTGGTTTATCCATTCCTTTGAAAACAGCGAAACAGCTTGACATTTTTCTCGTTATCTGCTACAGGTCGATGCCAATAGGGGAGAGCGATAATATGTGCCTCGGGTTGTAGGGGGGATGGTTGTCTGCGGGGCGCATTTACTGCTCGGACATGATGCTCTTTCAGGCACCATGTGAGCACAACCAGGCATCTTGATCACTCCTATTTTCCCACGATGCAAGTTTTTGGTTTTGTAAGAGAGTCCCTTGTTATTTAGTGTTCTAGCGAAGATAGGGAGGGCTTTATTAACTCATTATAACTGGGCCGGCACGGTCGCCGAGGCTGGTAAAAGCCATTGGTAAAAAGAGAAGTCGGAAGACTGGCGTTTCATTTCAAAAAAGGGAGACAACTGGTTTCGGACTCAACTTCACACTGTGTTTTTAGTCAAATCCTTTCCCTCTCTAAATCACCCTATTACTTTCAAGGCTTTTTCCCTTTTTGTTAACACGTGTCTATTTTTGTAAAAAAAGGAGGTGAACTATGGGGAAGCGAGAGAGGATCATACGTATCCTTGTACTTATGATCCTGCAAGCGTTTTTTTTCAGTTGTTTTGCATGGGGGGCTGGCAGTTCTAGTGAAAATTATACTCTTCCGACATCCGTTTTTTCCGGAGGCGGTGTCCCCATGCAATCTGAAACTTTCGGAACAGTTGGTACTATCGGACAACCGTCCCCCTTGATGGATTCCTCCGCTCAGCCGTACTCTCACAGCTATGATCTTTATCCGGGATTCTGGTACACACTGCGAGCGGTGGTGGGTTGTGGAGATATCGAGTCTTTTGCGGCTACGTTCGGACTTACGGATACTGATATGGAGTACAATTCCGGGTGTGATACCGAACCAGATGGTGATGTGGATGGTATGGATCTGGCTGAATATGTGGATACTTTCTGAAAGTATCGCGTTCCATCCGTTTTGAAGAAAAATTGGATTCGAACAGAGAAAAAGCGTCAAAAGATATGTTTCTTCCATTCGATTTAAGGGAAAACTCGAGAAAAAGGAGGCACGTAATGAAAGGCAAACGATACTATTTACTGGTTTTGTGTACTATTCTTTTTTTATTTGTTTCCGGAAGTATTCTGGCTGTTCCCGGTAGCATTAATTACCAGGGAAAGCTGGCTAATCCGGATGGGACACCGGTTTCAGATGGAACGTATTCTGTTACCTTTAGGATATATAATGTTAACACTGGGGGGAACGCGCTGTGGAGTGAAACAGGATCAATCCTTGTCAATAAAGGAATTTTTAACGCGAAGCTCCCTGATGACCCTGTATCAAATCCATTCCCACCGACCCTGCTTGACAACCCTGCCCTCTACCTTGGCATCCAGGTAGGTAGCGATTCTGAGATGACTCCTAGGCAGGAAATAACTTCGGTTTTTTATGCAATGAAGGCCGGAGATTCGGAAGCTCTTAACGGACGTGAAAGTTCCGAATTTGCACCTGCGGATCATGAACATGCAGGTGAAGATATTACTTCGGGTATCATACCAGAAGCTAGGATTCCGTCAACTATAGCCCGTGACTCGGAAATTACGTGGGGAAATCTTTCCGGTATCCCTTCCGGTTTCGCTGACGGAGTGGACAATGTGGGCATCACAACCGAAACAGACCCAACAGTCCCAGAATATTTTAAAGATGGTGTAACATGGAATGAAATCTCTAACCGTCCTTCGGGACTCGACGATGGAGATGACGTGGGAATAACCGTGGAGACTGACCCCCAGGTCGGAACCAATACAACAGGCTATGTTCCGATGTGGTCGGGGTCGGCCTTGATAAAGGGGACAATTTATGACAATGGCACTAACATCGGTATCGGTACTGATAGTCCCTCCAGGAAGCTCACGGTAAATGGAAAAGCCTATATCTATGATGGGG
>JALSTM010000247.1 GCA_026983715.1 Desulfobacterales bacterium
ATCAATCGCATCCACGGGGCAATGCTGCTTGCACACCCCGCACCCGGTACACTTGTCCGGATCTATGTAGCGAGGATGGTTGACGACCTCCACTTTGAAGTTACCGGCTTTTCCCGAAACTGCCGCAACTTCAGAGTTCGTAATTATATTTATGTTCAAGTGCCGGCCGACCTCGACCAGTTTTGGGGAGATAATTCACATCGCACAGTCGTTGGTCGGAAACGTCTTGTCTAGCTGCGCCATCATACCGCCGATACTTGGCGAACTATCGACAAGATGCACAAAGTAGCCGGCATCCGCAATATCCAGGGCGGCTTGCATGCCCGCAATTCCGGCCCCTATCACCATTACTGAACCAATCTTTTTACCAGTTTTATCAGCCATTCTTAATCCCTCTTGAATTATATCGACACCGGGCTGTTAGCCTAGCCAACTGCTGCAAATTTAGTGATAACCCCGTCATGGCCACTTAATGTAACCTTTCCTTTTGTCTGTAAATCGACCACGAGTTCCGCTACATGGGGCACCTTCATACCTACCTTTTCGGCTACGTCTCTCACCGATTTCGGACTTTCTTTTAGGCTCAAATAAACCAGGCTTTTTTCATATTCGTCCACGAGCTTATTAAAAAGAAACCTTCTATACTCATCCGGATCAAGGGTCTCACCGTACACGTTACCTTCTTCCGTCAATAATCGCTCTATACCAAGTACCCACCTTGCCTGTTCTGATTTAAAGGTGTGTATAAGAGCATCCAGCTTAAAGCGATGTTCTTCCACCGGAAACGGTCCTTCAGCCTTTACTTGTTCCGTGATTGCGGTGATTATCTCCGCAAATCGTTGACCCTCGGCAGCAGAAACCCATTCCAGGAAAAGCCTCTTTTCACCTATTCCGGCATACTTAAACAGTTCTTGGGTTAACTTTACCCTTTTTTCAGCGTAAACATTACCTTCCAGGTAATGGCAATCACCGGGATGTCACCCTAAGACTAGAGCAGCATCGTAACCTGCCTTCAGGGCCTCCGCCAGAAATATCGGGTCCACGCGACCCGAGCACATAACCCTTATTACCCTCAAGGTTGGAGGATATTGGAATCGGGATACCCCCGCGAGATCAGCTCCCGCATAAGCACACCAGTTACAGAGAAAACCAAGCATTCTGGGTTCGAAATCATTACTCATTTCTTGTACTCCAAAGGAATTTCATTATTTGGCTTCTGTTTTCAACGCGTCGATTGCTGCCATAATCTGCCTGTCCCTGAAATGTACCATGTCTATTGCCTTCTCAGGGCAACTCGCAGCACAGATCCCGCAACCTTTACACGACGCGCTAATGTTTTCTGCCCTGTACCCCTTACCTGGAACTTCCACCAGCCGAATTGCACCAAAAGGGCAAAGGTTGGTACAGAGACCACAACCGATACATTTTTCCTGATCCACAACGGACACTATTGGCTCAACGGTCATCTCCTCTTTCTGAAGCACTATCGCTGCTCTCGCTGCCGCCGCCTGTGCCTGTGCAATGCTCTCCTCAATCGGCTTGGGGTAATGAGCCAGTCCGCATACGAAAACTCCGTCTGTAGCAAAATCAACGGGCCTGAGTTTCATGTGAGCTTCCAGGAAAAAGTTGTCCTGGTTTAACGTAACCTTGAAAAATCTGGCAAGTTCTTCGTGATCTTTCGGGTAGATTGCAGTGGCCAGATGAATAAAGTCAGCATCAATTGAAACTGGCATCTGAAGCACATGATCAACCACGGTTACCCTTAGAATTTTCCTCCCGCCATCTGCCTCTATTTCTTCAACCATGGGCTTATTTTCAAGGGTGTAACGGATGAATATCACACCCCGTTGTCTCGCTTCAGTGTAAAGCTCTTCCCTCTGTCCATACGTCCTTAGGTCACGGTAAAGTACAAATACATCGATATCAGGATTTAGCTCTTTAAGGTCCAAAGCCTTTTGAACTGCTGCGGTACAGCAAATCTTCGAACAGTAGGGACGTTCAGGTTCCCGTGAACCAACACACTGGATAAAAACCGCACACTTGGCATTTTCAACCATTTGCGGGTTCTTTTCTATTGCATCTTCTAGCTCGTGCCAGCAAAAGACTCGGTCACTTTTTCCGTACAGGTACTCCTGGGGCCTTAAGCTTTCTGCCCCGGTAGCAAGTATGGAAACTCCATGATTAATGGTTCTCTCGCCATCTTTACCTTGAATTGTAGTATTAAAATTCCCCACGAATCCTTCAACATCAATAACTTTTGAATTCAAGAGTACTTCTATTTTCGGATGGTCTTTAACCTTGGAGACCAGATTGTCGAGATAATCCCTGATATCTTCCCCCTTCCAAGTCTTTTTCAGGTGCAAGGCCTGGCCTCCGAGGATACCGCTTTTTTCCACCAGAAACGTCTTGTAGCCCTGATCAGCCAACGTCAGAGCGGCTACCATACCGGCGACACCGCCCCCAACAACCAGCGCCTGCTGGGACAACTTAACCTTTATTTCGTCTACGGGCTCTAGCAATGCAGCTTTGGCCACTGCCATGCGAACGAGGTCTTTAGCCTTTTCCGTCGCTTTTTCAGGTTCCGAGGAATGCACCCAAGAATCCTGGTCTCGAATATTTGCCATTTCAAAGAGGAACCTATTTAATCCAGCCTCCCTGAGAGTTTCCTGGAAGAGCGGTTCATGAGTTCTGGGGGTGCATGCTGCCACGACAACCCTGTTTAACTTGTGTTCCTTGATAGTGTTGACAATGTTCTCCTGGGTGTCTTGGGAACATGTGAAAAGGTTTTCGCCGGCATAAACCACATAGGGAAGAGTTTTTGCGTATTCAACAACTTCAGGAACGTTAACCACGCTTCCTATGTTAATTCCGCAATTGCAAACAAAAACCCCGATCCTTGGTTCTTCGCCAGCCACCGGAACTTCTTCAGGGTACGATTTTGTTTTGGCAAGCATGCCGCGGACATCGGCCAGTGTTACCTCGGATGCCGCCGCTGCAGCGCTCGCTTCCATCACAGAGTAGGGAATGTCCTTTGGCCCATTGAAGGCTCCACATACAAATATTCCATCCCTGGTCGTGGCGACAGGGAAAAAGGATGATGTTTCGGCAAAGCCATCCGTATTGAGATCAATACCAATCCTTTTCGCAAGTTCTTCTATCTCGCTACTGATCTCCAGACCTACGGACAAAACGACAAGGTTGAACACCTCGCTTTCGAGTTCTCCGTTTTCATTAACATAGGTAATAACAATATCGTTTGTATCTGAAACTTCTTCAAGACTGTGAATTCGGCACCTAATGAAGCGAACACCGATCTCATTTTTTGCCCGCTCGTAGTATCTCTCAAAATCCTTCCCGTAGGTACGCATATCCATGAAAAAGATGGCGGTATCAAGAGGTTCTGTCGCATGTTCCTTGGCTATCACGGCTTCTTTAATTGCGTACATGCAGCACACGCCTGAACAGTAACCCTTTGCCGCCTTGTGGAGATCCCTTGATCCCACGCACTGAAGCCAAGCGATTTTCTTCGGCTGGGTCTTATCAGAAGGTCTTAGAAGGTGACCCTCGTAAGGCCCTGAGGCACTTAAGATACGTTCAAACTGCGTACTCGTGATAACATTGGGATACCTTGAATAACCATACGTGTCATATATCTCCGGATTAAATTCTTCAAATCCCGGTGCAAGTATAACTGCACCTACGTTCAATTCAAACAAGTCTTCCTTTTGATCGAAGTCCACCGCCTCGGCGGGGCAAAATTTCTGGCAGGCCTTGCACTTGCCCTTTTCAAAATATATGCAGTTGTCTGCGTCTATGGCATATTTCAAGGGAACTGCTTGTGGATATTTTACATAGGCAGCCTTTCGAAAATTTAACCCCTCGTTGAATTCATCTATTACCTTCCTTGGACACTTCTCCGCACACCTGCCACAGGCAATGCACTTTGCTACATCTATGTACCTTGGACGCTGGCGAATCTTGACGGTAAAATTTCCCGCGTCCCCTTTTATCTCTTCAACATCTGCAAGAGTAATCACTTCTATGTTCAGGTGCCTGCCACACTCCACCAGTTTCGGAGATAGGATACACATGGAACAATCGTTGGTGGGGAAAGTCTTGTCCAGCTGAGCCATCACGCCGCCAATGGCAGCACTCTTTTCCACAAGGTAAACAAAGTAACCGGAATCTGCAAGATCCAGCGCTGCCTGGGTCCCAGCGATACCGCCTCCAACAACCAATACAGCCCCAACCTTGGATCCCGGTCCTTTTTGATCAGCAGAACTCATGAAAATAACTCCTCGATAGTCTTTTTCAATATTAAACCATTGGCTTTCTTTTGCTTAATACGTGCCAACCCGTGTGACACTGTAGCTCTCTGCATAGAAAAGCTTAATGTGAAATGGAGCACAAGCCGCATATTTAAAACTTTAACATATCGGTGTCAAGGAAAATCACATTTTCCCTTCCCATAAAAGAACTTCCCCAGCGAGGGGGCGAATACTCACTGGGGAAGCTAGGAGTAGGGGGAGGGGAAGGTCTGAAGTAATTGCCCCTCTTTTGGTATATCTTTAGAGCAAATCTCATGCCAGAGTTCACCTTCGACCCCATTCTATAATACATGGATTTTATTAGATATTTTTAATCCACATCATTTCATTGAAGTATAAAAGTGTTAATTATCATTAATATAATGTTAACTTAACATGTTGCAATATCACAATGGCTGCCTGGGTATTTCGGGTAGTTTTTTCAACCACTTCCAGAGTGTTACCCTGCTTACACCAAGTAGCCGTGCTGCAGCCGTCTTGTTGTAGCCTGTTCTCTTAAGGGCATCCAGTATCTCGTCCTGACTTTTGATCAAATCTTCCATTTTCCTTCTTTTAGTGGTTTTTTTATGTTTTTTTCCTATGATTGTCATAGGAAGGTGTTCCGGTTCTATGTAATTGGATCTACAGGTAACAAAGGCGTACTCAAGAGCCCCGAATAACTCTCTCACGTTTCCAGGCCACGGGTACGAGAGAAGCGCTTTTAGGGCGGGCGGGCTGATTGCTGGGACGGGTCGCTTGGTCCGTTGGGCTATCTTTTCCACGTAGTAATTAATCAAAAGAACCAGGTCTCCTTCCCTTTCCCTCAGTGGCGGTAGGTAGATTGGTATGATGTTAAGCCTGTAGTAGAGATCGTCTCTGAACTTTCCTTCTTCGATACGTGTAGGAAGGTCCCGGTGAGTGGCAGATATAAACCGAACATCAACCGATATGGGATGATAGTCACCCACCCTTTCTATTTCTTTGCTCTCAAGGACCCTGAGCAACTTAACCTGTACTCCGAGGGGAATATCCCCGATTTCATCGAGAAAAAGGGTTCCCCTGTGAGCGGCTTCAAATCGACCAATCCGGTCCTTGTTTGCGCCCGTGAATGCCCCTTTAACGTGTCCGAAAAGCTCGCTTTCAAGGAGCGAGCGGCTAAGCGCTGCACAGTTAACCTTTATGAAAGGGCCACGCCTTCTTTTGCTAAGCTTGTGAATTGCTGCCGCTACGAGTTCTTTCCCCGTCCCGCTTTCACCGTAAATGATAACAGGTGCATCGCTTAGAGCCGCACTTTTGATAAGGTCAAACACCTTCTGCATGGGAGGGCTGCTTCCAATCATACCCATAAAACCGGATGGTTGAGACAGCTTCTGTCTCAGTGTGTGAATTTCCTGGTCTCGCCTTACAATTTCGGAAATATCGGTGATAGATTCAATTGCAGCGGTAAACTGTCCGTCAGAATCACGGACTGCTACGGCATTTTTCAGGATATGAACAGGGTGTCCGTCCTTGTGTATAATCGTACACCTACGTTTGTGAAACTTCTGCCCCCTGAAAAGTGCACATCTCGACATGTCGCCTCCTGGCAACATGCAAGAATCTCCCCTGAAAACGGTACATGACTGCCCTATTAATTCCCTGGCGCTATACCCGCTGATAGACTCTACCGCAACATTTGCATATACAATTTTACCTTCTCGATTTATAACAAGGATGCCGTCCGGTATAAGGTCACAGATCTGATCGAAGTAGGCGGGGGAAAAAATAGATGAACAACCCTTGGACAGGTCAATATCATGATATTGAAGTTCTTGAGCCATCTCCGTATCCCTCAAAGTTGAACTAAGCAACTCTCGTCTATAATATAAAACGAGAGGTTTCATGACGGCTGATTAAAATCGGCTCCTGGCGCCAGATTGCTACAGTCATCATTTTGGCCTCTTGATCTAATCAGGAGCAGGGTTTGGCCCGGCATCCAAGAATTGCAAGCACAGCAAACACTGGATTCCCGCTTCCGCGGAAATGACAACTCGCTTTGAGGCAATGCAAAATTTTTCTTCGCCAAAAGCGAGGAGTTGTAAACATCCCCGAAGGATGCGCAAACCGGCAACCTTGCTAGAAAATGAAGCATAACTCTTCCCTAAATTAGACTTCCGGGAGTAGCATTTTCGGTCCCGTTTAGAATACTACCCTATAAACATGTAACGCTTTAGAGCGTCTTAATCCTGACAGTATCGCAAAAAATCTCCTGTTTTGTCATTGCGAGCGAAGCGAAGCAATCTAACTGATTATGGCGGGTAAGACCGGAGTAAGGATTGATGGATTACGGGCTAAAGCAGAAGCTGATTAATCCCTAATCCTCAATTCCTTACTGATGAGATTGCCGCGTCTCCCACACCCACTTTAAGCCATATATCTTGACATTAACTCGAAAACATTATCATAAAGTGGGTGTGGGATCCTCGCAATGACCGGTTTTTAGGACTTTTTACGAAACCATTAATGTTTATCCTGACTTTTGGTTGCGGCTTCGCTGCCTTAGGTATTAGACCTTAAGTAAACTTCATGTTAACCTTCTGTTAAGTTAACGATAACAAGACACGAAGAGAAAGTAAAGGGTAGATATCCATAATAGGAAACTCTGATAAAATTGGATTCCTAGAACTAGGAATCTATTAAAGAGGGACTACTAGCATAATGTAAAATCCGTCATTCCGGACGGAGCGAAGGGTAGATCCGGAATCTATCAACCTTTGGATGGATGCCGCGTCAAGCCCCCCTCATTAGATCAGGGTGCAGGCATGACGTAAGTGAAGCCCTCGGATATTTGAATAATTAATCAGAGGTTTCATAAGGGATTAAGACAGAGACAAAATTTCTATTGAAACCACTTAGGTATTGAATTAGTATACATATAAAAATTAATAACGCTATTCGGGCGGGTAACTCAGTGGTGAGAGTGCCATCCTCACACGGTGGAAGTCGAGAGTTCGAATCTCTCCCCGCCCACCATTTCCCCAGCCAGGCTTCTATCCCCGGAAATTGTTTTCAGGCGAAACATATTTTTCAAAGGGATAAGGTAATGGAAGAGATAGAGGTTCGACTTTTCGCCACCCTTCAGGAAGGAAGATTCAAGAAAACAAAAATACGAGCAGACGAAGTGAGAACTGTGGGTGATATTCTCGATCACTTCAAAATAGACCCGGAGGAAGTAGCCATTGTTTTTGTAAATCGAAAGCACGCTTCATTGGACACCGAAATCAGAGCTGGAGACACCGTTTCACTTTTTCCCAAGGTTGGAGGAGGATAATTAATCCTATGTCTTCACGACACAACAAAGGAGGTCAAGGCAGCAACAAGGTCAGTGCACTTCCCAGGTACTCTCAGAACCTTGGCATCCTTGGAATCGACGGGCAAAGGAAGCTTTTGTCTTGCAAAATAATTGTGGCCGGCCTCGGAGGACTTGGTGGCCATGTACTAGATATTTCCGCCCGGCTTGGTATTGGAACGATAGCGGGCATCGATCATGATGTCTTTGACGAAACAAACCTGAATCGCCAGCTACTTTCAGACGAACCTTCTGTGGGACAACCGAAAGCCCTTGTGGCTGCGGCACACGCCAGGGCGATCAATAGCCATATCAACTTCATTCCAATAAAAGAAAAACTGGAAAATGTTAACGAAAAACTCTTCAAAGGAGCACATCTTGTTTTCGACTGCCTGGATAACCCGTCTTCACGGATTCTTTTACAGAACATTGCAACACGGAACAACCTCCCGCTTGTCCACGGAGCAATAGGAGGATGGTATGGGCAGGTAGCGGTTGTATGGCCCGGAAACAACGTTATAAACACGATCTACGGATCAATGTCGAAAGGCGTAGAAAACAAACTGGGGAACCCTTCTTTTACTCCACCTGTAGCAGCAGGAATAATGGTTTCTGAAGGCGTAAAAGTGCTTTTGGGCAAAAATGTTGGTGCCAATCTTTTTATCTTCTTTGACCTCCTTGAAGATGAGTTCAACTTATTGAAGTTTTAAGTGCTCACCAGTGAACGCTCCTTCTTCGGCAAGCTGCTAGAAAAACCTTGACAAGAAGGGCTTGCAGATTACAATATTTCGAATTTGTTGAAAATCCGTTTCTATAAAACTGAATAGGCATCG
Source organism: Desulfobacterales bacterium (assembly GCA_026983715.1). Lineage (GTDB taxonomy): Bacteria > Desulfobacterota > Syntrophobacteria > B119-G9 > B119-G9 > B119-G9. Next base: position 8,469 of record JALSTM010000247.1, read on the forward strand.
GAAGATTGAGTCAATGGACTGCCTGAGGCATTTTATTTGAGAGGAGATACCGTTATGGGAATTGTGGCTGATAAGATTCGCGAGCTAAAAGAAAAAGAGGCTAAGGTCAAAGAAATGGGTGGCCCAAAGGCCGTTGAGAAGCAGCACCAGCGAGGTAAATTGACGGCAAGGGAGAGGCTGGACAAGTTCTTCGATCCGGGCACCTTTAAAGAGCTAGACATCTTTGTTAAGCATAGGGGTACCCTGTTTGGCCTCGATAAAATGGAAATTCCTGCCGACGGAGTAATCACCGGATACGGGCTTGTAAACGGTAGAAAAATATTTGCCTTTTCCCAGGACTTCACTGCGAGAGCCGGAACTCTGGGTGAAATGCACTCAAAGAAGATATGCAAGGTAATGGATCTTGCTCTCAAGGTTGGAGCACCATTGGTCGGGTTTAACGACTCCGGTGGCGCACGAATCCAGGAAGGTGTTGATGCCCTTTCCGGTTACGGTCAGATTTTTTACAGAAATGCCATCGCATCGGGGGTTATTCCCCAGATTTCAGCGATCATGGGACCCTGCGCCGGAGGTGCCGTTTATTCTCCTGCAATGACGGATTTTGTTTTCATGGTTAAGAAAACCAGCTACATGTTCATAACGGGCCCTGATGTCATAAAGTCGGTGCTTGGTGAAGTAATAACCCACGAAGAACTTGGTGGAGCTAATGCACATGCATCGAAAAGCGGTGTTGCCCAGTTTGCGTGCGAAAGCGACGAGGATGCAATAGAACAGATTAAAACACTGCTCACTTTTCTCCCTGACAATAACGTTGACGATCCCCCGATTTCACCCACAAATGACGATCCCAACAGGATTTGTCCCGAGCTTGATTCAATCATCCCTGACAACCCCATGGGGTCATACGACATCAAGGCAGTAATCACATCCGTGGTAGATGACGGTTTCTTTTTCGAGGTACACAAGGATTATGCTCAGAACATAGTTGTCGGTTTCGCCCGGTTAAACGGAAGACCAGTAGGTATCATCGCAAACCAGCCCCTAGTTCTGGCCGGTTGCCTGGACATCAATTCATCTGACAAAGCCACACGATTCATCCGCTTTTGTGATTCCTTCAATATTCCACTTCTAACCATTGCGGATGTTCCCGGATACCTCCCCGGCAGCGAACAGGAATGGGGAGGAATAATTAGGCACGGTGCAAAGCTTCTGTGGTGCTACTCGGAAGCCACTGTCCCCAAAGTCACCCTGATTACCAGGAAGGACTATGGCGGATCGTACCTTGCAATGTGTTCCAGAGATCTTGGGGCAGATATCGTGCTGGCATGGCCTACTGCCGAAATAGCTGTTATGGGTGCGGAAGGTGCGGCAAATATAATACATAGGAGAGAGATAGCCGCGGCGGAAGATCCTGAAGCCAAGAGGAAAGAAAAAATTGAAGAATACAGGAAACTCCTTTACAACCCATACATTGCCGCATCAAGGGGCTACATCGACGGCGTCATAGTACCCAGCGAAAGCCGTAAGAGACTAATTGACGCTTTTGAAACCCTGTCAACCAAGAGGGAGATGTTACCTCCTAAGAAACACGGAAATATACCAATGTAATTTTGAAACAAGCAACGGAGATAGTAACGGACAAGCTATGACAGACGATAAGACTCTTCCCAAAGCGTACGAACCCTCTAAAGTAGAACAGAAATGGTATCAGTTCTGGCTGGATAAGAACCTTTTCCACGCTGATGAGAAGGCCGAAGGGGAAACCTTCTCAATCGTGATTCCACCTCCGAACGTAACGGGTTCCCTTCACATGGGGCATGCCCTGAACAACACCCTTCAGGATATTCTTTGCAGATACAAGCGGATGAAAGGGTACATAGTCCTCTGGATGCCTGGAACCGATCACGCGGGCATTGCGACTCAAAATGTTGTCGAAAAACAACTCGCTTCAGAAGGGCTAACCCGGCAGCAACTGGGAAGGGAAAAGTTCATTGAGCGGGTATGGGAGTGGAAAGAAGAATATGGTGGAAAAATAGTAAACCAGCTAAAAAGGCTCGGAGCTTCCTGTGATTGGGCACGGGAACGTTTCACCATGGATGAAGGGCTATCAAGGGCGGTGAGACTCGTTTTCGTAACCCTGTACAATGACGGACTTATCTACAGGGGACATAGGATAATCAACTGGTGCCCGAGATGTGAAACGGCCTTAGCCAACCTGGAAGTAGAACCCGAAGAACACGACGGCTTCTTGTACTACATTAAGTATCCCATAGATGGAGAAAACGATTATATAACCGTCGCCACAACACGACCCGAAACGATGTTGGGTGATACCGCCGTGGCAGTGAATCCGGATGACCCAAGGTACAAAAAATTCCATGGCAAGAAAGCAGTCCTTCCGCTCGTTGGAAGAGTACTCCCAATAATCACCGATCCTTACGTAGATCCAGATTTCGGTACAGGTGCCCTTAAAATAACCCCTGCTCACGACCCGTACGATTTTGAAATTGGGAAGAAGCATGAACTGGATACAGTCCAGGTTATTGACGGAAGAGGAAAAATGACAGATGAAGCCGGCAGATATGCCGGTTTAGACAGGTATGAGTGCCGTGACAGGATAGTAGAAGACCTTAAAAAAGAGGGATTTCTCGAAAAGATTGAAAAGTACCAACATAGGGTAGGGCACTGTTACCGATGCAAAACGGTCATAGAACCTGCTCTCTCCAAGCAATGGTTCGTGAAGATCAAGCCTCTGGCCGAAGAGGCAATCAAAGCGGTCAGAGAAAACCGTACTCGAATCATTCCGGAGCAGTGGAGGAAAAATTACTTTGATTGGCTGGAAAATATCGAGGACTGGTGTATTTCGAGGCAGATTTGGTGGGGACACCGGATTCCCGCCTGGCATTGCAATGATTGTGGCGAAGTAACCGTTTCCATGGAAACGCCGAAGAGTTGTACTAGTTGCGGCAGCACAGATATTTGGCAAGACACCGATGTGCTTGACACTTGGTTTAGTTCCGCTTTATGGCCTTTTTCTACGCTTGGCTGGCCGGAGGAAACTCCCGAATTAGAACGCTTTTACCCGACCTCCGTTCTTGTTACCGGGTTTGATATACTCTTTTTCTGGGTAGCAAGAATGATGATGATGGGGCTCTATTTCATGAAAGACGTTCCTTTTTATGATGTTTACATTCATGCCCTGGTACGAGACGCAGAAGGCCAGAAAATGAGTAAATCAAAGGGTAACGTAATTGACCCGCTCATCATGATGGACAAGTACGGTACCGATGCTCTAAGATTTACTTTGACTGCCTTCGCGATTCAGGGGCGAGACATAAAATTGTCCGAAGAGCGTATTGAGGGCTACAGGCATTTTGTTAACAAGATCTGGAATGCCTCTCGCTTTGCCCTAATGAATCTTGGAGATTTCGAGATCGAAGGCGATTACCCAGAAAAACCCACAACCCTTGCAAACCGCTGGATTTTGAGTGTCCTACAGCGAGTAATCGAAGAAGTTGAATACTCTCTTGAAAACTACGTCTTTAACCAGGCTGCCACGTCATGTTACCAGTTTTTCTGGCATCAATTCTGTGACTGGTACCTGGAGATAATCAAGCCGACCCTTTACGGTGAAGATGGACCAGAGAAAAGACAAACCCAAAAAACGATGCTCTACGTTCTCGAAAGTATGCTCAAGTTGCTACACCCGGTTATGCCTTTTGTAACCGAAGAATTATGGCAAAAATTGCCAAAACATGACGATGCAGTCAGTATCATGGTAGCATCATTTCCCGGAATCAGGCATGAATTGATTGATGATGAGGCTGAAAGAAAGATGGAGGTCATTACCGAAGTCATTGGCAGCATCAGGAACATCAGGGGAGAAATGAACATACCTCCGGCAAAGCTGATTGACGCCGAATGCCTTTGTACTTCACAAGAAGATAAGGTACTTCTGGAATCTACTGAGCAAACAATAAAAGACCTCGCAAAACTTGCCAATTTTACAATCAGGGTGGACGGGCAGAAGCCCAAGGCGGCCGCAAGTGCGGTGGTTTGTGGCATGGAGATCTTCGTTCCGTTGAGGGGTGTGATAGACTTTGAAGCAGAAAAGAAGCGGCTAGAGAAAGAGATCAACAAGCTTGAAAAAGAAATGGGTAGGACCCGAAAGAAATTACAGAGTCAGAGCTTCCTTGAAAAAGCACCCCCGGAGATTGTCCAAAAGGAAAAAGCCAAGTTTGATCGCCTCGACACAAAGCTCAAAAAATTGCAGAATAATTATGAAACCATAAAAGCTATTCAATCGGAAGCTTAGCAATAATGGACGTTTTAAACCCTACGCTGGATCTTCTTCTCAAGGCAGCTTTGGCGGAAGATCTGGGCAATGGTGACGTGACCACGGATGCTTTGATTAGCGAAGCTATTGACGCAAAAGCCATGGTAATTGCCAAAGAAGCCATGGTTATCTCTGGGACAAGTGCGTTTGAAAGAACCTTTAAATTACTCGATCCGGACACCAAGATTTCTAGACTTTATCCAGACGGAGTTCAAATCGAACCTGGATCAACTTTCCTTGAAGTAGAAGGGAAACTTAGAATTATTTTGTCGGGGGAAAGAGTCGCTTTAAACCTGCTTCAACGTCTCAGCGGCATAGCAACTCTTACAAGGAGATTTGTTGAAGCAGTGAAGGATTACCCCGTACGCCTGGTGGACACCAGGAAAACAACCCCCCTCTGGAGAGCGCTGGAAAAGAAAGCTGTAAGGGACGGCGGAGCAAGAAACCACAGGTTTGGCCTATTTGATGGGATTCTGATTAAGGACAACCATATTGCCGGAGCTGGCGGTATACGGCAAGCAATCCGCCAAGCAAAAGAATACTCCCATCATCTTGTTAAGGTTGAAATCGAGGTAGAAACCATTGAACAATTGAAAGAAGCGGTCTCAGAAGGGGCAGACGTAATACTTCTGGACAATATGACACCTGAAGAGGTTAAAGAAGCCGTCGCGATTGTCAGGGGAAAAGCAATACTTGAAGCCTCCGGCGGAATTAGCCTGGAAAACATAAAAGATTATGCGGCAACGGGAGTTGACATTATTAGCCTCGGAGCCTTAACTCATTCCGCACCGGCTGTAGACATAAGCCTAAAAATTTCTCGTCTAAAATAGCTATAGACTACTTCCTCTCCATGGCATAACAATGAAGCGAGTCGAAAAAGTTCTTGAGCATATTAACAAAGCACGCGAGCTATACCAGAACTATGGGCAGGATATGCTTGAAAACACGATTATTTCTGCGCAAGTAGGAAGATACAAGCACGCAATAGACACTACGGATTCCATGTTTAAAAAGTTTGGTGTAAGTGCTGCGTGCAGCAAATGTGCCCAAGAAATTCACGGCAGCTGTTGCTTCGAGGGTATGGAAGAAAACTACAATGAAATCCTTCTATTAATAAATCTTCTTTTGGGAGTGCAGTTGCCACTTAACAGGGAACACAAAAATCAGTGTTTTTTTATAGGTAGCCATGGATGTAAACTTGTCGCAAGATATTCTTTTTGTGTCAACTACTTTTGCCCTAAACTCGAGGAATCCCTGGGACAGGATAAGATGGCCCGGTTGGCAGGAGTCATTGGTAACGAGGTTTTCACTGGTTGGGAACTGGAACTTGCGATCAAAAAGTGGCTTGATAATCAAACCATACAGTGAAGCCTTGCATTTTTCATACGGTTAGCCAGCAGAACTTTACTTATACTTTTATCTGAACTATTTTCTCTGCCGTAAAAGATAGGCACGTTTATATCGAATTGGAATCTATACCATAGGAGTATTAAATGGAAGAACGGCTTATGCGACTCGGGACTCTCTGCACTCACAGCTTCAAGGCCCATCTTGACAGGGTAAGACTCAAAACATCCAAGCTCACCGAAAGACTGTGGATCGACTACCCGGAAGCTGTGGCCATAGTGCCAATGATTTCGGAAAACGAAATTATCCTCGTAAAACAGTGGAGATACGCCGTAGGGAGAGAAACCCTGGAAATACCGGCAGGCAAAATGGATTACGGGGAATCCCCGCGAGATGCAGCTTCCAGGGAGTTGCTTGAGGAAACCGGATTCGGTGCAGGGGAGTTTAATCTTTTGATGAGATACTATCCTGCGTACGGGTATTCCAACGAGGTAATTAATCTCTTCGTAGCAAAAGACCTGGTAAAAAAAGGAGACCTCACGGCAGTTCACGAGATTAACAAGACGGAAACCTTAACCATGGAAAGTCTCTTCGCTATGATCTCTGCGGGGAAAATTATGGATGCAAAAACGATTATTGCCATAAGCTCCCTAAAATCCAGGGAACTTTTTTAGAATCAGGAAGAGTTTAAATGATCTCTCCACACATTCATAGGTACTCTTCTATCATACCGGGACACTAGCCAACCATGAGATATTTTTGATACGTCTTCATCCGTCAAGCCTTGTCAAAGAACCCTCTATTCGCTATTATGAATTTAAATTCTCAAGGCAGAGGTGGTAAGTTGACGGACAAATACCCCATCACGAGAAGGGGTTTTCAGAAACTGCTGGAGGAGTTGTTACACCTTCGTAGGCGGGTTCGTCCTGAAGTACTGGATGAGCTAGCTGAGTCGCGAAGCTACGGCTACAAAATAGGAAACCAGCAACTCATGTGGGCTCAGGAACGACACGCCTTTGTCCAGGGTAAGATTAGAGACCTCGAGCGCAAGTTATCGCAATGCGAAGTAGTGGTAGGGCAAAAACTAATTGCTAAAAGAGTGGCCTTCGGAACCAGAACGATAGTGCTGAACCTGGATACCGGCCAGCAAGCCTGCTACCAACTAGTAGGGCCCTTTGAATCAGATGTCAGTAACGGGAAAATATCCATCTGTTCTCCTATTGGTAGAAATCTCCTCGGGCGAACGGTAGGTGATGTTATCTCAGTCTACACCCCCGGGGGGCTTCGAAACTATAAAATACTGGATATTTTCCTTGAATACCCGTAATCTATAAAGAAGTCTTCAAACAAAAAAGCAGGCAAAATGCCTGCTTTCTTGCTTAACCGCCGTTTGACCGGCTTATTCGTTCATAAAACTTTTCAGGTGTTCTCTTCTGGTTGGATGTCTTAGTTTGTTAAGGGCCTTCTTTTCTATCTGTCTAATTCTCTCCTTGGAAACCTTGAAATCTTTACCAATCTGCTCCAGGGTTTTCGGTTTTTCACCGTCCATCCCGAATCGAGCCCTCAAGATTTTCTCCTCTCTTGGATGCAAAGAGGCTAACAAGGCCCTCGTCGCTTCAACAAGCTCTTTTCTTGCATAATCTTCCATTGGAGAATCAGAAGATTCATCCTCGATGAAATCCGCCAGTCTTTGCCCGTCTTCACCGATAGGCGTCTCCAGGGAAATTGGACGCGCAGACATGTTGAAAATCATTTTCACCTTATCGAGCGGCAGCTTGGAATGCTCAGCAATTTCCGCCGGTGTAGGTTCCCTGTTCAATTCTTTTAGAAGATTATGGTAAACCTTGAAAAAGAGGTTTTTCATCTCGATAAAGTGAACGGGCAAACGAATCGTTCTAGTCTTATCATAGATGCTTCTTATTATGCTTTGCCTAATCCACCATGTGGCATATGTGCTAAACCGATATCCCTTGCTAAAATCGTAGCGACCGACAGCCTTTATCAATCCCATGTTTCCTTCTTGGATTAGGTCGTCAAACGTCATACCACGTCCACGATACTGCTTTGCAATATTGAGGACGAGACGAAGGTTACCCTGGATAAGTTTGTGTTTGGCAGATTCGATCCTTCCTAAATGTTTCTCAGCTTCAGTGAGCAAACCGGAAAAATAACCGGGCTCTTCCTCTTTTGCCGCAGCTTCCCGCAATGTCTTCATGATCAGGGTCAGCAACTTATCCCGAACACCAGGGAATTTCTCAACATTTTGTATTATCTTAGAAACCTTCTGCCACAGTTTCTGCATCTCTGGGCTCTTATCCTTGTTTTCTTCTACCAACCTCCTGAGAGCCTCTTCTCCTTCCATTATTTCCCTGGCCAATCTCATTTCCTCCTCTGCGCTCAACAAAGGATACGCTGCTACCTCACGGAGGTAGCAACTAATGTGGTCATCAGCCAGGGTCTCCTCTCCTTCGGCCATGTTCAACTGTGGTACGGTATTTTCTGTAACGTCTTCTGCCAAAAATTCTTCGTTTTTATCGGCCAGAAGAGAAGATGTCAAAAGGGCGTACGCATCCACCATCTCCCCGCCTTCGCTGATCAAGGGAGTTTCTTTGCCGAAGGTTTCATGTAATGTATCGGGAGTTCTTTTCTGTCTTCCCCGTCTTTTTCTTGTTTTTGTTTGTGCAACAGCTTTCATTGCTCACCTCTCACTGTCTCTGGCGACAATCTCGTTTTCAAGTTTAGATTATTCTAAAATTGTCATCCTTTGCTATATTTGACCCCTTCGTAGTCAAAAAGTTCCCATAAAGTCTATTTTTTAAATAGGGTTATTTGTGCCCTTCACAACTCTTATTGAGTATGGATGAATTGACCTATCCCCCCGCTTCTACTACTGATACCTCGAACTGGAATTTTCTTCAGAAACCGAAGAAGAACCTGATTCCTCGTTAAAGATAAGGATGATAGAGGGCAAAATCAAGGCAGCCGAGCTACAATTAGCAGGATTCTACCTCAAGAATGGAAAATATCTGCGTTACTGCTCCTTACCAACACTCACATCATATGTGTATTTCAACTATATCGCCATCTTCCAGAATATGAGTTCTCTGGACCATCTGACCGTCAAACACCTTTTTACCCCAAATTTTTGCATATTTCAACCTTTTTACGAAATCTTTGTGAATTTTCCCTGCAAAATCTAGTAACGTGCTGTTTTTGGGTAAAATAAAGGGTGTACTCAAGTCGGCTTCTTTCCCTGGCGCTTTGCTGTATACCCTTATTACTTCCAGGAGATCAAAGATAGTTTTCGAAAATTTTTCTAAATTATATCCTGTTTTGGCTGAAATGTTAACCTTCGGAAGAGGTGTTTCCGTCAGTTCGCAAAATATTTGGAATATCTCTTCATCTTCCTCAGTATCATTTTTATTGGCAATTATTATAGGAGTAGGTTTTCGTCTTCTTTCCTCGTCGGGCTTTTTCCCTTCTAGCCATTCAGCAGCAATCACGTTGTATTTCTGCAAAACTTGGAGGCTGGTTTCAAGTTGCTGAATCGGGTCTGCATGAAGATCAACCATGATTCCCAGGAGGTCTGTTCGCTTCATCAATTCTATAAGCCAAGGTTCATTGTAGTCCTGGTTAAGAGGTGGAGTATCTACAACCTGGATCTGGATATTCTCATAGGGCATCATTCCAGGAACAGGTTTCCAAGTCGAGTGGGGAAAATCAGCCACTTCCGGAGTGGCGTTTGTCACTGCTCTTACAAGGGAAGATTTCCCCACGTTTGGCATACCAGCAATAACGAGGCGCCCGGCCCCTTCTTTTTCTATGGCGCTTGCCGGATCTCTTTTTGATGTTGTTGCTTTCTTTTTCTGAGCCTGAGTTTTGAGCTTTGATATTTTTTGCCTAAGAGAAGCCCGCAGTTTATCGGTTCCCTTGTGTTTGGGCATAATAGTCAGCATTTCCTCCAGAGCAGCAATCTTCTCTGCGGGAGTCTTTGCTTGCCTGTAACGCTGTTCAGCTTCAAAGTATTGAGGTGGTAAATTAGCAGGCATTTAGCTTGCCATCTCCTCTACTATTTTCAAAGAAGCTTCAAGCGCTTCTGATAATTTCTCGGGCCTACTGCCACCAGCCTGAGCCATGTCAGGCCGACCGCCACCGCCGCCACCCACAATGGCAGCCATCTTTTTTATGAGGTCGTTTGCTGATATTTTTGAAACGAGATCATCGGTAACACCCGCAACCAGCATAACTTTTCCCTTGTTTTTCGCTCCCAGTATTATCACCCCGGATTGGATCTTTTGTTTCAACTTATCCATCATATCCCGCAGAATCTTCGGAGAATCCGCTTCAACCTCAGTTACCAGAAGCTTCACTCCTTTCACTTCTTTTACTTTATCCATCAGGTCAAAGGTCTTTCTAGAACTAAGTGAAGCTTTCAATGCTGCCAGTTCTTTTTCCAGATTCTTCTGGTTTTCAAGAAGCTGAGTTATTCTCGAGGAAAGATCCTGTGGGCTAGTTTTCACAAGTCTGCAAATATCATTTATGCTATCCCTTTGAGCTTGCACGTAAGCCAAGGCCTCTCTACCCGTCACGGCCTCAATTCGCCTCACACCTGCAGCGACACTTGTTTCATGGGTAATGAGAAACAACCCGATATCTCCAGTGCGAGAGGTATGAGTGCCACCGCATAGTTCCTTGCTTACTTCAGCTATCTGTACAAGCCTGACCGTTTCGCCGTATTTTTCTTCGAACAGGGCGATTGCCCCTTCCTTGAGGGCATCCTCCATGGTCATGACCCTGGTTTCAAGGGGTATATTTTCTCGAATTTTCTCATTCACAATCTCTTCGATCTTTTTGATCTCTTCAGGTGTTATTGCCGCAAAATGGGTAAGGTCAAACCTGAATCCTTTCGGACTTACAAGGGACCCGGCCTGTTTTACATGATCACCTAAGACCTGTCTCAGGGCAGCATGAAGCAGGTGTGTCGCCGTATGATTTCTGGCAGTGTCTGCCCTAAGTTCCTTATCCACCACAAGTTCCACTTCTTCACCTGTCCGGACGCTTCCTTTTTTGACTTTTCCCACATGGACTATCAAATCCCCGGGCAATTTTAGGGTATCAAGTACTTCCATTACGAAGTCACCATGTTTTATGGTCCCTTTATCACCTACCTGGCCTCCGGCTTCGCCGTAAAATGGTGTCTTTTCTACGACCAGTTCAATATCATCTCCTTCCCTGGCCTGGTCTACCAGTTCACCATTTATCACGAGGGCAACAATTTTGCTCCTGGCCTCAAGTTGATCATAGCCAAGAAAATCGGTCCTGATACCCTGCATACCAAGCTTCCTGTAAGCGGGCGCCAGTTCTCGCTCGCCACTGCCTTTCCAGTGTTTTCTTGATTGTTCCCGCTGCCTTTCCATTCTTTTTTCAAACCCAGCATGGTCCACCTGAAAGCCTTTGTCTCTTGCAAGGTCAGTAATTATGTCAATGGGGAAGCCATAGGTATCGTACAACTTGAAGATAAGTTCCCCGGGAATTACCTTTTCACCCATGTCTTCAAGGCGCTTGATTTCGTTATTGAGAAGTTTCAACCCATAGTCGAGAGTCTCAGTAAAGCGTTCCTCTTCGTTTAACACAACCCTTGTGATGAAGCTTTTGCTTTCCATCAGTTCCGGGTACGCGTCCTTCATGCTTTCCATTACTTTCACGACGGTTTTGTGCAAAAAGGGTTTGTCCAGCCCTAGAAACCTGCCATGCCTGAGAGCACGTCTTATAACTCGCCTCAAAACATATCCTCGCCCTTCATTGGAAGGCAAAATTCCGTCACCGATCAAAAAGGCGGCAGCCCTGCTATGATCGGCAATTACTTTAATAGATACATCCTTTTCGGGATCTTTTCCGTGAGCATAACCGCTTATTTCTTCGATGTAAGAAATGATAGGGGTAAAAAGATCGGTATCATAGTTAGAAGGAACACCCTGAACTACTGCCGCTATCCTTTCCAGCCCCATTCCGGTATCAATGCTGGGCTTTGGAAGCGGTTCAAAAGTTCCGTCATCCTGCCTGTTGAACTGCATAAATACAAGGTTCCACAATTCAAGGTAGCGGTCGCAGTCACACCCCGGTGCGCACTCCGGACGTCCGCAACCCATTTGTTCTCCCTGGTCAATCAAAATCTCAGAACATGGACCACAGGGACCGGTATCACCCATCGCCCAAAAATTATCCTTGGTGGGAAATGCCAGTATTCTCTCTTCCGGCAAATACCTCGCCCAGAATTTCCTGGCTTCATCATCCGGACCGATATTCAGGACATCGTCCCCTTCATGAACCGTCGCATAAAGTTTTTCCGGAGGCAGTTCAAGTACGCCTACAAGAAAGTCCCATGCAAACTGTATTGCTTCCTCCTTGAAGTAGTCTCCGAAGGAAAAGTTACCGAGCATCTCAAAAAACGTATGATGACGGGCTGTCTGTCCCACATTTTCGAGATCGTTATGTTTGCCTCCTGCCCTCATGCATTTTTGAGAACTCGTCGCTCGCTTGTAACCTCGATCTTCCTCTCCAAGGAAACACCTCTTAAACTGAACCATACCCGCGTTGGTAAAAAGTAGCGTCGGATCATCGTGGGGTACAAGTGAAGAACTTTTCACTATAGTGTGACCTCTTTCGTGAAAAAATTCTAAGAACGCCTGTCTGATTTCTTTTGCTTTCATGAACTTCATAAATCGATGCTCCCTTTTTTCTACCTAGTTATCCGGTTGCACGAAAAACACCGGGTACCCGACAGGTCCATCATTCAGCGGCAACCTCTTTCAGATGTTCTCCCTTAGTTTCACCAAGTTGTTTTAGCCCGAAATGTTCCCTGACCAATGTTTCTATTTCATTCATAATGTCAGGATTCTCTGAAAGAAAACGGGCCACATTATCACGCCCCTGTCCCAGCCTTTCCCCCTTGAACGAGTACCAAGCGCCGCTTTTGTTCACTATCTTAGCCCTTACCGCAATATCGAGCAGATCACTTTCCTTGGAAATTCCCTTCCCATAGACTATGTCGAACTCTGCCTCTTTGAATGGTGGAGCCAGCTTGTTTTTAACCACCTTCACCCTGGTCCTGTTACCGACAACTTCCTGTCCTTGTTTTATTGCCCCAATTCTCCTAATATCAAGTCGAACCGATGAATAAAACTTTAGCGCGTTACCACCCGTGGTTGTCTCTGGACTCCCGAACATAGTTCCGATCTTCATTCGAATCTGGTTTATAAATATTACCAGGGTCCTCGACTTACTAATGTTAGCCGTTAATTTCCTCAGTGCCTGGCTCATCAAACGTGCCTGAAGCCCCACATGGGCATCACCCATTTCTCCTTCGATCTCTGCCCTTGGAACCAGGGCAGCAACAGAGTCTATCACAATAACGTCTATGGCTCCGCTTCTTACAAGGATATCTGCAATTTCAAGAGCCTGTTCTCCTGTGTCCGGCTGGCTTATCAACAAGTTATCTATATCAACCCCCAGTTGCTTTGCATAAGCTACATCCAGTGCGTGTTCGGCATCGATATAAGCTGCAATCCCCTCCCTTTTTTGTGCCTCTGCCACTATATGCAAGGCGAGAGTTGTTTTACCAGAAGACTCTGGGCCAAATATTTCAATTACTCTACCCCTAGGCACCCCGCCAACACCAAGGGCAATATCCAGGGCAATGGACCCAGTAGGTATAACCGGGACTTCTCCTATGTGAAGTCCCTCGGACATTTTCATGATGGATCCCTTCCCAAATTCTCTTTCTATCTGAGAAAGGGCGGCCGATATTGCTTGTTGTCGATCATCTCCCTGTGTCATATCTTTCTCCTCGATAAAGAGACTTTATTTGGTTTTCAAGAATTACCCCGGACTCAAAGGAATTGTTTCAAGAGCCGTATATTCTGCTCCTGTCGGTTTTAGGTCGCTCCTGTAGAGAATTACTTCTTTAACCTTGAACGGCTCCAACTCGAAGCGGCTTTTTTCTCTTAACAGTGAAACAAGTTTCGTTTTTCCTCTGTTTCCTTTCAATCTTCCCAGAGTCAAGTGAGCTCTAAAAGGCCGTTTTTCCGGCGCAAATCCCAAGGGCATGAGCCGTTTTTCCAAATCCGCCTGCAATTCTCCGAGAAGGTCTACCTCCCCGTGGATTCCAACCCATACCACACGCGGATTATTAAGTCCCGGAAATGCTCCACAGCCCTTGGCGCGGAGTTCAATAAATTTCCGGTTTTTTACAGCCTGAGAAATTCCTTTTGATATCTCGGGGATTAATTCCTCCTTCACGTTACCTAAAAACTTTAATGTAATATGCATACTTTCTGGTTTTACCCACCGTACCGCGGCACCGGTACTTTTCAATTCTTCAAGCAACTTGCCTATCGCTTCCCTGTACTCAGAAGGTATTCTTATAGCTATAAATGTTCTTATCATTTTTCTGCCATTTTCAAAAGAGTTCTCCTCAAGGTATCCAGGGCCACCTGGGAAGTCATGGTTTTGATTTCCGTACGACTTCCACTAAATAGATACTTCCTAACAAATGTCGTGTCCGGACCAGAGATTGCGATATAAACTGTCCCCACAGGTTTATCGGGAGTTCCACCGGTGGGTCCCGCAATACCAGTGGTGGCAACAGAATAATGCGTTTCCCCAAGCTTTTTTACACCCTCACACATTGCTCTTGCAACCTGTTCACTCACGGCCCCGAAGCGAACAAGCAGTTCTCTATCCACACCTAGGACCGACTCCTTGACTTCGTTGCTGTATACTACAACTCCGAGCTTGAAATAATCCGAAGAACCAGGCACATTTGTTATCCTGTGTCCAATCAGGCCACCGGTACACGATTCTGCGATGGATAAAGTGAAGTTTTCGCTCCTCAGTAGGTCTCCCACGACGCTTTCAAGCGAATCTTCGTCATAGCCGTACACGAAATCGCCGAGGCGTTCAGAAACAAGAGAAACAAATTCCAGGAATTCTTTTTCAGCCTCTTTTTCCTCCTTGCCTTTCGCAGTTACATGCAAATGATGCTCCGGGAAACAAGGCAGATAACTCACCGATACGGTATCAAAGTTCGGTAAAATGTCCAGGATCCGATTTTCAATTTCGGATTCCCTCAAGCCGAAGACCTTGATAATCCTCGTTAATACACGGGGCCGGCTTCCACATTTATTTAACAACTCTTCTAGTACTACCCTGTCAAAGAGTTCCCTGACTTCTTCCGGCACGCCGGGTAAAAAATAAAAAAAACATCCGTTGAACTCAAGTGAAAACCCGGCTCTGGGGGTTTTCGGGTCCAGCTTTCTCGCACCTTCCGGCAGATTCGCCATCTTTTTAACATTGTCATACAAGGGAATATTATGTGATTCTGTGTAATCCTTAAGGATTTTCCAGCTTACGGGATCACGCTTAAGAGGGAGGCCAAACGCCTTGCTTGCGGCCCTTACGGTCAGATCATCTTCGGTAGGTCCAAGTCCGCCGGTAACAATAACAAAAGTAGATCTGTTGCAAGCATTCTTTAAACATTCGACAATAGCTTGCTCATTGTCTTGAATTATCCTTATGGAACTGATTTCAAGGCCATAACGAGACAGACGTTGTGCAAGGAAAAATGTATTTTTGTCCTGGACACGTCCTGAAACGAGTTCGTTCCCGATGGCGATTATCTCCCCTTTCATCCTCCCTCCCAGTACAGAAGCAGAGATGGCTTCGCTTATACATCAGGATATTTTGCTATTTTAAGCCGGGCGCATGATCGCTCTGCAGCCGGATGTCACTCTTCAAGCATCTTTCTCGCCTCGGCGTGTATTTCATCATAGATTAACTGTAGAGGAACCTTTTTTGCCCGTGCTACAATCTTACAATCATCGTATTCAGGGTAAACCCGGGGTCGATTATCCGAAGTCCAAGCAACTTTTACCTTAAAAATTCCATACTTGGTATTAACATCAATATACTCGCGTCGCAAGCTTATTCGGTCTACATCGAAAGAACGTATCCCCAGTGTTGTGGTCTCTCGAAACAGTACCTCCTCAACTCTTCCTCTGGATTCCGGGGACAATAAAACCCGTAACAACATGCCCGGCCGGTTCTTTTTCATCTGCACAGGTATTACGTTCACATCTAGTGCCCCGGCTTCCTTCAAACACTCCAGTAAATAGTCAATAAACTGGGGATTCATATCGTCCACATTGGTTTCGTACATAGTCAGAACCTCTCGCCGGTACATTTCCTCGTCATATCCAAGAACAATTCGGAGTAAGTTAGGCGGATTGATAGTTGGATTCTCACCGACACCGTATCCGACAGCCTTGGGCTTCATATTTGGTACTTTCCCGATGTCCTGGGCGAGAGTAGTCAGGATTGCAGCTCCGGTCGGCGTCACCATTTCTCTTCTCTGTCCGCTGTCGTATACGGGCACATTTTCTAAAAGAATCAAGGTTGCAGGGGCAGGAATGGGTATTGTACCATGAGCGCACGTTGTAAAACCACTACCCAACGGAATCCTGGAACCAAAAATTGTATCAACCTTAAGAAATTTCAGACCCACAACACTGCATACTATATCTACTATAGCATCGATTGCTCCCACTTCGTGGAAATGGACTTCACCAAGTTCTTCGCGGTGTACTGTTGCCTCTGCCCATGCCAGGCGATGAAAAATGGCCAGGGTCTTTTCCTTGATATCTTCCTCAAGATCACTTTTCTCTATAATCTCCCTGATATCATTATACGTTTTGGGAGCTCCCTGTGGTTCCTTTACTACAACCCTGAACCTTGTGCCGCTAATCATCCCTCGAGGTTCTCTTTCTATCTCGAGGCAATAGCCGGAAATGGGAACCTTCTGGATTTCCGAATGAAGAATTTCCTCGGTAACTCCCAGGTCTATAAGGGCCCCAACTATCATGTCACCGCTTATGCCCGAAAAACAATCAAAGTAAGCTACAGTCATCGTTTTAATCCTTTGCTCATCCTGTTCTTTTACTCTTTACAAGTTCTTTTAGCCAATTGATCTAAATCTTCCTTTTTGAAAACCATTGGCAGTATTTCATCCATGTGTTCTACAGGGACAAACTCCAGCTTCCTTTTCACGTACCTGGGCATCTGGTCGAGATCTCTCTTGTTTTCCGAAGGGATTATCAGCGTTGGTATGCGAGCTCGAACAGCCGCCAGGGCTTTTTCTTTTAAACCACCAATTGGAAGCACTTCACCGCTCAAGGTAATCTCCCCTGTCATCGCCACATCACCTCTTGCCGGCATTTTCGTCAGGGCTGAAACGAGGGCAGCTGTTATCGTTACCCCTGCAGAGGGACCATCCTTTGGTATAGCTCCTGCCGGCACATGAATGTGGATGTCGTGCTTCTGGTAGAAGTCTTCTTCTAGCTTTAAATAATCTGCCCTACTTCTAGTGTAAGTCATGGCTGCCTGCGCAGATTCTCGCATCACTTCACCCAGTTGCCCCGTCAGCATTAATGCTCCTTTTCCCCTGACCACCGTAGCCTCAACCTTTAGAATTTCCCCGCCGTATTCCGTGTAAGCGACACCTGTAACCACCCCTATCCTGTCCCCCCGTAGTTGAATATCAGGCAGAAACTTTGCCGGCCCGAGGTACTTGTGTAAGTTATTCACGGTAACCTGAAATGTTCCCCTTTGTCCTTCTGCGACTTTCCTGGCAATTTTTCTGCAAAGTTTTCCTATTTCCCTTTCAAGGTTTCGCAGGCCTGATTCCCTTGTATATTCTGTAATAATTTTTAGAATAGCAGACTCTGATATTCTAATTTGAGATGCTTGCAACCCATGTTCTTTTATTTGCCTGGGCAGGAGGTAACGGAGAGCAATCTTAAGCTTTTCTTCCTCGGTATAGCCCGATATACGAATTATCTCCATACGATCCCGAAGTGCAGGTGGTATCGGTTCAACCAGATTAGCAGTGGCAATAAACATAACCTTAGAAAGATCAAAGGGAAGGTTCAGGTAATGATCACTGAAAGCCACATTTTGCTCAGGGTCAAGTACTTCTAATAGAGAAGCTGAGGGATCTCCCCTGAAATCCGTTCCTATCTTGTCTATTTCATCCATCATGAAAACCGGGTTATTCGATCCGGCATTCTTTATTCCCTGGATAATTCTTCCCGGAAGTGCCCCGATGTAGGTTCGCCTGTGCCCCCGTATTTCCGCTTCATCCTTAAGTCCGCCAAGGGATATTCGAGTAAAACGGCGCCCCATGGCACGGGCAATTGACTTTCCCAGCGAGGTTTTTCCCACACCAGGAGGACCAACAAAGCAAAGTATCGGTCCCTTCATTTTCTTGTTTAATTTTCTAACCCCCAAGTATTCCAGGATTCTTTCCTTAACTTCCTTTAAATCATAGTGGTCTTCATCAAGAACTTTCTGGGCAGCCCTAAGATCCAGCCTGTCCCTTGTGCTCCTGCGCCAGGGAAGTTCTACAAGCCATTCAAGGTAGCCCCTTATCAGAGAAGCCTCAGCGGCATCAGGATGCATCTGCTCAAGCCTATTGAGCTGCTTCAACGCTTCTTTTTCAGCGTAGGCAGGCATTTTGGCCTTAACGATCTTTTTGTGAAATTCTTCTATCTCGTCGTCTTTATCTTCCAGTTCGCCAAGTTCTCTTTTAATTGCGCGAAGCTGCTCTCGAAGATAGTACTCCCGCTGGGTTCGGCTCATTTCTTCCTTGGCTTCGGATTGGATCTTGGCCTGTACGGTGGACAACTGCAATTCCCTGGTCAAGTATTCGTTTACTTTTTGAAGGCGCCTTACCGGATCGTTTATCTCGTGGACTTCCTGCGCTTCCTTTACTTTGAGGCGCAAGTTGGCAACCACGAGATCGGCAAGCCTGATCGGATTTTCAACGCTGCTTAGTACTTTAATTACATCCGGAGACAGAAGCCCGCGCAATGAGAGTATCTTTTCACTCTGTTCTTTAACATTGCGCATCAGTGCTTCCATTTCTATGCTCATTTCCGTGACATTAGGCTCGGGTATGGGTTCAATTCGCACCCTGTAAAAAGGATCCACCTGGATGTGTTCAACAATCCTGGCCTTGCTTATCCCTTGTACCAGGATTTTTACCCTATTGTCCGGAAGCCTTAGAAAACGCATTATAACTGCAACAGTACCAATCTCGTACATGTCTTCCGGATCGGGGTTCCGCCTTGTAGCTTGCTTTTGAGCAACAAGAAACACTATCCTGTTATTCTTGTTCGCTTCTTCTATCGCTCTTATCGAACGCTCTCTCCCAACGAATAACGGTAAAATCATGGAAGGAGAAACAACCACATCCCGTACCGGCATGAGAGGAAGTTCGGCAGGAATTATTAATTTTTCTTCCTTGTTTTGCGCTTTTCTCTTTATTGTTTTTTCTCTTCTAATTACCATTCTAAGTACCACAACCCCTCAAAAAAGGATATTTTATATCTACCTGTGCAACCGAGTCCACCTTTCCCTCTAACAAAACCATTTTACATGATTATACTATGTTTAGACACAGGAAAATCAAGGATTTCCGTAAATATAGAATTTTAAAGCAAGAAAAAGGCTGGCGTCAACTGATCATGAGGAATCGGAGGCGTACTCACTTGGGGAAAAGGGTTTAAACCCTTTTCCCTGTCTGTGAGTTTAATCGAAGTATTCTTTCCATAAAAACCAGTTTAGTAGTCTGCCAGGAACTCATCCAGTATATCTACACTTCGCTTTTCAACAATTTTGTCAAATATTTTATCCTTCACCTCCCTGGGTAGAAGCTCGATACTCTTGGTAGTAGAAGCATCGAACTTAGCCGTGGGGAAAACTTTTAAGATCTTATCTTTTTGTTCTTCGTTTGCGTAAACACGAAGTACCTTCAAACCGGCCAGCATTTCTTCACACATGTCCGCAAGACCGGCTTCTTGCAATTTTTGGTATCTTTCTTCGTTAATCCAGATATTAATGGGATATTTTTCCTCAGCCATACCCTTTCCTCCTCTCAAT
Source organism: Desulfobacterales bacterium (assembly GCA_026983715.1). Classification (GTDB taxonomy): domain Bacteria; phylum Desulfobacterota; class Syntrophobacteria; order B119-G9; family B119-G9; genus B119-G9. The sequence continues at coordinate 28,147 of JALSTM010000247.1, forward strand.
TATGCACTCAATGGTGGAATTGAAAATACCGGGGTTCTCTTTTCAAGATATTCATCGGTAACAAACGGTGAACCAAAACCGTATTTTTCAGCACATTCCATTACCAGGTCAAAAACCTCTGGCCTGAAGATAAGTCTTGGCGGTTTAACCCCATCCATCACGATGCTTCTGATTAAAGTTCCGCTGAACTTTTGCCATTCGTCCCTGTGATTGCAAAGACCTTCCGAGGTTACTTCGCCGCAGTGAGGGCAATAGAGCCAGTTCATTGAATAAACGGGGGTAATATTAAGTTCATCCTTTACGCTTGCAAGCAGGTGGTGAGCCTCGTAAGTCCCGTAATAATCGCCAACTCCAGCATGGTCTCTACCATACATGTGATGGGTAATCCCGAGATTAGTCCTTAAAGCTGCATGGAAAATGGCCTCTTTGGGGCCTGCGTAACGCATATCCCAAAAAGTAAGCGAGGTCAGGTGGTTGTGATCTCCAAAATAGCCTGCCTTTCTGAGCTCGTCGTGAGTCAGGATAATAGCTTCGTCAATGTAATCACCTTTTCTCTTTGCACCAATGATTGCATTAACAATTACGCCTACCAGAGGTTTCTCAATGGGGAGTTCTCCGTAGGTCTGCAGCCAAGCCCCTTTCATAAGCCATTCATGACCGGTGTGAGGTACGTTCCTTGTTTGATGAACCACCGTGCGCTCCCAGCCTTTTTGCTTTATGACTTCCCTCATCTTGAGAGGAGGCAAAAAATAGGGTTCAAAAGGTGGATTGATCTTGGGCTCGGTGAGTAGTGTAATCTTTCCGCCCAGGAACTTATCCTTATACTGATAAGTTCTTGCGCACCCGGGATGACGTTCTTCTGTAGTCCCAAACGTTGCCTGGCACATTTCTTTCTTGTCGTACTCGAAGATTTCTTCAATTTCAAAGAGTGCCATCGGATTACCCTGATACGTCAGGACAACAGAGTCACCCTCCTTTATTCCGTAGTCAGAAATTTCAGCTTCGGAAAGATCGAACAAAATCGGGATACTCCACACGGCTCCGCTTGCAAGTCTCATCTTTTTGCACACGGAATCCACGTCAACCTTGCCCATAAATCCTTCAAGGGGGCAGAAAAAGCCATAAGCCAAGCCAATTACTTCGTTGGCAATCTGCGCCCTTATCGGCACCTGTGTGAGCCCTTTGATTTTTTCTGCAGCTTCGCTGGGGCTCAAAATTCTTTCAACAATTTCTTTGCCACCATGTCCTATTTCAGCCATAGCTTCTCTCCTTTCTTTATGTTTGTAAACTAGCTGACACTAACATCTGATTTCGTAAGTTTTTAAAGAATCATAGATTGAAAGTTATTTAAAATTTCCCCCTTGCTGACCACTTTTTGCTGATTACATCCTGAAGTCACAATACCTCTAGCGGAAAAAGCCCGAGCAATTCAGCTCACCCCCCTGCCAAACAATACCGTACCATTAGCTATTATAGAATGTAATTTTTAGAACAAAGCCTGAGGAGTGTCAAGGATATTTTTCGAGTCTGGTTCTTTTGTTATTTGTGGGCATGCTTGAAAATAACTGTCAATTGAAGGACATCCAAAGACACATTACAAAACAATGATGAAGGACGAAAGGGGAGGGATTGTGAAATTTATCATTTGATATACTATAATACCCCTCGATTGTGAAAAAACTTAATATCGAAGAGGTCGAAACGAATTATACTCTAAATACCAGTCGTGGAAATGTCTAAGAAATAGCTTAAAATGGCTTCCAATAGAAAATGGTTGAGAATCCCCAAGGAGTTAAAGTAAGCTGAAAGGTGAATTGCTAGTTACTAATCGGACATAGTGTAGTATCTTATTTCACGTTCTAAGGTGTGTCCTCCATGAAAGTCAGATTCATTAATCATCTTACTCAAAAAAATTGAGGGTATAATCAAAAATTTCTTTTTGGATTCTTTTTGGTCAGGTTTCTTATTTTTTATGTTGCCTTCAGTTCTTTCCGGCTACTCAAAAAAAGTGCTTTTCACGCACTTCCCGGTGTCTTGACAATGTTGTCTACCTTGCTATCAACGGATTTGCAGGCAGTATCATAAGTGTGATATTTTAAATTGTCCCAATAGTGAAACGGGATCTTTTGGCATTACTTGGTGTTCCGAGTGCCAGAGTTTCAGGAACACATATCGGGTGAGGTTGTAATATGGAAATCAATAAATCTTTTTTGAAGACCAGGTTAACTTGTCCATCTTGTTTACACGAAGAAGTTGTGAAAATGGGGGAAGTTGAGCACAATTCCACCGTTGAATGCCCGGAATGCGGTGAGTCGTACACGTATAATCTTAATTGTTTTTTCGACTACAAGGTTTATTCCGAAATATCGCCTGTTGCCTTTGCTCATCCGCTGGATAGGCGTTCTATTCTCACCCTCAGGACGATTCCCGGTTTTGAGTTCTGCATGAGGAAGATGATTGAATACGGGTACGAAAAGTTCCTCCGGGTAAATGCCATGGCCGACGACGTCAAGGTAACTTCGAAAACATGCAGTTACATACACGATATGGTTGTAATGGCAGCAAAGATAATGGATATCGAGATTCCGGACGTTTACATAAATCAGAATCCGATTCCCAATGCATGGACAATAGGCGTTGAATTTCCGCTGATAACCATAAATTCTGGGCTCATTGAGCTCCTGAATGAAGACGAACTCTTCTGTGTTATAGCTCACGAGGTAACACACATTAAATGCCACCATGTGCTTTACCACATGCTGGCGGAATTCTTAAAAACCATAGCGGGGGCCCTCGGAGTTGTCGGAAACACGCTTGTACCGCTAAATCTTGCACTTTTTGAATGGTCAAGGAAATCTGAGTTAACTGCTGACCGGGGAGCCCTTATTATCAGCAATAACAAGAATGCCTGCGTAAAGATGTTGATGAAACTAGCGGGAGGTTCTCACTACGTTGCTAACATGATCAACCATGACGAGTTTATTGAGCAGGCGAAGCAGTTTCAAGAAATGACTAAGGGGCTTAGTCTGAGCAAATTTTACAGGGTTGCTTCTACCCTTGGAAGAACTCATCCTTTCCCCGTCCTGCGAGCGTACGAGCTTGCTCAATGGGCGGACAGTGAAGACTATTTTAAGATATTCAACGGCGAGTACCCAACCAAGGAAACGGCAGATGAAGGAAATGGTAGCGGGATCGTTAAGAAATGCCCTCATTGCGGTTATGAAGTTGAAGAAGATATTTTTTACTGTATTCGCTGTGGCCAGATAATCAAGAGACTGGAAGACCAGTACGGAATCAGTCCTACCGGAAAAGCTATGAGAAGGCTTAAGGACGGGGTAAAAACCGTGTTTAGCGGGTTTAATAGACGAAGCAGAGAAGAGGAAATTGAGTTTAAGAAGAATGTCTGTCCGGTGTGCAAATCCGAATATTACGATGAGAGCGTTAAGTTTTGCCCTAACGACGGCAGCCCGCTGATATCTGAGCAAGCGGAGCCTCCGCCTCTTCCTAGAGACAGAAACTTCTAGTAGAGCGCTTCCTAGATATTCTGTCAAACAAAGAGCCTAAGGCAGCAAAACCGCAACCAAAACTCAGGACAAAAATTGATGGTTTCGTAAAAAGTCCTAAAACCGGTC
>JALSTM010000248.1 GCA_026983715.1 Desulfobacterales bacterium
ACCCGATTACATTTGCCTTGCAGGTTTTATGAGACTCCTTTCTCCTTACTTTATTCAACATTACAACGAAGGTGTTAATGGCAAAAATTCTGAATCTGCTAAAACCTTCCCGGTGTGGAAAATCATAAATATTCACCCCGCCTTGCTCCCGGCTTTCCCTGGCGTTAACGGGTACGGGGATACCTTCAATTACGGGTGTAAATTCGGAGGGATAACCGTCCACTTCGTGGATGAAGGAGAAGACACCGGGCCCATTATCGCCCAGGCAATATATCCTATATGGCCGGAGGATAGCCTTGAAGATATCAGGAAACGGGGGCTTTCGCTTGAATACGAGTTATACTCCAAGTGTATCAACTGGTTGGCGAATGGTTTTGTTGAAGTAGTCGGCAGAGAAGGAGAAAGAATAGCTCTTCGGGTAACCGACCCGGGTTACAGGGATTTCATTAGGTTTCTCTTGGAGCTCTCAACTAAGAGCTAAAGCGAGGGAAAGCAATATGGGATGTTTCGATGCAGATGATATGAGGCAAAAGCTCAGGGAAACGAGGGATTCGATTCTGGCGTACAAACCACCTATTCCCGAGATCGCCATTATCATGGGAACAGGCCTGGGGGGATTGGCTGAAGAAATAAAAGCAGAAGTTGTAATTCCGTACGACAAGCTACCGAACTTTCCGGTTTCAACGGTTCCCGGGCATCATGGTAAGCTTCTTTTCGGAACACTTGAAGATAAGGTTGTCGTTGCACTCCAGGGGCGCTTCCACATTTACGAAGGTTATGAACCCTGGGAAATCGCCTTTCCGATAAGAATTATACATTCCCTGGGTGCAAAAATACTCATTACTTCAAATGCGGCTGGCGGACTGAATCCCATCTACAGACCCAGTGAGCTAATGGTCATAAATGATCACATAAACCTCACCGGGTTTAATCCATTGCGAGGTCCTAATCTAGAAGAACTTGGGCCCCGTTTCCCTGATATGACCGAACCTTATGACAGGGAGTTAATCGAGTTGGCGGAATCTCTTGCCCTGCAAAACGGAATACGCCTTCATCGGGGTGTATTCGTAGGTGTTGCAGGTCCAAGCATGGAAACTGCTGCTGAGACGAGGTTTTTGAGACTGATTGGCGCTGATGCCGTCGGTATGTCGACAATTATGGAGGTAATAACAGCCGTTCACCTGGGGATGAGGGTACTAGGTATTTCCGTTATTACGAATGTAAATTTGCCTGATAACTACAAGCCGGCTCCCCTGGAACTCGTAATTGCCAATGCTGAAAAAGCAGCGCCGGACCTCCAAAGGTTAATAAAACTCGTTTTGAGGAATTTACAGGAATAGATGCTGAACCACACCTTCATTCACCTGCCTTACACGGGAAAGAAAACGGAGCAAAAATACTGGGAAAAGGGCATCCTTTCCTGGAAAGATCTCTTGAAGTACCTGAAGGATAGGCCTTCGGGCAAGAGATATAAAAAAATAGAGAAGGTTCTCCTGGAAAGCTTTGAAAACAGGAACTCACCCCATTTTTTTGGCGCGTTGCTCCCTGCAAAGGATCGTTGGCGGTTGTACCCCGATTTTACGCATACCTGCGCTTTTATCGACATTGAAACAACAGGATCAAGCACGTGGGAAAATGAGATAACCGTAATCGGGCTTTATAACGGAAAAGAATTTAAGCAATACGTAAACGGATACAACCTGGAAGAATTTGAAAGCGAAGTCTACCGTTACAACGTGATAGTTACGTTCAATGGCCTGACGTTTGACCTTCCTTTCATAAGATATTACTTCCGGCATTTTGACCTCAAGGCAGCCCACATAGACCTCCGCTACGTGATGGCAGAACTAGGTTTCAAGGGCGGCTTGAAAACAATAGAGAAGAAACTCGGGCTAGAGAGACCATCTGACGTGGATGGATTTTCCGGATGGGAAGCCGTATGGCTGTGGGAAAGATATAGGCGAGGGGATAAGGCTTCTCTTGAACTACTCCTTGAATACAACAAACAGGATGTTATCAACCTGAGGAAGCTACTCGAATTTGCCTGCGAAGCACATGTTCGTGATCATGTTTCTAGGTTCATTGATTACACGCTTCCCTGGAAGTAGGCTTATTTCCATGATCATCTATATTAGAGAAACATGACTAAACCCCGTAGCCAATCGTTTGAACTTAAAAACAAAACGACGAAAATGATCGATCTAAAGCAAGGATCACCAATACTCGTTAGCCCACGGTTTCAACCGTGGGTAGAAATTTTTGACCCGGTTTAAATTAGGTATTCCCTGTATTCGGCTACCTTTTTCTTTACAGCCCTAACACGCCTTGAGTCCTCTTCCGCACTTACCATTACCCAGCAGGATTGTCCTTCGGGACAGTCACTATACGATGCCACTATATTAGCCGCAAGAAAAAGGTCTTCCTGAGGGATCTCCTTTTCCTTCATCGGAATAAGGGCGATCGGTCCGGGGTAATTGGAAGTTTTAAGGATGGTGTCCGTGTCTGTGCGCAATGACAGGATTCTCTGGTTATCAAACCTGTTACGGCCAATGATCAGTTTTGTTTGAAGAGGTAGTCGAAAGTGTCTTCCCCATTTTAAGAGTTCTGCGTCTCTTACACCGAAGTCCGGCTCTTTCTCCATGAGTTCTTTGAGTTTCCTTGAAAACCCTTCCTTTGTGAGCATGCAGCCACCGCCGGGGCTCTGATAAATCTCAATTCCCCACCTCTCGGCAAGTTCCTGCTGTCTTCTTCGCGTTCTTCCCTGGATATCTAACAGTTGTTCCCTGTCAACGACCCCGTTCTGTTCCGGGATTGTTGGGGGGAGTAATTTAGCGCTAAGGGGTCGGAGAATATATCCGTCGATGCCGGAAAGTTTTTCAACGCACCTGAGAGCATCTTTTCGCTGGCTCATTGGACGCTGACCTAGCACTTCACCGGTAAACACGAAGGATGCTCCAATCTCTTTCATCAGTTCTCCCGCCTGCCTTACCATGAGACCATGGCAATCGATGCACGGATTCATGTTTCTTCCGAACCCATACCTGGGATTCTTGATCATTTCGATGTACTCGGCACTGATATCAATCACGATCAGTGGAATGCCGAGAGGTTTCACGCTTTTTTTCGCGCCCTTCGCATCGAAGAAAGGCGACTCAAAACATACACCCACAACATTAATGCCTTGATTCTGGATAAGTTTTGCAGCGAGAAGACTATCCAAACCACCTGATATTAGTCCCACCGCCTTGATTTCTGACTTATTTTTTTCGCTAACCAATTTCAACTATTCTCCTGTTTAGTTTTCCGCTAACGTGACCTTCCAGGTCTAGAGCGACAACTGTAAAACCCATTTCCTTGATTTTTTCCAGGATAAGGAGGTGTTTGTCATCTTCGAAAATCGATTTTATTTGAGACGGGTCCACTTCAACGCATGCCACGTCGTTATAGATTCTTAGGCGTACCCCTGTTAGTCCCAGTTTTTTCAAGAAATTCTCACCTTCTTCGATTCGTCTTAAGAGATCGGTGGTAATTCTAGTATGATAGGAGATGCGGGATGCCAGGCATGCATTAGCAGGAAGGTCCCATGTCGGCAGATTTAACTCCTTACTCTGCTTTCTTATCCATTTTTTTCCCAGGCCAAGTTTCATGAAAGGGCTCTCTATGCCAAGTTCCTTTATGGCCTTTAAACCGGGCCTGTAATCTTTTGTGTCATCGGCGTTGGTACCGTCAAAAAGTACCTCACAGCCTTTTTTCTTCGCAACTTTGAGAAGAGTTTTAAAGATCTCCTTTTTGCACAGGTAACACCTGTTTGTGGGATTGGAAGCAATTGCTTCATTTTCTAAGATATTCACGGTAATTATTTCCTGAGATACGCCGAGTTTCCGTGCAAAGTTCCTGGCCATCTCCACTTCACCGGCACTCTGAAAGGGGGTACGGGCCGTTAATGCAAGCACGTTTCCTGGTAGTTCCTCAGAAGATATAGCCAGAAGTAGGGAACTGTCCACTCCGCCTGAGAAAGCCACGGCAACCCTGGAGTATGATCTTATTAGCGCCTTTAGTTTTCTTAAATTATTGTCCACATATTTCTCCGGGGTACAGAAGTTGTATTTTATGGCCGTAAAACATCCGGGAGACAAAAAAAGCGAGTTTTACCTCGCGTGGTGTCGGGCGACTGAGTTCGTTTTCTATTCGAAACAAAACATGGTTATAACTTAAAGGCCTTGGCGATTGCTGATTCCCGGATAACTGCTTTTGCCACACGCAAAAAGATGTATTCCATCAAGAGGGACGGTGAAGTTTGAATCTGCGTCAAATCTTTCTGGGCAGCAATTGCTGCGGTTCACCCAGCAGGAAAGTTCCTTCTTTAATCCATGATTTAAGAATATTTGCAATCTCCTGGGCTCTTATATAACTGGAAAGTGGTACCGTGTGAACCTTTTTGCCTCTGACTTCTATCCAGCCGGATTTTAACTGGCTGTATGTGACTTCGCATAGAGGTTCTTTTTCAATGCCACTGTAGTCTTTCACTTGTGTTACTATCTCGTCATCCGAGACCCCGGTATATTCGGCCATTTTTTCATTCAGTATCGGTATGGGTACTCCAATGGCAACGGCAAGAGAGCACCCGTATCCCTGCATGCTTATACCCAGTAGCCAGCGGGGGCTCATTTCTTTTAGGTCGCCCAGTACCATGAGAGTGCCGGCGGGTCCCTTCGGACAGCCGTTGGGAAGTCTTGGGACGTTGGGATTGTGCTGGGTACCGTGCCAGACGATGTAGCCTTGTGCACCTCCTAGAAAAATTCGAGTCCCTATTCCCAATGTCTCGTAACAAGGATCATTCAAAAGGGGGCTCAGTTGCCCGGAAGTACAATAATTGGCATTGCCCAGATTAGGCCGAAGAGTTCCCATGTACGTGTATATGGTCTTTTTTGACAAATTGACCGCACAGTTATAGTTCTGGTATGCATTTCTCGGGTTACAGAGTATTGCATTCGGCAAATCTTTCAGCGTTACTTCCTTTTCAACGTACTTGTTGGGATAGCAGTCTGTTCCGTAGGCCTCGGCCTTGAGAAGTACAGTTTTACCTGCTACGAGGTCATGAATTACATGTCCCCCGCCATAGTCAAAAGATCCTGGATGGATCTTATTCAAGGGATCATCGTACACCGGTTCGGTTGCACCTAAGAACACATCAACGGCTGCAAGACCCGCATACGCCGGAACGCCGTTCAACCATACTTTGGATGCCTTTATCGGGGGATCAGTGTGACCGAAGTTAATGAATGCTCCCGAAGAACACATGGGAGAAAAAGTTCCCGTGGTTACCACGTCTACCTGGGAAGCTGCTTCCACGGCACCGTTTTCTTTCACAATGTCGATCATTTCTTCCGCGGTTACCACCACCGCTTCACCACGCCTAATCTTTTCGTTTATTTCGGAGTAAGTTTTGTTAATTTTAAAATCATTCATCACTGAACCACCTGCGCATCTAGTATCGGTTATCAGCCCCCCACGAGATCCCTGGAAGCAGGGATGTCACCGCATCTCGTGGCCTTCTTTATTGCCCTTACAATGGCAAGCGCCAGGGCTTCGGCAGCTAGGGCACCAACGATTGAAACTTCAAAACCTTCTAGTTTTTCCGTGCTGAGGGCAAACACGGTATCACCGTCGTACATTGTGTGAGACGGGACCACGCATCGAGCAATACCGTCATGAGCCATCTGGGCAATCTTGGTCAACTGGGTCTTGTTAAAGGTTGCATTTGTTATTACAACCCCGAGAACGGTGTTGCTCCCATCCGGGAAACCGAAAAGAACATCCATTTTCTGGATCAATTTGCCGGCGTTGGAAAAATTTCTTCCGTCTTCTGTGCGAACGCCCGCCAAAATTTTCCCTGAAAGCGGATCCACGACGTCACCAAAAGGATTAGCTACCGCCAAGGCTCCTACTTTTAAACCTTTTGCTCCTCGAATGCAACAACTTCCTAATCCACCTTTCATTGCTCTGTCAAGCCTGAGCAGTTTTCCCACCGTTGCTCCTGTACCGGCACCTACGCAGCCTTCTTCCACTGGCTTGTTGCTGGAATTCATGCAGGCTTCGTAGCCGCTGCTCGCGCCTGGAAAATTTCTCGACGGATTGAGACCGAGATCGAAAATGACTGCGCCACAAACTATAGGCACGAGCCCGTAACCACTGTTAAAGCCAACAGCTTTTTCTTGTAGGAAGCGCCTTACCCCGGTGACGGTATCTAACCCAAAGGCACTCCCACCGGTGAGTACAATACCATGGACTTTCGTAACAAGGTTCAGCGGTTGAAGAGTGTCAGTGCCGTAAGTCCCCGGGGCGCCTCCCCTGACATCAACCCCTGCTACCGCACCGCCTTCGGGCAATATAACCGTGCAGCCGGTGTTATTCGCCCGATCAGTAAAATGTCCGACCTCTATTCCTTCAACAGCAGTCAAGGTGTCATTTTTCACGTTTTTTTCGCCTCTTTGTATTCCCTGTAAAATTCAAGCAGATACCTGTAAATTTCCTTTCCTATCTCCACTCCCACATCAATAATATCGGGACCAAACTGTCTGCCGATCCCGGTTCGAAAGGTTTCTTTTATCCTTAGGATTCCGTTCACTCCCCAGGGGAATTTTTCAATCACTTCTTCAATGGGAATGTCTCTATAATTTACCATAAACCATACCGTTTTGGTAAAATTATCAGGCCCCCACCTGAACTTGTCAGCATCGTAGAGGGCATCGCTCATGAGTTGTCCCCAGGGTGACGAACAGGTAGACGGGGTTTTAAAGGCTTCATGGTTGGATATGGCACAGGAAATCCACTTTACCTCTCTATTTTTCAGCGGGAATGGCTTCAATATTTCTTTTGCCGTCTCCGCTCCCTTTTCTGCATGATCCGGTTCACCACGGTGTATATCGTGAAGGAGTCCAGCAATTTCGCCCAGGATCATCAACCTTTCCAGTTTTTTGCCTACCGTGGCATATTTTTCTGCTTCCAGGTTAATTATGGTTGCTGCGTCTATTCCCACCCTGGTTGAATGGTCCAGTCCATGTCCGAAGCAATCCG
>JALSTM010000249.1 GCA_026983715.1 Desulfobacterales bacterium
ATGTTTCAAAACATTCCCAAGCAAAGAAGGTTACGGTAGTTTTAGAAGAAACATTGGGCGAGTTTTCACTGGTGGTTGCAGATGATGGTGTCGGCTTCGACCCTGATGTATTGCAAAGCCTTAACAGCGAACCGTGTCTCGGGTTGGCCATTATGCACTTATGGATAAACTGTATCGGCGGGCATCTATTCGTGGATTCATGTGAAGGAGAAGGAACGCGCGTTGTGGCTAAAGTGAAAAATTCAAATGTTCGATTTACGTGACTATCATTATATAGCTAAAAAAACCATTTTTAGTCATACAAGCGACAGCATTGTAAAAAATAAGTTATTATCAACAGATAAAAATTGATATTTAGCTTCGAAAATCTCGCCTCCAGGGAACCTACATCCAGGTAATTCCTGCTTCCTTCTCTTTCACCAGAAATAACAGGAGCTGATTGCTAGGACTAACCGATGCTTGTTGTAAGTAGTTTGAGATATGGACAAATGTTTCCCAGACGCAGGAACAAACATAAACAGGTATTAACTATCAATCAAAGAAATGTTAGATACATAAAAGAAAAGGGAAGAAGGTAAAAAAAGAGCTATGAAAAAACTCGTGGTAGTACTTTCACACGATTTAAACCTTTTTGAAACCTTACGTGAAAAATTTAAAGCACGCAATGTTGACCTCAAGATAGAAACTTCTCTGCCAGAGGATTTAAGTGCATACAGGGAAAATTTGCTTGGGGTTGTGCTGATCGACGCGTCGCAAGGCGATTTTGACATAAAGAGACTAATTGAAAGCCTGCGACGGTATGATTCCCTGGTTCAAATTGTTCTCATTGTTAGACAGGATGAAAGAAACCTTGCCCAGAAATTCTTTGACGAAGATCTTATCTTTGATTTCTTCACGAAACCCATTGAAGAAGCAGACAAAGTAGCCAGGTGTATTCACAGAGCCTTTGATTTCCGGCAAGCCTGTAAAGACACTCGGGTTGCAGAATCGTCATTGGCACGTAGACCAATTGTAACAGATGAATATTTTGAACTAGTGGAAGGGGAAGATTTTGCAGCTCTCAAGAGCAAGAAAATGCTGCTTGGTAACGCTCCAGTTCCAATACTCGAGTCTGTTTTTGAAAACATTAAATGTCCGCTACTCATTCTAGACCGAGGACTAAGAATTAAAGCTATAAACCACGAAGCACGGTCATACTTTAACTTGTCAGGAAAAGCCGGGATTCTGGAAACTCCATGCTACAAAACTTTGAGGAAATGCGGAAGCCCATGCCAGGGCTGTAGCGTTTCACAGGCACTGGACCTGGGTAAACCAACAAGTTTCCAGAGAACCATAGCTTCTCAAACGAAGGGTTGGGAAGAAATACATATATATCCCTTACACATTAGAACCGAAGTCGCAGGCGTTCTTGTACAAATTAGTGACATAACTCCATTCAAAAAAATTGAAAAAAAGGTCACCCGAACGGAAAAATTGGCTTCCCTGGGACTTCTCGTTTCCAGTGTAGCTCATGAAATAAATGGCCCTAATAATTTAATTCTTTTCAATATTCCAATCCTGCGAGACTACCTGGTAGAACTGTTTCCAGTAATTGACGAAATTCTGGAAACTGAAAAGAAATTTTTCTTCACGGGTAAAACTTATCCAGAAATTAAAAAAGATATATTTACAATGCTGGAAAGCATCCAGCACGGCTCCGAAAGGATCAAGCTTATCGTTGGCGAACTCACTCGGTTTGTTAGAGAGGGAGATGAAAGGACAGTTAAACCGGTAAAAATCGAAGATGTTATAAAAAGGGCTCTTACTATCTGCGGAAACAAAGTTAGGAAATCGGTATCGGAATTTGAAATTAAAATCGAGAAAAATCTCCCAACAATTGAAGCCAATCCGGGCGATATAGAACAAATTCTTATTAACCTTCTTGTCAACGCCGCTCAAGCTATTGATAAGAAGCGATCATGGATACGCCTTTATGCAGGAAAAAGAATTAAGAACAACATCGAGCAACTTTTTGTTGAAGTTATTGATAACGGTTGCGGCATCAAAAAACACTTGCTCAACAGAATATTCGAACCTTTCTTCACTACTAAACCAGTCGAACAGGGAACCGGTCTCGGTTTGTCGATTTGTAATACCCTGGCCGGATACCTGGGGGGAAAAATAGAAGTCGAGAGCGAATATGGGAAGGGAAGTACTTTCAGACTCGTAATCCCCGTGAAACTTACTTCGACTAAGAGACATGTAATTAATTATTAGAATCATCAAAGAGTCATGAAAGCAAACACTAGTCTCATACTTTTCACCACTAATCTAGCCGGAGCTTAAACTGAAACTCTTTTAACTTCGGATCTTCACAATCCATTACCACATATCTCGACTATCTATCCCGAACATGAACAGTCCCAGGATTTTTTTTGCTCAAGTGAAAGTTAGATAAGGCTGTATTGCCTGTTCGATTTTCACCTTGAATGATCTCAAATCCTTAGTGCTATTGTTTTTAAAATTATAAACAGTAGGAAATCAAAACGTCAACAGGATAAGCCAGTTCTGCCGGGGCAAAAACTATTTTAAAATAGGAGTCTTATAGTTTTTTTTCCTTGTTCCTAAAGCACCTAAACTTCCGCAGTTGCTCTCAGTTTTCTTCTCTCTTCATCAAACTTTATTCTAAACTTCTGCATAGAGACCACAAGAGCATAAATCAACAAACCAAGGATATAAAAGAAGTATTTCTTATCGGACTGTATCCCGAAAAGCCCTGCTATGGCACCGGGATAAAACAGCACAAAAGCAGCCGCCAGGAAAAATGGTATCTCGTACCACTTGTTCCTTGTAAGGCACCAGTTCTGTGCAAAACACTCAAAAGACGACATGCCGATAAGTGCCATAACAAAAATCAAAATTCCCTTGGGCCAGCTGTTTATACCGTGAAGGATAAGATCAGGATTGAATACGAACATAAAGGCAATGCATGAAGTTCGTATGTCGTATTTAAAACCCTGGATACCAGTGGGCACAGGTTCAGACATCGCTATTGCGGATGCTGCATAGGCTGCAAGGCCAACCGGAGGAGTATCATCTGCCAGTATCCCAAAGTAGAAGCAGAAAAGATGGGCAGCCATAATCGGAATAACGAAACCGAGGTTTCCTCCAACATTAACGATAACCGGAGCCGTAAGAGAAGCCATAACTATGTAGGTTGCCGTGGTGGGTAGACCCATACCGATGATCAAGCTGGCTGTTGCGGTAATGAAAAGGAGGAGAAATATGTTGCCGTGCGATAGATACTCGACAACCTCCGAGATCATGCCACCGATTCCCATGTCAACCACGCCGACTATGATTCCGGCAGATGCACAGGCGAGAGCTACGGAAAGCATGTTCTTGGATCCTTGGATAAACCCGTCCATTATTATCTTAACACTCTCAGCAAGGGCTCCAAGGATGTTTTTCTTTGCAATAATTGCTTTCCTCACCTCCTGGTAAAGAATTACCAGGAAAAGTAGCAGGATGGTTCTAAAGGCGGCCGTCTGTGGAGTATGCCTGAGGTATACAAGTTCATTTAGCAACACGAACAGCGGGATAAGATAGTGGAGACCATTTTTCAACACTTCCTTGAAGTTAGGCAGATCTTCAGGTGGCAAACCTCTTATACCAAGTTTGGATGCTTCAAGGTGAGTGATACAAAAGAGCCCGAAATAAGAAGCGAAAGCCGGTATGGCAGCGGCTTTTACGACGGCTAGGTACGGCACATTAACATATTCAGCAATAATGAAAGCTGCAGCACCCATAATTGGGGGCATGATCTGACCGTCGGTGCTTGCTGCAACTTCCACCGCAGCAGCCTTCTTCGGCGGGTAACCAATTTTTTTCATTAAAGGTATGGTAAATGGCCCCGTCGTAACAATATTGGCGATACTAGAACCCGAGACCAGTCCCGTGGCTGCACTTGCAACAACTGCCGCCTTAGCCGCTCCCCCTTTAAATCTCCCGAGAACAGACAGCGCCAGATTCGTGAAAAACTCCCCTGCTCCGGCCTTGTCAAGTAGAGCCCCCATCAATACGAAAAGATAGACAATAGATGAAGAAACACCCAGAGGAATTCCATAAATCCCCTCGGTTGAAAGACATATGGTGCTCAAATATTTTTTTAGCGACACACCCTTAAAAGCAATAACATCTGGCATGTACGGACCAAAGAAGGCATATATCGTAAACACTATGGCAATGGCCGACAGCGCCGGCCCAATTACACGCCTGGTGGCTTCCAAGAGTAATACGACAAGAATCGTTCCGAATATAACATCCCTAGTGTTAGGAATACCCATGCGCATGGCAATTCCATTGTAATCCAGCGCAAGGTAGAGGGCTGCAAGCCCGCCTGCAATGGCGAGAACGTAATCTATGATGGGGATATGGTCCTTTACAGCGAGAAAACCAAGGAATTTTCGCTTAACGCGAAAACACGGAAAGAGGAGATAGAGGAGTACCATGGCAAACGCAAGGTGAATTGCCCTTTCCCTGGTGCTATCGATCACGAGCACGCTGGGCAAGGCCAACTGGTATAGTGCCCAGAGCACGGCAACTGCACCCACTATGTACTTTTCATGGGTTCTTAATTCACGAATATCCCCGGTTTCTGCCTTTATGAGCTCTTCTGCAGACTCTGCCTTTTTTGCACCAATCTTTTCCAGTACCAAGGTTCACCTCGTTTGCTAATTTCCGAGATATTAGTGTCCGATCTTTATCCTTCCCCCTTCCAGAATACTTCAAAAGCCTTCCTTGTCATGTACAAATCAGCCTTGCTCGCAATTTCGAACGGAGAATGCATGGAAAGGAGCGGAGTTCCGCAATCCACTATATTCATCCCGTAGGAAGCAAGAAACTTCGCTATGGTTCCACCACCACCTTCGTCAATCTTCCCTAGTTCTCCCGTTTGCCATACCACTCCGTGCTTGTTAAACAAACGCCTTAACCAGGCAATGTATTCGGCATGAGCATCACTTGAATGGTATTTTCCTCCGGAGCCGGTAAACTTGGTAACGCAGACCCCGTAGCCTATTCTAGCTGCGTTTCGTTTTTCGTGCACTTCCTGATAATCTGGATCAAGAGCACCATTTACGTCGGCACTTATGCCCCGTGAATTGGCCAGAACTTCAAGGATGTTTGATATGTTGGGATCTGCCCCCTGACTTTCAAGGATGTTGCTAACCACCAGTTCAAAAAACCTTGATTTTGCTCCTGTACTCCCCTCACTCCCTATTTCTTCCTTGTCATAGAAACATGCCAAGGCTGTGGTTTTAACCCTGCCTAACTCGAGGATTGCCTCTAAAGATGTGTAAACGCTAGACCTGTCATCGTGGCCGTAGGCACCGATGAGGCTCCTGTCAAACCCGAGGTCACGAGCCTTACCCGCAGGAACCACCTCAAGTTCGGCACTGGCAAAATCTTCCTCGGTCATCCCATAAGTTTCATTCAAATAGTTTATTATTGCTAACTTGAACCGTTCCTTGACCTTTGAATTCCCTAGTGGGATACTGCCAACGAGGATATTCAACTTCTCCCCTTCAAAGGCTTCACTAACCTTTTTTTGCCCCTGGACTTTCCTCGCAAGGTGAGGCAGCAAGTCAGCAATGGTAAAAACAGGATCGCTGTCATCTTCCCCTAACTTTAGTTTAAACTCCTTGCCATCTTGCAAGATAACCTTGCCATGAAGCGCCAGGGGCCGCGCCAGCCACTGATACTTTTTTATCCCTCCGTAGTAATGAGTCTTTAAAAAGACCAGGTCAACTTCTTCGTATAGGGGATTCTGTTTCAGGTCTAACCTAGGGGAATCGTGGTGAGAAGCGATAATGGCTAGGCCGTTTCTTACATCATCCTCCCCTATCACCGTCAAGTAGACCGTTTTTCCCTGGTGCACCCAATAAATCTTCTTGGTCCCTTCTTCCCTCGCTTCCTTCCAAGGCCGAAAACCCTTTTCCCTCGCACGGGAAACGATACTCTCCACGCACTCTCTCTCCGTTTTACTTTCATCAAGGAAGATCTTGTATCTTTCACCAAATGAGAAAATAGCATTCCTTTCCCTGGCAGTAATGCAGTCCCATACCAGCTTTCGTTCCCAAAATAGCTTCTCTGTGAGTCTTTCAAGCTCTTTTTTTGAGGATTTCTTACTTGCCATATCCGTTTACCCCTCGGTCACTCGTCAGATTGAGTTTCCACTCATTGAAAGTCTACTTTATCTTTGGCTCCAGATGGTCCCTTATGGAGACTTTCATCTGTTCGTTGCGACCGGACCAGTGTAGTCCAGCCATGCTGGTTAGCTAACGAAGGTGAGCCAATGATTATACTTATCGATTTTACCCTTAACAACATCAAAAAATATCTGTTGAAGCTTCTTTGTGACCGGTCCCGGTGAACCAGAACCTATTACCCTATCATCAACTTCTCTGATCGGCGTTATTTCCGCAGCGGTGCCCGTAAAAAACACTTCGTCGGCAATATAAAGTTCATCTCTGCTAAAACGCTTTTCTTCCACTTCCAGTCCTTCGTCTCTAGCTATCGCTATAACTGAATCCCTGGTAATACCACCTAGTATGGAAGTAAGAGGAGGTGTTTTTAACTTGTTATCTCTCACTATAAATATATTCTCACCAGTCCCTTCGGCAACGTATCCCTCGGGATCAAGCATAATTGCTTCGTCGTATCCCGCTTTCGTTACTTCAAGCTTGGCCAAAGTGGAGTTTACATAGTTGCCCGCCGTTTTCGTCTTCGTCATCATTATGTTTACGTGATGCCTGGTAAAAGAGGATATCTTGGCTCGAATACCTTTAAGCAAACCTTCTTCACCCAGATAAGCTCCCCATTTCCACGTTATTACAGCCGTGTGAATCGGGTTATCCTGGGGATGTAATCCCATGGCACCTTCACCTATGAAAGCAATAGGCCGTATGTAGGCTTCATCCTGACCGTTGGCCTTAATTGTATCTATAATTGCCTGAGTGACCTCATCCTGCGTATATGGAATTCTCATAAGCAATGCGTGAGCAGAATCGAAGAGACGTCTTACATGTTCCTTGAGTCTAAATACCGCAGAAGAACCGTCGGCACACCGATAACATCTTATACCTTCAAAAACGGCAAGACCGTAGTGGAGTGAATGTGTCAAAACGTGTAGTCGAGCTTCGTCCCACGGTATCAGTTTCCCGTCCATCCAAATCTTGTCTGCCTTTTCAACCATCTGGAACCTCCTTAAGTTTTTGAATCAGAAACATCCCTTGCCTACAGCATCAACATTAACGAGTCCTTGTAAGGAGCCTTTTAAGCGACCTTCCAAGCGGTTTTTTAGCTATTCCATTTTCTGTCACAATCCCCCATATGTACTTGCCGGGAGTAACATCGAAGGCCGGATTATACGCCCTTACTCCTACGGGAGCAATTTTCTTCCCGTTCAAGTGGGTTACTTCTTTATCATCTCTCACCTCAATGGGAATATTTGAACCCTTCTTTATAGCGGGATCGAAGGTTGAAAGAGGTGCCGCAACATAGAAAGGAATACCATTTTCCTTTGCGAGAACGGCCAGTGTATATGTCCCCACCTTATTCGCAGTATCCCCGTTGGTGGCTATCCTATCAGCGCCCACTATAACTATATCAATTTTCTTTGTCTCCATCAGGTAGCCAACGGAGTTATCTGTAACTAAAGTCATCGGAACATTATCGTTCAACAATTCCCATGCCGTGAGTCGACTCCCCTGTAAAAGGGGTCTGGTTTCACACACATAAACATGTATACGTTTCCCTCTCTTCCACGCCGTTCTGATAATTCCCAGCGCAGTACCACAACCTCCCGTTGCAAGAGTTCCCGTATTGCAATAGGTAAGAACATTCATACCATCTTTCACAAGATCCTGACCATGTCTCCCTATAGCCATATCAAGCTCGATATTTTCATCCCTGATTTTCTCAGCCATCTTCCACAAATTTTTCTTCAACCGATCAACGTCCGCACCCGGATTCTCAATAATAACGGCTCTCATTCGTTCAATGGCCCAGATAAGGTTTACCGCGGTTGGCCGTGCTTCGCTTGCGTTTTTACACATCTTTTCAAATTTTTTTACGAATACCTGTACATCGTCAACCTCGATCTTCTGTGCTTCCAAGGCAACTCCGACCGCGATTGCCAGCCCGATTGCCGGAGCCCCTCTGATAGCAAGTTTTTTTATAGCATTAACCACCTGCCTCAAGCTCCTACACGCTAGGTACTGTTCCTTGCGAGGTAGTTTTCGCTGATCAAGGATAAAAATTTCAGCGGTGGTGTTCCAGTATATCGGGGGCTTAATCGGCATTGTAAACTCCAGGTAACCTTTATATTATTACTTACCTCACGTAAAATAAACCCTTAACCGGATCAAGCAGGTGCCAAATACAGTATCAAAGTGAGCTTACCGAACACTAGATGTGAAGCTTCGTCAGCGGCAAATTTGGTCAAGTTTACTTTTTTAAAGGGATGTGCTTAAAAAATCAAGGGGAATTACTTCAAAAAGGAATAAACAAGGACACTACCACCCAAAACCCAGCAGTAGTAGGCAAAATAATGGAAGGCACCTCTTTTTACCAGGTTCAGGAGCACTTTTAAGGCCAAGTAACCTACCACGAAAGCTGACAGACCACCCATGGCAACAGCTAGAAAGCTAAATGAAGAAGCTTCCCAGTGCCTGAGTTCAAGAAGAGTGGCACCGACCACTGCTGGTATAAAAAGTAGAAACGAGTACCTGGCTGCGAGCTCCCTATCGAGTCCCAGAAACAGGGCGGTTGATATGGTAGTGCCTGACCTGGATATCCCCGGAGCAATTGCCAGCCCCTGGGCAAGCCCTATGGTCAAAGCATCTTTAATTTTCGTATTTTTTAGCTTTCGCCCACACGGGGTGTTAAAAAACCTCGTGAACCACAGGATGGATCCCGTAATAATAAAACAAATACTTACAGCCCGAAGAGACGTAAATAAGCCAACAAAAACCTTTTCACCCAGCAGTCCCACAACTCCGGTTACAAAACTTCCGCAGATAATTAACGCGATCAGCCACAACGGCTCATCGATATCATCGTTAGCTTTTCTTCGCACCAGTTGAGGAAGCCTCGGAATTGCTTTTATTATATCGACAATGTCGTTTCTGAATACCAACAGTATAGCGAGCAACGTTCCCAGATGCAGACAGACATCCATTACTAGTTCCGAGTTCCCAAAACCCATCAGTATTTGGGCTACGGCCAAGTGCCCTGAGCTACTCACCGGTAAAAATTCCGTCAGTCCTTGAATAACACCGAGTATTACCGCATAAAAAATTTCCATCTAGCTTACTCCACGCCTATTGCAAAAGCTTGTTCAAAACAAAAAAATGGCGAGTACTGAAACACCCGCCACTTTACCGAGGAACTCAAGAGGCAACGTGTTATTTTTTTACTTCTTCTAGTCTTTCTTCAAACCTACTCCAGTATATAAATCTCTGGCAGTTCGGACAATTGTGCATCCTTTCATTTTTTTGTAGTTCAATGAAGGTTTGAGGTGGTATGTTCATATGGCAAACCTGGCACACACCATTGTCCACCGGAGCCACCGCAATTCCGTTTCGTTTGTCTTTTATGAAATTGAACTTTTTCAGAAGATTGGGATCGATTTTCTGTGAGATTTTTTTTCGTTTAGACTCGAATCTTTTTATCTTTTTCTCAAGGTCAGCGGATTTCCCCAGGAGTTCTTTCTTTTTTTCCTCGTAAAGTTTTTTCCGATCTTCAAGTTCCTTATCACCGCTGGCTATTTCTCCTTCCAGGGCTTCCAGGCTCGTCATCAATTCCAGCAGTTGGTCTTCTTTCTCCTTGATTTCTCTTTTTATGCTGTCAATTTCCCGGAGGCACGCCTGATATTCTCGGTTGTTTTTAATCTCAAGCAGCCTTCTCTTCCTCCTTGACAATTGATTCTCAAGCTCCCGGATTTCCTGCTCAAAGACCACTTTTTCTTTACTTCCTTCCTCATAGATTTGTTTCTTTACGGTTAATTGACCAGTAAACTGCTCATAATCCCTTTCCAATTCTCTCAATTTTTTCGGGATAGCATTTTTTTCCCTTTCTAGGATCTGATACTCGGATTCAAGTCTCTGCAATTCTATTAACTGTTTTAGTTGTTCCTGCAATGCAAACCTCCTTGTAACGTATTTATACTATTGCAAAAGGGTCAACCTCACCTTTAGCCTGAATTATTTCAACGCCGCCTCGCTCCCCTATTCTGCTTTCGAAGTACCTAGCGAGTTCCGCAACTATCACATGTTCTGATCCAAAGTGTCCCACATCGAGTACTGTGAGATTGTTTTCCCGGGCATTTATGGCATCGTGATATTTTATATCGCCGGAAATCAAAGCATCGCACCCCAACTTCAGTGCCACCTCTAGCATCGTGCCTCCGCTACCCCCGCAAACAAGAACCTTTTTTATCACGCCGGAATCCGGCCCTGATACGACACGTACGTGTGGGATTGAAAGTCTTTCCTTGAGAAATCCACAAAGATCCTCCAGGCTTTTTCCCGGTTCAAACTCTCCCAGCCGTGCCATGCCTCGCGGCTGGGAATCATCGATATCCGCACCCGTTTCCCCCACAGCTTGAACATGCTTTAAACCAAGCAAAGTAGCAAGAGTGTCATTAACTCCCCCCTTTGTGGCGTCGAGGTTTGTGTGAGCTGATATTACAGAAATACCATTAAAAATCAGTGCCAATAGTATCCTTCCTACGAGGTTATCGGAGGTAATTTTTTTCAGGGGTTTAAAAATAAGAGGATGATGAGTAACAATCAGGTCACAGCCTCTGTCTATGGCTTCTTCAACAACCGCAAAGGACGGGTCTAGGCTTACCATTACTTTCTGCACCCGCCTATCAGGATCTCCCACCTGCAGTCCCACATTATCCCAAGATGCTGCCAGATCAGGGGGTGCTAGTTCCTCAAGCCATTGTACAAATGTTCCCACCGTGATTGTTGAAATCATCGCAAAAAATTAGGGGGGCTTCTCTTTGGAATGCCCCCCTGCGTACCTTATAGTTTCCGGGTTTACGGTCCCAGGGTTGTGTTTTTCCGCCATCAAACCTGGAACCTTTCTCAAAACAATGTCTGCCAACCGGCATTATGCCTTCAGTCTTTAGGTCTAACCTCATAACTTATTCTCTGGTGGTGGGCCCACCTGGGATCGAACCAGGGACCGACCGGTTATGAGCCGGTGGCTCTACCATCTGAGCTATGGGCCCGTATATGTTCGCCTAACGCATAGCTATTTTATTTTATTAGTCCC
The DNA here is from genome assembly GCA_026983715.1 of Desulfobacterales bacterium. Lineage (GTDB taxonomy): Bacteria > Desulfobacterota > Syntrophobacteria > B119-G9 > B119-G9 > B119-G9. The sequence goes on from JALSTM010000249.1 coordinate 11,326, forward strand.
TGTTAGGCAAGAGAAATATTACTTATAGAGACGTTTAACTTTCGATGAAACTCTTGAGTTTCTTACGCCTACTGGGATGTCTTAATTTGCGCAAGGCCTTTGCCTCGATTTGCCTTATTCTTTCCCTAGTAACCGAAAAATCCCTCCCCACTTCTTCCAAGGTATGATCGGCCTTCTCACCTATTCCAAATCTCATTCTCAAAACCTTTTCTTCCCTTGGCGTAAGAGTCGCAAGAACCTTTCTTGTCTGCTCAGACAGATTCAGGTTAATTACCGCATCTATGGGTGACGTGGCCTTCTTATCTTCGATAAAATCACCCAGATGGCTGTCTTCTTCCTCCCCTATGGGAGTCTCCAGGCTTATAGGTTCCTTGGCTATTTTTAGAACCTTTCTAACCTTCTCAAGGGGAAATTCCATTTTTTCGGCAATTTCCTCGGGAGTCGGTTCTCTACCCAGTTCCTGTACTAGGTAGCGGGAAGTTCTTATAAGCTTATTAATGGTTTCAATCATGTGTACAGGTATACGGATCGTTCTCGCCTGATCTGCAATGGCCCGGGTTATTGCCTGCCTGATCCACCAGGTGGCATAAGTACTGAACTTGTAACCCCTTTGGTACTCAAACTTATCAACAGCCTTCATAAGGCCAATGTTGCCCTCCTGAACGAGGTCTAGAAACTGAAGCCCGCGGTTTGTGTACTTCTTGGCTATACTTACAACTAGGCGCAGGTTTGCTTCTATCAGTTCACGTTTTGCATCCTTTGCCTTCCTCTCGCCATTTTCTACCCTGCGAAGAATTTGTTTGAGGCTCCGGGCATCCATCCTGGTTTCCATCTCAATGTTCCTGATCTCCTGGCGCCCTTCCCTTGCCATATCTTCCAGGCTTCTAAATTCTTCTACAGTCAATCCCAGATTTGCAGCCGCCTCGTCTATTTTATCGGGATTTTCTTCAACTTCCCTGAATATTCTGCTTAGCTCCTGGTACGGTCGACCGGTGTTTATCATGCAACGTTCAACCTTTTTCTCTGCAGCCTCAAGCCTGACCACGTAAGACCTCAACTTGTCGATTATCTTGTCGATCTGCTTTCTTCCCAGTCTAAGGTCCTTAACAAGCGAATTCATCTGATCTTTTATTTCGAGTAACTCGGGATGGAATGCATTTTTGCCAAGGGGTTCATGGCCGTTAACGAAAAGTCCTTCTTGAATAACCCTTCTTTTCTCCTCAAGTTTTGCCACGTCATCGAGGAGCTTGATGACTTCTTCTTTTCTCGCTACCACCTCTTCCTGGGTGTAATCTTCATCCATATCCCTCAAAACTTCTTTTAAACTTATCTTTTCTTCCCGTAGATCGTCTTTAAGTTTTATAATCTCTTTGATACCAATGGATGTTTCAAGGATCGCATCCAGTACCTCCTGCTCCCCCTCCTCGATCCTCTTTGCAATTTCAACTTCACCTTCCCTGTTTAGTAGAGAAACCATGCCCATTTCGCGAAGGTACATCTTCACCGGATCAGCAGCTTTTTCCTTGTAATCAAGATCTTCTTTAAGAGCATCAGTCTCGGCAGGTGATTTTCCACCCGGGGCAAGCTGCTTATTTTCAGGCCTATAATCTTCCGGGCGTTCGACGACTTCTATGTCCATTTCTTCAAATATGGCCAGTATGTCCTCGATTCTGTCAGGACTGACCATGTCCTTGGGCAAAACTTCATTTAGCTCATCGTAGGTCAAAAACCCCTTTTCTTTACCCATGTTAATGAGTTGTTTTAGTTTTTCGGCCCCGAGCTTTTTCGACATAAACTCTTCTCCCCTTTTATTCTAGGTTCTTTTCACACATATTCATAAAACAAAACAAGATCCTCCCAGGAGTATATCTTGTTGAGTTGCCAAAGCATTGAGGTTTTTCAGGGTAAGCTACAATCGGAAGATTTTTGATCATTTACGTATTTTGCCGTCTCCTTTGAGAGTCAAACCTTTTTATGATATTCTCTTTTTTCCCGGAAATCAATACTAAAAAAAATTTCTTTCGAATTCTTTCAAAAGTTCTTTGAGCCTCTCGCTTTCGCCGCGTTCTTCCGCTTGACCAATCTCGGTCAGCAATCTTTCCTTCTTTCTTTCAAGGATTCTTTCTTCCAGTGCACCCAGCTTATTTTCCAGGTGTTTAAGCGCTTCTTCTTCGGTATTCCAGCACTCGGAAGTCATCCACAGGTCCACAGCCACAGATTCGTTTCCCTGGCTGGCCAATTCTACCACAAGCCTGTCCAAGTCTATCGTTTTCTCCTCCTTCCAGATATTTACCATGGCCGCCAGAATGCTTCGAAGCCTTTCATTGCTAAAAAGAGACATAATCCTGTCGGCATCTACCAAGGAGAGAAAACCGGGATTATGAAGCAGTACCTTCAGAACACTTTCTTCAAGGGAACAGACCTCATCTATTCCCTCGCCATTTTCAATCTTCTTTCTTTTTCTGAACCTGGTACGACCGTATCCCGACTTCAATACCTTAAATCTCTCAGAAATGGCACTTTCCGGGATACCTGTTTTTTCAGCTATTTTGTTTATGTAAATTCCCCTTATAACAGGGTTAGGAATATTTCTGATAACCGGTAATAGCTCATCCACCAGCTTGCTTTTTGATTCCAGTGTTCCGTGGAAAGCCTTCATTCTTTGTTCAATGAAAAAATCAGTCAATTCTCCGGCATTATTGACCAGTTCTTTAAACTTTTCGGCACCGTACTTTTCCACAAAATCATCGGGATCAAGGTTTTCCGGCAAGATTACACAACGAGCTGGAAATTGTTCCAGAAGAAACATTTCCAGCGATCTAGTGGCAGCCTTGATGCCGGATTCGTCCCCGTCAAAAACCATTATGGCTTCATCGGCTATTCTATCCATAAGCCTCACGTGCTGGCGGGTAAGCGCCGTTCCAAGGGTGGCCACAACGTTTCGTACCCCATGAACATGGAGTCTCAGCAAGTCCATGTATCCCTCGACAACTAAAACACGCCTTTCTTTTCTGCACTCTTCCCTTGCAATATGGTAGCAATATAAAACCCTGCTCTTGTGGTAAATTGGCGTTTCGGGGCTGTTCAAATACTTCGGTGGAATATTGTCATCAAGGGTTCTGCCTCCAAATGCTATAATTTGCCCGCGGGAGTTTCGTATGGGGAACATCAACCTGTGGCGAAACCGGTCCCTAAAAACATTTTTTCTATGTTCGACAACAAGACCAGCTGTGAGGGCAATATTCACGGATATCCCTTGGGAATCGAAATACCTCAACAGGTAATCCCACTTGTTAGGAGCATATCCCAATTTCTGCTCCCGGACAATACTCATGGGTATATTACGTTCTTTCAGGTATATCCTTGCTTGCAATCCTTGGGGTTCCTCGAGAAGAATCTTGTTGTAGAATTGAGCTGCAATTTTATTAGCCTCGAGTAATAGTTCTTCTCTATCTTTTTCTTTTTTCTTCGCAGCGGAATCAAATTTTTTTAATTCAATTCCGTATCTTTCTGCCAGTTCTTGCAGGGCCTCGTAATACGTGCAATTTCTATACAACTTGATAAAGGAAACAACATCTCCTCCCGCCTTGCACCCGAAACAATAAAAGAAGCCCTTGGCTTCGTTCACGGTAAAGGACGGATCTTTATCGGCATGAAAGGGGCACAATCCAACATAGTTTCGTCCTGCCCTTCTAAGACGGACAAACGATGATATTACATCCACGATGTTAGCTGCACGCTTGACTTCTGCTACTTGGTCTCTTAACCCAGACATGTTTACACTTTTAGAAGCGGTCTATTCTTTCAATTGCACCACGGTCACACCACGTCCTCCAAGCCTGAGCTCGGGAAAGTAGAAATTGGCAACCTGCGGGTTTGAATCGAGGTAAGAGTGTATTCCTGCCCTTAGTCTCCCTGTACCGTGCCCGTGAATAATGGTAATCTTATCGATTCCCGCAAGTATAGCCGAATCAATTACCTTGTCTACCTCTTTGATAGCCTCTTCCACGGTTTTACCAACCACGTTGATTTCATTAGATACCCGGTTAGGTAACGGGAAAAACGTAGCTTTTTGTTGTCTGCTATCCACGGAAGATTTTTTTGAATTCCAGGGAATAAGTTCACTTGGTGCTACTTTTATCCTCATATTACCGGCCTGAACTTCCGCAATTTTCTTGTCCCGTGATAAGCGAACCAACTTTCCCACCTTCTTGCAGGTTAATATCTTTACACTATCGCCTACTTTCACCTGTCCCCTGAGTTCACATTCTTCCGCTAAATGCACTTTTTCTGGTTTTAATTCATTAGTAGTACGGTGTTTTATAACCGCTATATCATGTTTAATTCTTGATGCACTCTGCAAACCTTCTTTCCTAAGTTCCCGAAGAAGTCTTTGAAAGTTTTGTTCAGCATCCTTGATAATGTCTTTCGCCCTGCTTAAAGCGTTCTCCATTATTTCGTTCTTCCTGCTCCGGATCTGGTTTCTTTCCGCTTCAACCTGGTCCTTTATCCGCCGAACGTTTGCCAATTCTTTTTCCAGGTCGTTTTGAAGATTCTCCGTGGTTTCCCTTAGCTGTTCCAGTTTACTCAGCACATGGTACCCTTCCCTTTCACTTTCTCTCATAAATTTTTTTGCCTTTTCGAGTACAAGCGCCGGAAAGCCATGATTCATCGCAATATCAAAGGCATTACTCGTACCAGAAAAACCATAGCGGAGTTTATACGTGGGTTTTCCAGTGGTTTCATCAAAACTCACCGAGGCGTTCTCAATTCCGACATTTACGGCTCCATACGCCTTAAGTGCGTGGTAATGAGTCGTCACTATTGTCCACGCGCCTTGTTCTTTGAGATAGTCAACCACCGCTAGAGCCAGAGCTGCTCCCTCCGCAGGATCTGTCCCCGTGCCTAGTTCGTCCAGCAAAACAAGAGAATTATCCGAAAAAGATTCAAGGATAAGTTTAAGATTCTCCACCCGGGCAGAGAAAGTACTCAGGTGCGTTTGGATGTCTTGCTCATCACCAATATCAACGAAAACCTTCTCAAAAACTCGGAATTGACTTCCCTCGTTTACAGGAACAGGGATTCCGCTTTGATTCATCAGGGCAAGAAGTCCCACTGTCTTTAAGGCTACAGTTTTCCCTCCGGCATTAGGACCACTGATGATCAACATACGGCATTCCGGTATCAACTCCAGGGATATAGGTATGGGGACAGGGACTTTCCTTTTTTCGTCAGCAGACGATACCAGACGCTTCTTTAAGGACTCGGGGAGAAGATCATGGTTTTTGGCAGCCATGTACTGAAGAAGCAAAATGGGATGGTAAGCATCGCTTAGACGAAATATTTTATCAGACATTTCTGGAGCCCTTCCGCTCATTATTGCACCAAAACGGCCCTTTGCACACGTACAATCAATTCTAGCAAGGACTTGAAGATTTTCCCCGATCTGATCAACCTTGCCTTTAACTTCGTCAGTTAAACGGGCCAGGATTTTTTTCTCTTCCAACTTTTCCGCCTGGTGAAGCTCACTCCACTGGTTATTCAGAGAAACAAGTTCCAGCGGTTCCATGTAGACAGTGGCACCACTCTGGGACACGTCATGAATAATGCCTTTAATGACCCCCTTTGATTCCGCGCGTACGGGAACAACGAACCGGTTATTGCGCACTGAGATTATCCGCTCTTGAAAAACATGACCAATACCCTTTCTTTCAAACAAAGAATCAAAACTTCTGTTTATCCTCTCCCTTAGAGAATTGAGCCTCGTTCTAATTTCCCGCAACCGGGTGCTTGCCGAATCCTTGATTGTTCCCCAGTCGCTTATTGATTCATTTAAGACCAGGTAAAGATCATTGAGAGGGGTTAGTTGAGAGAAGAGCCTTCTTACGTTGGGATAAAACCTGTTACATTTTTCTTTCCACGAATAAAGCAAATTTACAGTATGGAGTGTCTTCTTGATTTCAAGGAACGCGGTGGGGGCAAGGATTGTTCCTTCCACCCGCACGGACTGAAGATACGGCCTGAGATCGTGAATTTCCCCAAGGGGCAATTCACCTTCCGAGGCTTCCAGTTCACGTATTTCTTTTACCTGGCGATGAGATTCCAGGATATCATCCACGTTGTTGGTGGGCCGGGTATTCAGGCATTCCTCGCGCCCCAGAGGTGATACTGCCAGCTCTGCCAACAACTCAAGTATAGTATGGTACTCTAGGCAGCGAAGGGTATGAGGGTTCATGATCTTTCATGATAAGCGAGAACGAACCATCTGGTTAACCACCTTGCCATCAGCTCGTCCCGCAACACGGGGCATGATTACTTTCATTACCTTACCCAGATCTTTTACCGTGGTGGCTCCTACTTCTTGGATTGTTTCCATCACCAGCTTTTCCAGTTCGGCTTCAGAGAGTTGTTCCGGCATGTAGGATTGAAGTATTTTTAGCTCCTGCTCTTCTTTGGATGCCAAATCTTCTCGTCCGCCTTTTCGGTACTGCTCAACTGAATCCTTGCGTTGTTTAATCTGGTTGGAGATTATTTGCAACACTTCTTTTTCTTCAAGCTCGCGTTTGACTTCTTTTTCCTTGTTTTTAATAGCGGTGAGAACTAATCGCAGAGTCCCGAGTCGAACACTGTCCTTGGCCTTCATGGCTTCTTTCAGGTCCTTTTGAATCTGATCCAATAGCGCCATCCAATCTGCTCCTCTTTTCTCTTCGGTCCATTAACGGTTTTTATTTTGCCGCAATCTTTACCGATCTCTTCTCTTAACTGTTCCGGTGAGACAAGCGGCGGCCTATCTCAAAGATGCTTTTATGTAATTCTAATTTGTTTCTTTCTTAAGTCAACCAGCATAACGAGAATTCATGTTTCTAAACCACTCCTAGCTGTACAGTACCCTCCGGTTAGCATTGAAGAATTCTAACCCCCAGGGCGCATTTTTACACTTCCCTGAATCCGGGATGAAACTTTATGGCTAATTTGTATAACATGTCTAAATTGCCGATTGTTAACTACATAGCAAGGATGCATTATTCTCCACCTTCTCAAGCAATCTTTTTGCGCCCTACGGGGCCTATACCTGCACTGCATCTTTCGCGTCATCGCCCGCCGGACATAGCGTACTATAGTCCGTCGGACTTTTCCTTGCATCTGCGGCCCTGGTAAACGATCACGGATTCAGGACTTTTTTAACGAAACTGGCAACACTAACGAGTTCTTTTAAGCAAATTGGTATAACAATTCACGGCTTATGTTTTAGCCGTACGCATTTAGCGAAGCTCCTTTTTTTGTGAAGCGCGTGTTTTGGGATTTCAAGCCACGGTAAATCACTTTACCATCGTGAGAAAAATCGATTGTAATGCGAAAGATAGTTGATATACTCTGGCGTTTATTATAAAAGAATCTTATTGGTGATCATCTGTAAGGTAATTCAAGCATACAGGTTTCAGTAAAATGAAGATCGGCGTTCTTTCGGATACACATCTGTACGAGGTAACCCCGGAATTTACCGATGCTGTGGAAAAACACTTTGGGGATGTCGATGCTGTTATCCACGCTGGAGACACCGTTGCATATGCTGTTTACAATTACTTGGAACAATTCCCACTGTATGCCGTGGCTGGCAACATGGACAGCCCCACATTGAAGGAACTGCTCAAGACCAAAATTTCCTTCAAGGTTAACGGTGTCAGGGTCGGTGTTATTCACGGATGGGGGATTTCTCATCCCATCGAAGAAAACATCTTAAAAGAATTTCCAGACACCAAACTAATTGTTTACGGTCATACTCACAGACCCTTAATAAAAAATCTGCCGGATGGAAGGTTGCTGTTTAACCCCGGCTCCTTCAGGGGGAGCCAGCCCAACTTTCCGCCCAGTATCGGTCTAATCGAAATTAACGGGCAATCTAGAGTTAGTGCTGAAATCATATACCTGACGGATCGAGGAAAATGAGAAATCTCTGGGCTCCTTGGAGAATGGAATATATTCTGGGGGAAAGGGAAAACTACTGCATCTTCTGCCCCCCACCTCCTGAAGCCGACGACGCCGAACGTCTTATCCTTTTCAGGGGTAGGTATTGCATGGTTGTTATGAACAGGTACCCTTACAATAACGGGCACTTGCTTGTTGCACCTTGGAGGCACCTACCTTCTCTTGAAGGACTAACGGACGAGGAATTGCTGGAACTCAACAAGCTCGTCAGGAGCTGCATCAGGATAATTAAGAAAGTAATGCACCCCGATGGTTTTAACGTTGGGTTAAATCTTGGGAAGGTGGCAGGAGCCGGCATGGCTGACCATCTGCACTACCACGTGGTACCAAGATGGAATGGTGATACAAGTTTCATTACGGTTCTTGGGGAAGTAAGAACAATCCCGGAACATTTACAACAAACATACCGTAAGCTAAAACCTTATTTTGAGGAGGGAGAATTTAATGAGGCTCTTTAAATTGATTATTTTTCTATTGGTAGTGGGTATAGTGGCCTTGTTCGCATACCAGAATATCGCAACGTTCACTGTTTCTCACAATTTCGTCCTAGACCTAAAGGTCAGAGCACCCATAGAATGGTCACTCAAGGTTTACGAAATTTTGCTCATCAGCATGGCTATAGGTTTTTTTATTGGTATACTTCTCCTTGTGAAGCCATGGCTCAGCACCCGGAAGACCCTTTCCAAGGTAAGGAAGGAAAAAGAAGCGCTTCGAGAAAAACTTGAATCATACCAGGGATTCCCAAAACCGGGCGAGGAAACACAGCCAGCACCTGAAACCGCCAAGGATGAGAAGCAGGTGAGGGAGACAAAAGAACCTACGACACCTGCAGCATCCGAGCAACCCGAAATGAGCACAGATAAAATGGCCGAGGGTGCTCAAAGTGCAACAGGACAAGGAGAAGAGAAAACGAATCAGCCATCTGCATCAGAGGCAGAGAATGCTGAAACAAGCAATCCTGAAAAAACGCAGGAATAGGTCTATCAATAGAAACGTTATTTTCATCAAAATCTTTTATACCACCAGTCAACACTGGTGGTATTTCATTTCTGGGAACTAGGAAGAGCATCTTTACATAGACGTTATGGAAAAAGGTAAAAACCAGAAAACCACCGAAAAGATCACTGTCTCTTTAACTCCGATGATGCAGCAGTACCTGGAGTTGAAAGAGAAGTACCACGATACCCTCCTGTTTTACAGAATGGGCGATTTCTACGAGATGTTCTTTGAGGATGCTGAACTGGCAGCAAGGATTCTGGGAATTACCCTCACCTCGCGCGACAAGCAGGCAGAAAATCCTATTCCCATGTGTGGGGTTCCATACCATGCGGCTGATAATTACATATCCAAGCTGCTGGAAGCCGGCCACAAGGTTGCCATATGTGAACAGGTGGAAGACCCCAAAAAAGCAAAAGGGCTGGTAAAGAGACAGGTGGTTCGGGTTTTGACACCAGGGCTCGTTACCAGTGACGAAAACCTCGAAGCAAAAAACTCCAATTACTTGGCAGCAATAGCCCGGGACAGAAAGGAAAAATCGCTTGGTTTATCCTACCTCGACATTACCACGGCAGAGTTCAAGGTGACCGAATTAGAAACCGCGGAAGAACTCATGGATGAACTAGCGAGAGTATCTCCAAAGGAATTGTTGGTTCCGGAAAGTCTAACAGACTGGTTTAAAAAACACGGAACAAGGATAAACAAGTGCTATGTTAATTATATTGATGACGAATACTTCAGCCACTCTTTATGCTACGAAAGATTGACAGACCACTTCCAGGTACGCAGCCTTGCAGCTTACGGTTGTGACAACATGCCCGCGGGAATATCTGCTGCCGGAGCATTGTTGGCATATCTCCTGGAAAACCACCAGGAGAATAACTCCCACCTTACCAACCTTGTCACGTACTTCAGAAACGATTACATGATCCTCGATGATGTGACACTTCGGAACCTCGAAATTTTTTATTCTCCGGCCTTCCAGGGGACAAAGGGCACGCTTCTTGAGATCATAGACAGGACCATAACTCCCATGGGAGGAAGACTGCTCAGGCAATGGCTTCGGTTTCCTTTACAGGACGTAAACAAAATAAGGGAAAGGTACGACCTGGTAGAAAAATTTATCAAGGAAGAGTTGTTACGCCTGCAAGTGAGAGAGGAATTAAAGCAGATACTGGACATTCAACGGCTGAGCAGTAGAGCCGTTATGGGTATTGCTTCACCCAGAGATCTGTCGTCACTGAGGGCTTCCTTCCGATACTTGCCTTCTATATTGAACCTTCTTCAATCCCTTCCAGAAACTTCTTTGCTAGCCAGATTGCTCGCCCGGTTCGATACATTGGATGATCTTACCTCTCTTCTGGAGAAAGCCCTGGTCGATGATCCTCCTGCAACCTTTGCAGAAGGCGGAATTATTAGGAAAGGCTACGATGAAGAACTGGACAATATACGATCTGTTTCGTGGGATGCTAAGAGTTGGCTTGCCGAATACGAGGCAAAAGAGCGCGAACAGACGGGGATTACGAATCTAAAGGTTCGTTTTAACAAGGTATTTGGGTACTTCATAGAAATTTCAAAGTCCAATCTTGACCGGGTACCGGATCATTACATCAGGAAACAGACTCTTGTTAACGCGGAACGTTACATCACGGAAGAACTTAAAAACTACGAAATTGCGATTCTTGAAAGTGAAGAAAAAAGAGTTGAACTAGAACAACAATTATTTGAACAATTGAGAAGAGAAATCGCTGCCCACGATGCAAGGATCAAGAGTGTCGCAGATATAATTGCCTTGATAGACGTAATGGCAAGTTTTGCAGAATTAGCTGTCCAGAATAGTTATTGCAGGCCAGAAATTACCACGGGGGACGAAATTATTATCCGGGACGGCAGGCATCCGGTAGTTGAAAAGTACCTGACTTCGGAGTCTTTTGTTCCAAACGATATTAAACTAGACTCCAAGGATAATCAAATTCTCATAATAACTGGTCCCAACATGGCCGGGAAATCAACCATAATCAGGCAGGTGGCATTAATAGTTCTTCTTGCACACATTGGATGCTTCGTTCCTTGCTCCAGTGCCTCTGTGGCCCTTGTAGACCGTATTTTCACGCGGGTGGGAGCCATGGATGACCTTGCACGAGGCCGCTCCACTTTCATGGTTGAAATGGAAGAAACCGCCAACATCCTACGACACGCCACCCCTAAAAGCCTTGTAATCCTTGACGAAATAGGACGAGGAACAAGCACTTTTGACGGACTCAGCATTGCGTGGGCTGTCGCGGAATATCTCCACAACCTGGATAACGTCGGTGTCAAAACCCTGTTCGCCACCCATTATCACGAAATGACTCGATTAAGCGAGCGATGTCCGAGGGTCAAAAACATGAATGTCCTGGTTCGCGAGTGGAAAAACGAAATTATCTTTTTGCGAAAGCTTGTTCCGGGAGGTGGTAACAGGAGCTATGGAATCCAGGTAGCCAGACTTGCAGGGTTGCCCGAAGAAGTTCTCAAGCGGGCAGACAAGATACTTCAACACCTGGAAAAAGAGAGAAAGGAACTAGCGCCGGCAAGGGGCGATCTCAAACCATTTGCGAAGAAGAAACCGAAAAAACCCGTGGCCGTGCAAATTCCCCTCTTTGACAACAGGTACATGGAGGATATAAAAAGGGAGATAGTGGATCTGGATATTAATAACCTAACACCCCTGGAAGCATTAAACTTCCTTTCCAGATTGCAGGAACGCATAAAAAGAGAAGAAAAACTACCCCGTATAACGAACACGTAATTATAGTATGAAAAAACAGAGGGAAATAGCGAAGCTTTGTTTTATTATCTTGGTTGGACTTTTGCTTTATTCATGTACCTGGTGCCAGAGCCTCAACGCCGGGACCCGGAGAAGCTACCCCTTCGTGGCGTTTGAGAAAGCACGCACTCTTTACAGATCCCTGGTCAGGAGTACTGAAAAACAGAAGTACCGTTCTAACTGGTTGCGGGTTATCACCGCTTACAGAAAGGTGTACGTGGTGTACCCTCAAAGCAGATATGCCGCTAGAGCCCGATACATGGTCGGAAAGTTATATCTTGGACTTTACAAGCATTCGAGGAGAAGGAGCGACCTTGATGCCGCGGAAGAAGCATTTCAAACGGTAGTTCGACTCCATCCCGCAAGCTATCTTGCCGATGACGCTCAGTACAAGCTCGGTGAAATATACGAACTTTACAGGCATGATTTATACAAGGCTTTAGAGCTCTACGGGCTCGTGGAAAAAAAATTCCCCAAGGGAGACATGGTAGAAAAAGCAAGGGAGAGGATTGCGGCTATAAAGAAGAGACTCCCCAACAAAAAGAGAATCACGATCACCAAACACTCCCCATCTTCTAAAAAATACAGTACATCAAAGCCCGTGGCAGTAAAAGACGTGCGACACTGGTCTAGCAAGGACTACACGCGGGTTGTTATAGATCTTTCGGGTCCCGTTAATTATACAAAAAAGGTTTTGCCCGAAGATAAAACTCACGCAAAACCGGTTAGAATTTGTCTCGATCTCGAAAATGCTTACCTTCCGAGATCATTCAAAAACCGTTTCCCCATTGCAGACGGATTACTGCAAGCGGTTCGAGTGGGACAATTCAGCAAGAAGATTGTAAGGGTTGTTCTGGACACAGAGAGCCTAAACGATTACAAGGTTTTTACCCTTGAAGATCCGTTCAGAATAGTTATCGATGCTCTGGGTAATCATGCAAATGCAAAGCCAGGCACTCCCAAAGCCGTAGTATCCATTCCAAGGAAGCTCCCTAATGCCAGCCTGGTTCAGCAACTGGGACTGGGAATAAAAACAATCGTGATAGATCCCGGGCACGGGGGAAAAGACTGTGGAGCAATAGGTTATCGGCGATTAAGGGAGAAACAGGTAGTAATGGGGATTGCCAAGCGGCTCAAGGAAGAAATAAAAAAAAGGCATCCTCACATGAGGGTAGTTCTGACTCGATATAGAGATAAGTACATCTCTTTAGAAGAGAGAACCGCAATTGCAAATACCAAGAAGGCCGATTTATTTATCTCAATTCATGCCAATGCGCACAGGAATCGTAGAATTTCCGGAATTGAAACCTTCTTTTTAAATTTCGCAACCGATGAGGAAGCAGTGAGGGTAGCGGCTCTGGAGAATGCCACTTCCAAGAAAAGTATTAGTGATCTACAGTCAATACTTCACGATTTGATGCTCAATTCCAAGATAACCGAATCCTCAAACCTTGCACATTTTGTACAGTACAGGCTAGTTCGACGTTTGCGGAGAAAGTACAAACTGGTTAGAGATCACGGAGTGAAACAGGCTCCGTTTTATGTTTTAATTGGAGCAAAAATGCCGGCAATTTTGGTTGAGACGTCTTACATTAGCAACCCGATGGAAGCAAAACGCCTCAAAAGTGCGAGATATCAACGGGAAATAGCCAAGGGGATCGCAGACGGCATCGATGCGTATATTACACAATTGCACAGCCTTGCTTTAGGGAACTGAGTGATGGCGAAAAATGAAATTATGGAAGTGAAACCGGGTTCTGTGCTTGAATTCTATGATGACAAAGAACTCACGTGTGGAGTCTGCCTGGAGGTAAAGAACCACAGGCTGAGAGTTCTGACGGCCAAAAACAGGGAAATTAACATGGCCGTAAACAGGGTATTATTAAATACCAACGGAGACCTTAATCTCGGGGAAGGAAGGGAAAAACTGGTCCAAAAACTGGTAGAAATTAGCCAGGAGCGCCAGGAATTGGCTGAAAGTGTGCCCGTAGAAGAACTCTGGGAGCTACTCATTGAAGAAGAGGACGAAAGTTACTGCTGCCAGGAACTTGCAGAGATGGTTTATTCGTCCCCACCATCCCCCAACCAGGTGGCGGCCATATTAAGGGCAATTCTAAGAAACCCATTTTACTTCAAGTATAGAGACCGCAAGTTTTACATCAACCCCCCAGAGAAAGTCGAACAGATAAAGTTAATGCTGCAGCGGGAAGCAGAGAAAAGAAGACAACTTGCCGAGGGAGCTGATTGGTTAAGATCCGTCTGGAAGAGGCAACCCGCCGAGGAACCGGACTTTAAATCAAGAATCGTCAAATTGCTAAAAGAGTTCTGCGTTTTTGGGAAAGATGCTCCGGAGTATTCTTTCACAAAGGAATTGCTTTCAAAGGCTAAAATACCTCTTGTTGGAGGTGCCTTCAAACTACTTGTTAGACTAGGTGAATGGAAAGAAGACGAAAACATCCTTCTTTACAAATACGAGGTACCTATTGAATTCAGTGAAAAGGTTGAGGAAGAAGTAGAAAGGATAAAACAACAAACTCTTGCCAAGCCCGTAAGCGAGGTCGAAGGCAGGGAGGATCTGCGAGAACTTGAGCTTATAACCATAGATGGCGCTTTAACTCGGGATTACGACGACGCTATTAGCTTCAAGGAACTTCCCGGAGGCGAGTACGAAATAGGAGTCCATATCGCAGATGCCGCACACTTTGTAAAACCGAAATCTACCCTTGACGAAGAAGCCCTCTCCAGGGCAGTTTCAATTTATCTCCCCGATAGGCGGATACCGATGCTCCCACCTCAACTAAGTGAAGAAATATGCAGCCTATGGGCTGATAAAGACAGACTTGCCGTGAGCATACTGATAAAGTTGAGCCCTGAATTGGAGGTATTGGATTATCGTATCACTCCAAGCTTAGTTAGAGTGAAACGACAGCTTACATATACCGACGTAAACCTCTTTCTCGAAAGTGAAGCCATTTTTCAAAAGCTGCACCATATTGCGAGAAGCTTGAGAGAAAAAAGAATACAGAGAGGCGCATCAATCATATACGTTCCTGAAATCAGGATATGGGTAAATCAGGAGGGTATGATCCAGTTAAGCAAGCAGGACGAAGAAACTCCGAGCCAGATCATTGTGTCTGAGCTTATGGTACTGGCCAACAGCCTAGTGGCCAGATATTTCTCGGAAAGAGATATTCCGGGCATTTACAGAATCCAGGGGGAACCGAGGGCAGAAGACAGACCCGCTTCCAGCGATAGCATTCTCTTTCAAAAATATCGCCAGAGGAGGCTCCTGAGCAGGGCTGAGCTTTCCGTTGAAGCAGAGCGTCATTGCAGTGTAGGGGTGTCTTGTTACACCACGATAACCTCTCCCATTAGGAGATACCTTGATCTGGTGATGCAGAGACAGCTTAAGAGCTACCTGGAAAAATCTGAACCAGTTTACTCAAGGGAGGAGCTCAAAGATATTATAAACCGAATCCAGGAACCACAGAGTAACGCCATGTACATAAAGCGAACATGGACAAGGTACTGGATACTTAAATACCTGGAACAGGAAGATATAACCATTACGGAAGCACTTGTTTTGGATAAGGGAACAAGATTTTACAAGCTTCTTCTTCCAGATTTCATGCTTGAAGTAAACATGAAAGCCGATCCTAAACTCGACATCCAGCCGGGAGATACTATAAAAATAAGAATAGAACGGGTCAACCCAAGGGAAGATATCCTCCGCGTGGCTTTGTGCTAAAGGTTCTTACATCCCGATATTCGACTTCCCCACTACTTTGGTTCTTGGTGTCTGGCTTTGCTCTGCTCAATCCCACACTAAATTAAACTATCCTCGTCTATATAACGAGGGGGTTTTTATGACGGGAGATTTAAATCAACTCTTGGTGCCGGACTGCTCTGGTTGCCATGCCTGTTTCATGATCAAGTCAGGCGCTTCCTAACCCAAGTTTGTCAAAATTTGATTTAACATATTGATATTATTTGTAGTGGATTATTTTTTCTTCACTACATATTTTAGTTTGATATTTTAACAATACGTTGCAAGGCTATCGGTGAGTGTTCAAACACACTATATATCTCAATATGGAAAGGTTCGGGTTCCGATGTTTGCCTTAAGGAACCTCTGATAAATAGGGTATTTTTGCTTGGAACTGCTTTTCTGTGATTTCAAAAATTAGTTATTGTTTAAATCTCATGTTTTTCTGTGAGCTTTTTAGGTAAATTTGTCCTTTCAGTTTTTTGTTTTTTTGCTTTTTTCTTGGTTTTTCTGTTACTTGACACACTACTCCTGTGAGAGGCTATCCTGTGCTTGGCAGCAGCTTCCTCACTCGATAGATATTTGCTAAGGTGTAAAGAAAATATTGTTGACACCTGTTCTTGTATAACCCTTTGTATCGTACCTTTTTGTGACCCCAAAGGTCTTTTACTATACCAAAAGGAAACTCAACTATCGAGCGAATCTTTGAGAATCTACTGTTCCTTTTCTTCTGAGACTTGGAAAGCTTTTTACCCCTTGACGAGCACTCAGTGAAAGGTAACTGGCGTCTACAATATAGGATGCTGAGTGCTTGTCTTGGTGCTTTATCCAGGATACCGTGAGTGATACCACAAGACCTGTGTTCCCTTTTGAGAGATTGATTGCAATATGCCTTGTCCCCACCAACGTATTTCTCCTCCCCATGAAGGAGATTCTCAAGTTCTTTTGAGTCATGTACCTTAGCTGTTGTCACTGTAAGTGAATGCACTACACCATGTTTCATGTCAACACCAACATGAGTCTTCATCCCAAAATAATACTGATTGCCCTTTTTTGTGGAACTCATCTCGGGATCTCGCTTCTTTTCCCTGTTCTTGGTACTAGATGGCGCCCTGGTAATAGTTGCGTCTACCAAAGTCCCTTGCTTCACTATGAGCCCCTTTTCTTCTAGTATCTCTACCACTCTTTTGAATATCTCTTCGTAAAGGTTATGCTCTTCAAGGAAATGACGAAATTTTACAAACGTGGTCTCATCCGGTGACTGCTCACAGGAAAGATCTAATCCCAAAAACTTCTGAAAGGATATCCGATCATTTATGGCATCTTCTAACCCAGGGTCAGAGAGATTGTACCACTGAGCAAGACACAAGCTCTTGAGCATCAATTCGGCGTCTTTTCTTTTCCTGCCCCTGTGGTTCTTGGGAATGTGTCTTTCTATAAGCGCTACCAGCTCATCCCACGGAATTACCTTATCCATTTCATCGAGAAACTTAGATGATTTACTCTTCGTATGCGTCTGAACTGCATAAAAAAAGAAACTCAACTGTTTTGACCTCATGATCTCTCCATTCCTAATGATTATTACGTGATTTCAATAAGATAACCCATTTATACAGGTTTTAACCCCACTTGTCATTAGAAAAATTGTAAAAAATTAAAGAATTAATCAGAGTTTCCTTAAATAAATGGTTTTTCCCTCCTTGTTTACTATAGTGGTGGTTACTCTAACAGCGGCTCTATTGGACAGGGTAAGCCATAGAGCATATATCATAAACTGCACTTAGGAGAGTTATAGGTTAAGGGAAACACTAAAAAGGGATAGGATGACTAGGAGTCATGGGTAGCAACTCCGCTTGCCATACGGGCTCGCTACGATGCTCCCCATGCTAATTAACCCAGTTCAAAGTATTGTATATTAACCAAAGGATGGGTCAAAATTCGGTTGCCACAACGGGTCATTTCTCGGTTGCCATTTACAATAACCGAGCTGAAGCACCTGGTAACCTAATTGCCTGCTATGGATCTTATGATCATGATGAAAGCTTACAAGCTCCATGTTATTTCCGGTTTTTTTCAAAATGGTGTCATCTGCAATGAGAACTTTATCATTGAAGGCTACCCGATCACATAGCGCAACCATACGATTGACTACCAGATAGATAAACCTTCTTCAATTAAACCGAGGATGATTGAGGAATCTGTAATAGGCATCTTTTCCGGCATTGATACATCGCTTATAAAAGTCATTGTCCAAAGAGACGTTAAGTTCATCTTAGCCAATGGAAGCAAAAGCATTACAAAAAGTAAGCTAGCGGGAGAATAACCCTTCTCCTTTTTGATGTTACTACGACACAAAAGAGTTTTTACGTTTAGTTCATTGAGTGCCCTATTGACTTCTGGTTCAGCACTTATACGCTGTTTTTTAATTTCCTTTTGAATTGAGAGTGACATTAGTGTATGATTCTTCATGGCAGCTCCTTCTTTAGTGATTTTAATTGTTTATGAAAATCAACTACACTAAATTTGGAGCTGCCTTTCCACTAAAAAATGATAAAATTCAGTGTGTTACCCAAATTAATTAACCTAAATTCATGTGCGAAACTTTAGTAACCGTTTCTCTAGTTGATAGGTACGAATCCCAGTGACAACAGCCAGTATTTACGACTTTTTAAGCGAGTGGTCCTTGTAGGTGAAAGTATCAAGAGAAGACATGAGAAAAAAATCCGATATGTTCCGTGAGTAGTATTAGTCATGGCGAGATAACTTAAGATGTGAGGCTAGGTCATGATTAGGTTTGCTCATTTGATGAAAGTGTGTATTTTAATTTCGCTAATCATGTTTTGTGGCCTAAGGGGATTTGCCCAAAACCGCTTTCCCCATTCTAGGCTTATAGAGAAACAGTTCTCAAATTCCGAACATCCAGAATCACTGTTCGAAGAACCGGTCAAGCAGAAATTTAACTCTTCCTATAAAACATATTCTTTTCACGGCTTTGCTGAACTTGGATTAAAACAAGACACCAGGCATGACACCCCAACGGAAAACGAACTTACCGTTAGGAGCAAGGTGAGACTGAAACTGAAATGGCAACCTGCTTTAAGAAATCCAACGAATACTTCCTCTTTAAAGCTGGGTGATGTGACTCTCGTGGCATCCCTTCAGTCTGACTACCTATGGTTCGGTCCACAGGAAGCCACCGATGACTATGACATTGACCTTTTTGAAGGCTACGTACGAGTCGCTCACGATCCTGTAGAAATAACCGTGGGGAAGCAGATAGTACGGTGGGGAAAAACAGATCAGATAAGCCCCGTTGATAACGTAAACCCTCAGGACTTCAGGGAATTTATCACGGTTGATTACGAAGACAGAAAAATTCCCGTATTTATGACAAGAGCCCTTGTTTCACTTGATTTTATCACCCTCGAAGGAATTTATATCCCTTTTTTTGAACCCTCAGAAATAGATTATTACGGGACAGACTGGGCCGTGTACCAACATTTAAAAGTAGACACCAAGCGCTCTAATATGCCCCCAGCATTTAAAGACTACGTATTAAGCAGAGAGGTTGACGAAAATGAACCCGCCAAAACTCTGAAAAACGGGGAACTCGGTTTTAGAATTACAACAACTGTTCATGATTGGGATATGGGGCTTAGTTACATGTATACCTGGGAAGACCTACCCTACTACGCCAGCTTCCCGATAAAGAATATTAAGGTCAAGGATTCAGCCTCGTTTGGAAACATAGAAGAGAACCTGCAAAGTGCAATTATTACGAACGAAAATGTGCGCGTGGAGTATAAAAGATGCAATATCGCTGGGTTTGAATTTGAGTCAACGCTTGGAAGCATCGGTCTTCGAGGTGAGTTTGCCTATTTTAGTCACCAGTCTCTCCTTAATTCAAGCCTCACATCAAGCGAAACCCCTGTTTACCATTATGTGCTTGGAATAGATTACACGGGGGTGAACGAATGGTATATTAATTTTCAGATCTCGCACCAAATTTTGGACAACTATTCAGACGAGATCCTGTACTTTAAAAAACATAACGTTTTCCTGAACGGTGAAATAAGAAAGGATCTCTGGAACGGTGACATCACGTGCAAGGTCAGGTACAATATCGGGTTGACAGAAAAGAGTTATTACCTCAATCCGTGCGTCATTCTAAAATATTTCAGCAATCTAGAAACCACCTTAGGGGTTGATCTACTGGGGGGTGAAGCTGACACCTTGCTAGGTTATTACGATAAAAGTGATCAATACTACGTCGATTTCAAGTACATTTATTAAAATACACCCAAAATACAACTTGCATTTTGATATACGAGAATTTTGTCTAGCTCCGGTTGCAAAGTAAACCACCTAACCCAAGTTTGTCAAAATT
>JALSTM010000250.1 GCA_026983715.1 Desulfobacterales bacterium
GAACCAAAAGGACCTGCATGTCCCCTGTGCAAGGGGGATACGTTTCGCTTTATTACTCACGATACAGTCCGATGCATGCTATGTAGCAACGAATGGTCAATTCAAGGGTGTGAAAAGGTAACCTTCGTTCAAAATAATAAACATCACCACCTGTTCACATCCCTCGATGAAGCAAAAAAGCATGCCGACTGGTTGAGAAGCATGAAGAATCTTTTCATTGAAAAGCGCAAAGAGCTCAAGTCAGTGTGTATAGGATATGCGCGTGATGGCTTATGGCTGGAGCCCAAGCATAACGAGTAGGGGGATAAAAAAGAAGGAGGGGCTAGAGAATTTGGGCAATATCGGCATTGAGGGCACTTGTTGGGGCGAGGGGGGAGTCGCCCCTGCAGGCTCATGTCGGAAATAAGGAGGGGGGAGTATTCCCTGCCGATATTCTTAACTCTAGCCCCAAGGGTTAACTGGTATAATCTTCTGTCATTAGTCAGTCAAGTTTCTTTGCATATTTACCGTGCTTGCATCATACAAACACTCGTACCAGTAAGGTTTATATATATCTTCCCTGTCGATAATTCTGTGCATCACATTATGACACACAGAACACGTTGCATGGTGGTCATCGACTCCTGCAACCCTCGGTTCCTGCTTTCCACAGAATCCGCATTTATATAAATAAAGTGGCATTATCCTTCCTCCCGATATAAAAAGAGTGATTACCTACACGCTTTTAAAAGAGGAGCAAACATTGTGCCATCTTTAGCATGCATGTAAATTAAAATAAAACCATAAACTAATAAATTGTATAACACGCTAAATTTAAAGGAAAATATCCTAACGATCAAAAAGGTGATCTAAGAAAGCGCTTTTATTATACCATAACGCTACTGTTTTGCTAGGCATTTTTATTAAATATCTAATTGTTGTAATATTAACTAGTTACTGAAGAGAGCCAAAATGCTATGCACATTTTTTTTTCCTCTAAATGCATGTTTTATTTTGCACGGGATCGTGAACGGACCTGGATTTAGAAAAGAGATTATATTTCAATATGTTATAAATTGGCATGCTGCAAAAATGTTTTGCAGCAACTTTTGGGGACGAGTATTGGTCTTGCACCATTAAAGCTCACGTGATAGATAAGAAATCTATCTTCAAAAAACGTGCTGGAGGTTGATGTACTAATGAAAAGAACCAGGGCTTTTATCCATACCCTCTACGAGGTCCCCAAGGATGCCGAAGTAGTATCTCACGTATTGCTGCTACGCGGCGGTTACATATACCCGGTGGCAGCGGGAATTTATGCCCTTTTGCCACTGGGTCACAGGGTCGTAGAAAATATCTCTATTATAGTCAGGGAAGAAATGAATAGGATAGATGGTGTTGAGCTGACTATGCCGGTTCTTAATCCCGCAGAGCTATGGAAAGAAACGGGGAGGTACTACGATATCGGGGACGAGCTGATACGGCTGAAAGACAGGAAACAGAGGGAGTTTGTTCTTGCAATGACCCACGAAGAAGTAGTCACAGATATTGCTAGGAAATTCATCAGGTCGTACCGTGATTTGCCCTTCATGCTTTATCAAATTCAGACAAAGATAAGGGACGAAGCGAGACCCAGAGCCGGTGTAATCCGGCTTAGAGAGTTCCTAATGAAAGACGCGTACAGTTTTCACGGTGATTTTAATGATCTTGATAAGTACTATCCAAAGGTATACGAAGCTTACAGGAGGATTTTTGAACGATGCGGGTTACGTACTGCTGCAATTGAAGCAGATAGCGGAATAATGGGAGGTAGTGGTTCCCACGAGTTCATGCTGGAATCCCCGAACGGGGAGGATCAATTCGTTATCTGTTCCTTATGTGGTTATCAAGCGAACACCGAGAGAGCAATTGGTGTGAAACCCGGAGTTGAGGGGCTGGATGACATTTCCAGTGCTCCCCCGCTGGAAAAAGTACACACGCCGGGTGTAAAAACCATTTCTGATTTAATGAAGTTTTTCGAGATAGATCGTGGAAAGTTTATCAAAAGTGTTGCTTATCTTGCTGATGGAAGGCTCGTTTTGGCTGCTATAAGAGGTGACTTTGAAATTTCTGAAACCAAGCTCAGAAACCGGTTAAAAGCTATAAAAATGGAGATAGCGCCTGAGGAAATCCTCATCGAGAAAGGATATCATCCGGGTTTCTTGTCTCCGATAGGGATCAATGACCCTAGTGTTGAAGTTCTAATTGATTCATCATTGGAATATCCGGCGATGATGGTAGCGGGTGCCAACGAGGAGGATTATCATTACAAGAACGTTGTTCCGGGAAGAGACTTTGACAATTCTAGAACGGTGGACATTGCGGAAGTTCGTGAGGGGGACGTTTGTGCCCGGTGTGGAAAAGGCAAACTTGAAATCAGGCGTGGGATTGAACTGGGTCATACTTTCAAGCTTGGGACCAAGTATACCGATGAGAAAAGTATGAATGTAACTTACCTAGACGACCAGGGTAGGGAACAAAGGGTGGTGATGGGCTGTTACGGTATAGGTATTGAGCGGCTCATGGCTGCTGTGGTCGAAAAGTGGCACGATGAAAATGGCATTATCTGGCCGGTTAGCGTTGCTCCCTATGATGTGTACCTTATCGTTATAGGTAAAGGAGAAAGTGAAAAGACGCTAGGTGAAAGGCTATACAGTGAACTCAACAGCAAGTTTGAAGTCTTATGGGATGACAGGCAAGAGTCCCCCGGGGTCAAATTTAAGGACGCGGACTTAATTGGCATACCTTTTAGGCTGGTCGTTAGCACTAAGTTAATGAAAGAAAATGCCGTAGAGATAAAAGTTCGACAATCGGGCGAAGTATTTAGATGTGCCCCTGAGGACGTGTCTGCAAGGCTGGAAGAGCTTAAGCAGGGCATGAAGAATTCCTTACGCTGATTCTGAATTGCCTAACTGTGTGTTTACAAATGGAGTCTCAATGAAGCACCTGGGTGATAAAGATTCGAGACTGAACGGAATATACTGGATAGAAGATGCCGGTCCATGTTCTGCGGTTTATGTTCTCGACGGGGGGCGAACGCTTATAGATGCTGGGAACATGTACGGATTAATAGATGAGATTGAAGACCTTGTGTCTCCCGAAAAAATAGAGCGAGTAATTCTTACACACTCCCATTTTGATCACGTAGGTGGCCTGGTGGAGATTTACCAGATTGCGAATCCTGACCTTTATGTGCACAAACTTACCAGGGGTTATCTTGATTTGCACCGCCCCCCCTTCCCTGAATTTTTTGCTGCTCTTCAAAAAGAAGGAAAATTAAAATTTCTGGATGATGGTGATGTAATCAGAGGCGAGTACAAACTTGAAGTGCTACACACTCCTGGTCATACGGCAGGCGATATTTGTTTATACTTGCCGGATATAAAAACTCTCGCGAGTGGTGATCTTGTTCTTGGTGCAGATCACCAGTATGGTCTTGTTCTGTCAAAGCCTGATGAGGTATGTGGGGGAAGGATGAAAGACAGAATATCATCGTTAAAGCGGTTACTTTCCCTTGATGTGAGAACACTGCTTCCCGGTCATGGGTCTCCTATTATTAGCAATGGTCATGATCAGATAAAAATTCAACTACTGGAGAGCTTTCGAATTCAGGAGGGAAAAAACTCTGAAGTACCGTGGCTTCGGATGGCGGAAGTTTTGCAAGAAATAAACGACTTGAAGGGGGCACTGGATTGTTGCAGGGAAGCGCTGAAAATTAATCCCGATTGTAATGACGCGCTGCAGATAGCCGCCGAAATAGAATCTTAATACCGGCTACTATTCCTCCTCGGTTTCAACTATATCTCCTGGCAAGGCTTTGATAATATCTGGCTTCAGCTAAGCGTCCTCGCTTTTCACATCCGCTTGCATATATCGTACACTTAACCTTTAGCATTTTTACAGCTGCCTCGTATTGGTTGCTTGATAACTCCTGACTTTCCAGTATTTTTAGCAGCGATTTGATCCTGTACTTATCAAGGCAAGGCAGCCTGGAGAGTTGATCCTCGTGGCCACCTCGCTTAATAACAAGTGGTTCTTTGACAAGGTAAATCGGGTTTTTGTATGATATCCTAAGCCAAAGATCATAGTCTTCGCATGCTGGCAAGGACTCGTCAAACCCCCCAGCCTCGTAAAAGAGTTCCCTTGTCATCATCACCGAAGACGGGCTCACAAGGCATAATTCGAGACATTTTTCGAAAATCATTCCAGAAGGTTTCTTGTGTCGCTTCTTGGGATTAATTCTGGTTCCATTTTTGATCCAGATTTCTTCTGTCTGACATATTCGGGCAAAGGGGTTTTTCTTAAAAAAATTTACCTGGTATTCTAGTTTTCTGGGTAGCCACAGGTCGTCAGAATCGAGAAATGCTATGAACTTACCCGTGGATAGTTCCGCTCCTTTGTTCCTGGCGGCGCTGACTCCTCTATTTTCCTGGGTAACGGCTATAATTCGAGGATATGATGCTAAAATTTCTCGAGTATTGTCAGTTGACCCGTCGTCTACCACGATAAGTTCGTAGTGATAGAAGCTTTGTGACAGAACGGAGTCAATGGCTTCTTTTAGAATCCAACCCCGGTTAAACGTTGGAATTATGACACTAACGAGGGGCATAAGTTTACTTGGAAGTGCTAACCTAATTTTTCAAGTCCCCAGCAAATAGTTCATTAAAACCGTTGCCAGTCCTAGAAAGGTAAAAAAGCCTCCTACATCTGTAGCAGTAGTAACAAAGATGCTAGACCCTAGAGCCGGATCTAACCGCATGCTATTTAGGATAATGGGAATGAGTGCGCCGAAAATTCCTGCCAGAAACATGTTTGCAAGCATGGCAACACATATAATAATACCCAGCCATGGGTTTTTAAACCATAAGAAAGCCACAACACCCATAACAGTGCCGGTCACAAGCCCATTTAGGAAGCCTACTCGAGCCTCCTTAAAAAGCGCATACCAGCTACCCAACCGTTTTAATTCACCCAGGGTTAGACTCCGAACCGTGA
The DNA here is from genome assembly GCA_026983715.1 of Desulfobacterales bacterium. Classification (GTDB taxonomy): domain Bacteria; phylum Desulfobacterota; class Syntrophobacteria; order B119-G9; family B119-G9; genus B119-G9. The sequence goes on from JALSTM010000250.1 coordinate 5,014, forward strand.
CAGTTAAAGTCTGAGTTCCAGCGTTTCCTCCCATTCCTGCCACTATTGGCATTAAAGCGGCCAATGCAACGAACTTACTGATTGTTTCGCTGAAAAGACTTACGACGTAGGATGCTAGGATAGCTGTGGCAAGGTTAAGCAGAAGCCACGGTACCCTCAGCTTAACAGATTTTATGACTGGTGTGCTAATTTGTTCTTCTATGTCGAGATTTGCCAGGTGATACATGTCCTCGGTGGCTTCTTCAGTCATAACGTCGAATATATCATCGAAGGTTATCATTCCAACAAGGCGATTTTCGGGATCGACAACGGGCATGGCGAGAAAATCGTACTTGTTCATTTCCATGGCCACATGTTCAATATCATCATCCACTTTAACGGCTATGACGTTTCTGTCCATGACATCTCCCACTTTTTGGTCGGGATCGGCCATTATGATATCCCTCAATGAAAGAATCCCGATCAGCCGCTGTTGTCGATCTACCACGTAAACGTAGTAGATGGTTTCTTTGATCGGAGCCTGCTGGCGGAGATGTTCCCAAGCTTCCCTGATTGTTAACTCTGGCCAGAGGAATGCATAGTCCGTTGTCATGAATGCGCCGGCAGTGTTTTCTTCGTACTTGATTAGGTCCTGTATATTTTCCCGTTCCTTGTGGACCAGGGTTGATAAAATCTCTTCGCGGAATTCTTCATCTAATTCTTCCACAAGATCTGCCCGGTCGTCAGGGCTCATTACGGAGATAAGTTCGGAGAGGTAACTTCTATTGAGCTTGGGGAGAATAGCCTTTTGCTTTTCGGGAGGGAGGAACTCAAAAATTTCTTTTCCCACTTCAAGGTCCAGGTCCTGGAAAAATTCTGCAAGTTGATCTTCATCGAGGCTGCTCAATTTTTCAGCAGCATCCGCAGGGTGAAGAGACGAGATAATTTCTTTAATCATATTGGGATCAACTGTTGAGAGATCCAGCGTGTTCAATTCCTGTTGGCTTATATGGCTCATGTCCGAAAATCCTCCCCTACTCAAAGTGGTTGGTTTAAAATTCCTGGCATTATACTTAGATTGTTAAGAGATTACACGTTTAAAAAGTTTTTTCGTGGGGTTTATTTATAGGATTTTATCCGGTGAGGGTCAAACCGGAGTAAGAAAGAAATTGGTGGTATCAGCTCTGGGTTAAACCTTTCTCCAACCTTAGGACTCGGGTTTTGTTCAGTAAATTACGGTTAGCCATGAGGTCATATTTCCTGATTTCCTTTTCAATTCTTTCAGGTAAGGATTCTTTATGCGTGTAGATTTTGTGAAACTCTGGATTCTTGAGGATTCTCAACACGTAAGATATGTGTCCAGAATACCCAAACTCGTCGAGCTTATAAATCTTATGTAGGGCTTTTTCCCCGGTTTCCCACAACTTCCTTGGAAGTACTGGGCCCCTTGGTCCACATACTTCAAAGGAAAACAATCTCCTGCAGCTAAAGGGTCTCACGCTATAGATCTGGCAGACGTTTTTTTCGCTCAGAAATGGACACCTTAACCGCTTTCGTTGTTGCTTGCTCCAGAAATTTCCTTCCAATCGCTGGTTTAAAGCTTTCTGCTGTGATGGTGGCAGTGTTCTAAGGTGATCAAGAATAACTAGCCCTTCGAGTGTGGTTATGTCAATGTTTCCAACATCAATGCAGCAATCCGCACATCCTGCCTTACATACGGCAAGATGAATGTATTTTCTTGCTTCTTTATTAAATTCCTTGTAAATTCTAAAAAGCTTTTTCTTTTTCGTCCCAATGAAAGACATGTTTCCAGATAACAACTCTTCTATGGCTGTGTCAAGAAGAAGTACGTTTACTCAATTTACGGAGCAGGGGCGTTAAATTTTTGACACTTGAAGTTGATTTACACGAGGAATGATCCCCGTTAAAACTGTTCTAGAGCTGGTGGATATAGGTATGAAAGCGGGCAAATTGGGCATGATAATTTTAGTTGAGCTGTGGCACGAATGTTGCCTATAATGTGATTAGATCCGGTGTTTATCGGTGACTGGTTTTTTTGACTGCCTGTAAAATTGTGAATTTAGCGGAATTTGGTGTTTCCTTTGATATTATCCCTATCCATAGTTTTAGTTAAAGAAGTAAATTGCAACATTAGGTTTTTTTAGCAAGGAGACAGTTCATGGATTACAGGAAAAAAGTGCTGGCGGTGATGTTCTTTTCTGTCATGTTAACGTTTATTATGTCGTTTGTAAGCATCCCGGGTATTCCGAACTGCAGCAAATTTTGTATAACACGAGCACATGCTGAAGGTATTGATAATACCTTTGCAAGTAACTCGGGAGAAGAGGTCCAGGACCAGATAAAGGATCCGCTTCAGCCCATAAACAGGTTGTTTTTCCAAATCAACGATAAGCTTTATTTCTGGCTGCTTAAGCCGGTATCAAAAGTGTACAAGTTCTTTGTTCCCAAACCACTTCGAAAGGGAATAAGGAATGCTTTCCATAACATAAGAATGCCCATAAGGTTCGTTAACAACCTGTTGCAGGGCAAGCCCAAGAGGGCTGGGATAGTGCTTTCGAGGTTCCTTATTAATTCCACTGCTGGAGTGGGAGGATTGATTGACGTTGCAAAAAGAGAATTTAACCTCAAGCCATATGACGAGGATTTCGGACAAACCCTGGGCAGGTACGGAATGGGGCCGGGATTCTACATAGATTGGCCAATTTTGGGACCGTCCAGCCCAAGGGACACCATCGGACTTATCGGTGATTTTCTACTTGATCCCATTTCCTACCTGGTACCTGACTTAGAAACCGATGTTGAGGTAAACGCTGGATGGCAGGTTAATGAAACTTCCTTAAGCTTGGGCGAGTACGAAGACTTGATAGAGTCTGCAGTTGATCCTTACGTGGCGGTGAGAAACGCTTACTACCAGCATAGAAAGTCTCAGATAAAGGAGTAACAGCAAAGATTCATGAGCTGGGTGTTAATTAGCCCCCTGCGTATTACTTTGCAAGGCCGGGGGCTTTTTTTATTTACTGAACCCCTGATTAATTCCTGAATCCGTGACAAAATTTTATGGGTAATTTGTATGACATGTCTAAATTGCTCACTATTGGCCACATACCAGGGTGGATTATTTTTCACCTTGTCAAGCAATCTTTTTACGCCCTGCGGGTCGTCCACCTGTACCTCATCTTCGGCGTCATCTCCCGCCGGTCGTAGTTTACTACCGTCCATCGGGCTCTTCCTTGCATCTGCAGCCCGGGTGAACGATCACGAATTCGGGTAATTGCTCAAATACAAAAGCCCTCTTGCACGTGATGCTGGATCCGATCGGGCATTTAGTTTTCATGGAAGTGGATTCCGGCCCTTCGATACACTTAGTTAGTCAGGACGGCCCTCAAAATACGCTCTGCTTCGGCCGGAATGACGGATTTTGTGTGCTCGTGCTACTTGTTTAACTGATTCTTGCTTCTGAAAAGCCCCGGTTTATTAGAGTTTTTTTAGAACTATCGGTCAATGGTTTCCCCTTGCCCGTTTTTGATTGACACAGGTTTAGGAAACCGCTAAAATGACCAGGTGGTCATAGAGGGGAGAAAAATGGAATCCGGTGCCAGGAAAACTTTCCTTAGGCTCGATAGGGAAAAACAAAGAAGAATACTTTCAGCAGCCATTGATGAATTTGCTGCCTGGGGATTCCATCGCGCAAGCATCAACCGGCTTGTCCGAGCCATTGGTATAGCTAAGGGCTCAATATTCCAGTATTTCGGGAGCAAGGAGGGACTTTTTTCTTACATTTTTGATTACGCTATAGAAACAGTCAGGTTTAGTCTCAAGAAAGTAAAAAGAGACACGGAACACCTCGATTTTTACTCCCGGGTTGAAGCTTCCCTCATGGAAGGAATCTCTTTTATAGAAAACCATCCCAAGCTCTATCGGATCTACCTTAAGATGGTTTTCCAGGAAGATTTTCCCGCAAGAGATAGATACCTGAAAAAAATTCGATTGTTTTCAGTGGATTATTTGAAGCCTCTTATTGAAACAGGTATTCATCGTGGTGAAATTAGGGCAGACCTCGATCCTGATATTGCAGCTTTCATGCTGGATGCAATTTTTGACCGTTTCATGCAGGCCTACGCGGTTCCCTTTTTTGATTCTGAAGGAACAATCCATGGATCCGGAAGGGAAGAAATAAAAAAGAAAATCAAGCAGGTAATTGACCTGGTCAAACGGGGGTTCAAAGACTAGGGGACAGAAGAAATGGAAATGGAGAGAACTTTAAAGGGTGCCGGATTGTTTGACATTTGGCAAAAAGTAAAAGCGGGAGAGCGTTTGAATTTTGACGACGGTGTTAAGCTGTTTCGAACGGATAATTTTCGCGCTGTAGGACTTCTTGCGGATTACGTGAGAAGGAAACTCCACGGAAACCGCACATATTACGTGATTAATCAACATATTAATTATAGCAACATATGTGGAAACGGTTGCAGGTTTTGTGCCTTTGGGCAATCTCCAGGCTCACCCCAGGCTTTTCAGCTTTCCGTTGCGGACATTTTGGACAAGGTGAAAGAGCGGCTTAATGACCCCATCACGGAAATTCACATAGTAGGGGGGTGCCATCCCGCGCTACCTTTTTCCTTCTACCTAGACGTACTTCGGGAGATTAAAAAATTACGACCTGATGTTACACTCAAGGCCTTTACAGCTGTGGAAATTGCTCATTTTGCCAAGTTGAGTGGCTTGAGTGAAAAGGAAGTCCTTCAGGAACTCCGAAGCGCTGGCCTTGACGTGCTTCCCGGGGGAGGTGCCGAAATTTTCAGTCCCAGGGTAAGAAAAATGGTTTGCCCAGAAAAAATAAGTGGTGATGAATGGCTGAGGATATCAAGGCTGGCTCATAAAATTGGGATTAGGTCCAATGCTACCATGCTCTTCGGGCACGTGGAAAGCATAGAGGAAAGGGTCGATCACCTACTAAGACTGAGAGATCTGCAGGATCAAACAAGTGGCTTTATCTGTTTTATTCCGCTTGCGTTCCAGCCTTCCAACACCTCCTTGTCCAACCTTGCCAAGGTTACTCCGATTGATTGCTTGAAGACCATAGCGGTTTCAAGGCTTCTCCTGGATAATATACTTCATGTTAAATCGTACTGGATAATGCTTGGGATTAACACTGCGCAGGTAGCGCTTCATTTTGGAGCGGATGACCTGGACGGAACTGTCATAGAGGAGAAAATCGGGCATATGGCTGGAGCTGAAAGTGATCAAGCGCTGACGAGAAGCGAACTCATAAGGGTCATAAGGGAAGCGGGATTTGAAGCTGTGGAAAGAGATACCTATTTTGATATAGTGAGAAAGGCTGCCTAGGGTGGGGGTTCTGAGGGATGGATCTCGATTGTTGCATAAAGAAAGCCGAGAGTCTTGAGAGACTCAGTTTCGAAGAGGCTCAACTTCTTTATGAAAAGGGAAGTTTTCACGTGCTTGGTGAACTGGCACATCTCAGGAGGAAAGAACTTCATCCTGATACCATCGTAACTTACATTGTTGATCGCAATATTAATTACACGAACGTTTGCATTTCTGGCTGTCGATTCTGTGCTTTTTATCGTCCTCCTGGAGACCCGGAGGGTTATGTTATTGCGAGAGAAGATCTGTATAAGAAGATTCAAGAAACGCTGGAGCTTGGTGGTCGACAAATACTAATCCAGGGAGGACTACACCCGGAACTGGATATATCGTACTATGAAGGTATCTTGAAGTTTATAAAGGAAAATTTTGATATCCACGTTCATGGTTTTTCGCCTCCTGAAATCTATCACATTTCCAATGTTTCCAACCTTTCAATTGGGGAGGTAATAGGAAGACTAAAAGATGCGGGTCTTGATTCGATTCCCGGCGGCGGGGCAGAAATTCTGGTTGACGCGGTAAGAAAAAAGATTTCTCCCCGAAAGTGCACTGCCCGGGAATGGCTTTCCGTGATGCAAGAGGCTCATAATCAGGGTCTAAAAACAACTGCAACCATGATGTTTGGCCACGTTGAAACGCCGGATGATCGACTGAGACACCTTTTTTTAATAAGAGAATTACAGGAGAGAACTTACGGCTTTACCGCGTTTATCCCGTGGCCGTTTCAGCCTCAGAACACTTCCATATCGGTACCCAAGTCCACGGCCGTGACATATCTCAGGACCCTCGCCATTTCCCGTATTGTACTTGATAACATCCCTAACATCCAGGCTTCATGGGTTACAATGGGTGCTCAAGTGGCTCAACTTGCACTCTTTTTTGGTGCCAACGATCTTGGGAGCACCATGATCGAAGAAAATGTTGTCGCGGCAGCGGGGGTGAGGTTCAGGCTTTCCATAGAAGAACTGGAGGCCATCATACAAACGGCAGGATTTGTTCCGAGAAGGCGGAATATGTACTATGAACTGGTGGATTGATGAATAATCTGGTTGTGCATAGGGCAAAATGGGTTGTACCCGTTTCTCGGCCCACGATTCAAAATGGTGCCGTGGCGGTAAGGGATAGTCGAATCGTTGGCCTGGGAAAGTTTCATGAAGTAAGGGCGTTGGGGAATACAATTGTAGTTGATCACGGGGAAGCAGCCCTGGTGCCAGGACTTGTAAACACTCATACCCACCTCGAGCTTTCTTTTTTGAGAGAACTTGGGAAAAAGAAAAATGAAGGTGGGTTCATTGGTTGGGTAAGGGAACTTCTGAAGGCTCGTTCCGAAATTGATTCCCACCCTATCAGGCAAAGTTACCGTGAAGCCCTTGTAAACCTTTTCCAATCCGGAACAGTTGCCGTTGGTGACGTTGGAAATGATTTCTCTGTTTACAGGCTTCTCAAAGATTTTAGTGGCATCTCGGTTTTTTTTCTAGAGGCACTAGGATTTGCCCTGGGCAGCTTAGATGAAGTTTTCAGGGACAGGAAGGATGTTGAAGAGCTGATAAAGAATGAAATGGAGCCGCAAGATAGCTCTTCGGTGTTGAACCTGTCGGCTCATGCCGTCTATTCCACGTCTCCGGTTTTAATTTGGGAGGTGAAAGAGTGGAATCGAAAACGGGGTAAATTGATGAGTATCCACGTGGCGGAACACGAGGAAGAGGTGGAGTTTCTCATGACCGGCCAAGGCCCATGTAAAGAATTGCTGGAAGAACGTGGTCAGTGGAGCTCCTCGTGGTCTCCTCCCCTGTGCAGCCCTGTCAAGTATCTTGATAAATTAGGGGTACTGGATGAATCAACGCTGGCGGTGCACCTGGTCTACGTGAATGATGAAGACCTTTCTATCTTGACTCGGAACAAGGTTGCCGTGTCGGTATGTGTGAGAAGCAACAAATACATAAGTGGCAAACTGCCCCCGGTAAAAAAATTCCTGGAAAACGGATTGCTGTGTGGTCTCGGAACCGACAGCCTTGCATCAACGTCCGATTTGAATCTTTTTAACGAAATGCACGTTATTGTTAACAAGTGTGGGATTCACCCTGAAGATGCCTTGAAAATGGGGACTATAAACGGAGCCAGAATTCTGGGGATTCACTTGGAGGTTGGGAGCCTTGAAGTTGGTAAGAAGGCGTTTTTGCTTAAGGTTCCTCTGCGAACCAGTTTAGTAAAGGAGGTATATCCAGAGCTAATTGCGCGGGGAAGAGCAGGAGATGTTCAATGGATAGAGCAAACCAGAGTCTAAAGCTAGGTAAAATTGGTTTTCTGAACATTCTTCCCGTTTACTATGCCTTGGAAAAGGGAGTCGTAGAGCATCCTTTTGAAATAGTAGAAGGTTCTCCCAGCGAGCTAAACAGGATGATGTCAAGGGGCGAACTAGGTATCAGTGCAGTGTCATCACTCGAATACGGCCACAACTATCGCAAGTACCTTCTCGTTCCGGGCCTTTCTATAAGTTCTGTAGGAGAAGTAAAAAGCGTGGTACTTTTTTCAAACTATCCGATACGGGAGCTAGATGGCAGGGAAATTCTGGTAACGAGTAAATCGTATACCTCCGTCTACCTGCTTAAACTTCTCTTTAATAGATATTGGTATGCAAGTCCCCGCTACACAGAAACAAGGGCAGTTGAGTACCCGGTAGAGTGTAACAGACATTCAGCCCTTCTGGCGATCGGTGATGATGCTCTGAGGCTAAGAAAGATGAAGGCGTACAGATACGAGGTGGATCTTGGGAGTACCTGGTATGAGTGGACAGGAAAGCCTTTTGTTTTTGCGGTGTGGGTGATTAATAGAGATATCATTACCGGACTCAACGGTCATTTGGAAGTTGCATACAGGGCCTTGCTAAAAGCCAGGGAGTTTGGTCTTAACCATCTGTCGCTTGTTGCCAAGCAGGCTTCTCGGGGAAATATTCTTTCTTTTTCAGAGTGCCTGGAATATTTTGAACAACTGAGCTATGATTTAAGTGAGGAATATTTAGAGGGTCTTGATCTCTTTTTTTCGTACCTGGTCGAGTGTAAGATGCTTTCGGAGAAGCCAGAAATTTGCTTTTATCGGTAGAGCTGAAATAAAGGAAACTCTGATTAATTACTTACTTTGTCAATGGCCTCTTGCACATCATGCCGGACCCCTGATCCAGTCGGGGGCAGGCTCTGATTCGGCATCCAGCGAGAGAATCCCAGATTCCGGCTCTATGCTTCGCTCCGGCCGGAATGACGGTTTGTGAATTGTGTTCGTCCTACTTGTTTAATTGATTGGTAGCCCAAGAAATCGGAATTAATCAGAGCTTCCTAAAAGTTATGCTACTTACGCAAAGTAATGACGGATTTTCATGGTTCCTTGTGGCTTGCCATCTGAAGGGAATGAGGGTTGAAAAGAAAGTTTTGGGGCCAATTGGCCTGGGGAGAGGTTTTCGGGATGGGCGGTAAAACAATCAGGTTAAGAAGAATTCTTGGGAGTGACGGGAAAACTGTAATTACCCCCATGGATCATGGAGTGAGTTGTGGGCCTATAAGAGGGCTAGAGGATATGAAACTTGCTCTGGAAAGGGCCATCAAAGGGGGAGCTGACACTGTTATTCTCCACAAGGGTAATTTCGGTATAGCTTCCCAAATGGATTTACATTTACCCGGATTAATTCTTCATCTTTCTGCCAGTACCCAGCTTAGCTTTGATTTTCACAAAAAGGTAATTGTAGCTGGGGTAGAGGAAGCAGTGCGACTCGGGGCAGACGGAGTATCTGTGCATATTAATCTTGGGAACGAAAATGAGCACATGATGCTCGAAGATTTAGGAATGGTAAGTGATGAATGCAACAGGTGGCAAATGCCCTTGTTGGTGATGGTGTATGTTAGAGGGCTAAATGTTACGCAACCTGTATCTGATAAATCGATAGCGCATGCCATAAGAGTTGCATGGGAGCTTGGAGCCGATATTATCAAAACTGCTTCCCCTGAGGATCTAAATACCCTTGAGGGGCTTGCGTCACATTGTCCTGTCCCGATAGTTATCGCCGGTGGTGGGAAAGTAAGGGATGTTAAGAATTTCTTAAACAAAGTTGCAGGATGGATGGGATCCGGAGCAAGGGGTGTTGCTATCGGCAGAAACGTTTTTCAGGATGAGTCCCCTGTTTCACTCCTAAGAGCTATTTGTTCCATTGTGCATGAGAAGCTAAGTGGTGATCAGGCATACGAGGAATACGTGGAACTGGTTAAAGGATAATAATGCGTTCAGATTCAACTGAAAAAGTGCCGGGGCATTTTGTAGTGGCCATAACCGGTGCCAGCGGGGCAATATATGCAAAGCGGCTGTTAGATGAACTTGCAGGAAGCAAAGTAAGGGTGCATTTAATTGTCTCCGGTGCAGGCGAGAAAATACTAAAGCTTGAGCTTGGACTAGGAACACGTGATCTTGTGAGAGATGATGTAATACGTTATGATTACAAGGATTTTGCTGCCAGAGTAGCAAGTGGATCCTTCCCGCTGGCGGGAATGGTAATTATTCCATGCAGCATGGGCACGCTGAGTGCTGTAGCTCACGGAACTTCCATTAATCTTATCCATCGTTGTGCAGATGTTTGTTTAAAAGAAGGGAAAAAGCTTATCCTTGTTCCTCGAGAGACCCCTCTAAACTCAATTCATCTTGAAAACATGCTAAAATTATCAAAGATGGGTGTTACTATTCTTCCCGCAATGCCAGGATTCTATAATAAGCCTAAAACGATTGAAGATTTGGCGGATTTCATTGTAGCAAGGGTACTTGACCAACTGGGGGTATCCCAGAATTTGGTGGAAGCATGGAATGGAATACCTCAAGAATGAGTTCTACCGGTTAAAGGCAGGCTTGAGCACGCACTTTTGGTATAAATCCGTGGAAGCTCTTACTAAAAACCGGTCATTGCGAGGATCCCGCACCTACTTCAAATACGACTATTTGCCGTTGCTCCTACAATTCGCAGGAAGTGGGTGCGGGATCGCAATGACTGTGTTTTAGGCTTTTTGTTTGACGCAATATTCAGGAATCGTACCACTAATGTTTAAAAGCCCGCTGCCCGGTGAATACCATGGTAACGTTGGCTTCGTTGCATGCTTCTATTACTTCCCAGTCTCGTAGTGAACCTCCGGGCTGTACAACTGCTGAAATACCCTGCCTGATTCCTACATCCACCCCGTCTCTGAACGGGAAGAAAGCGTCTGAAACCATTGATGAACCTATAAGTCCGCCTTTGGCTTCTTTTGTCTGTTCATCGATTTCATCCTTGATCGTTTTATCTCTTTTCCCTTTCTCGATTTCCAGTTCAAGGTCCTTGTAGGAAATACCGTATTTTTTAAAGCAAAGGGCATCGGCGTATTTCTGGTAAGCCTTAAACACGGCTATTTCGGCAACCCCTACTCTGTCCTGCTCTCCGGTCCCGATACCAACGGTAACTTCGTCTTTTACGTATATTACGGAATTCGATGTTACTCCCTGTTCTATGAACCAGCCAAACAGTAGATCGTTATACTCTTTTTCAGTGGGTTCGCGTTTGATCCTGTATACTTTGCCCTCGTGTGTCGTTTCTGCAAGTTGAAAATCTTCTTTTTTAAGGATTTTATTCAACGGGGATTGCTGAACAATCAATCCGCCGTCGATCAATGACTTAAAGTCGACAAAGCGGTAATGGCAGTATTCCTGTAGTTTATCGAGGCGATTTATTTTTATAACCCGTAAGTTTTTCCTTTGTTTCAGGATATCTAAGGTGCCTTCTTCGTAGTCAGGTGCCGTGACAACTTCAAGGTAATTTTGAGAAATAAGCTCTGCCGTTTCTTTGTCCACGGGACGGTTAAACACTACGCATCCTCCGAAGGCTGCAATTCTATCCGCCATGTTAGCCCTATCGTAGGCACTGGCAAGAGTGTCAGCGCATGCGGCACCACAGGGATTGTTATGTTTCAGTATTACTGCTGCCGGTTTAGTTTGGAGAAACTTAAGGATGTTGAGGCCGTTGTCGACATCTGTGAGGTTGATTTTCCCTGGGTGTTTCCCAGCCTGTAGCATGTCTTCTTCGGTAATAGCGCTTGTGAGGCCTTTGCCTGGCTCTATAAAACGGCAATCGCCAAGCACTAGATTTCCATCTACCAGTTCATACAAGGCTGCTTCCTGGCCTGGGTTTTCCCCGTAGCGAAGCCCCTTTTCAATCAATTCTCCCGTCTTTTCGTCCGGTATTTTCCATGTTCTTTTCTTGTAAACGAGAGTCTGGTCGCCGAATGTGATGGCCATTTTTTCCGGGAAATGATCTTCCATCACGGTTCTATACATTTTTTTGAGGTCCTGACTCATTTCCTGCACTCCTTCCCTTTTTAAAATTAAAAAGCGTTCCCGGACAAGTTATCCCGGGAACGCAATTTAGATTGACCTATTACTTAGCTAAAACTTGTAACCAAGAGTTATTGAAAACATGTGCGCATGTCCATCGTGGAGTTCACCCTGAGGACGATGTATCGTGGAGTTTGAGCTCACATCCCTGTCATCTATAACGAGGTAGGTATAGGCGCCATCTATGGTGAAGTTGCCGTGGGTGTATCCTAGACCAAAATTGTAGAGATCTCTATCATCAGCAGGAACCATAAAATCCAGTGTATCATCAGGTATGGGTGATTCATCATGAACATAACCCACCCGGAATGCCCAGTTTTTATAGAGATATTCTAATCCTATCCTCCATCCCCAGACATCGTTCCAGTCTTTTTTCGTGTCTGAGACCGTGCTTCCACCAATAGCATCATCAAAATGTACTGTAAGGTCATCCCAGCTGCTCCAGCCTGTCCAGTAGCCTGCAACTTCAATAGTTAAAGGCTTGATCGGTTTCACGGCCGCCCCTAAAAAGAGAGTTTGTGGCATGGTGAGTGTAGCGGAGCCGCCGGTGTCAGGAAAACTTTGATTCAGGGCTTGTAAATATTGCTGATACACAACCTGGTACGGCAAGCCGAGGTTCCCGGAAATTACTTGCGCTATTTCAGCAGCCATGGCTTCTTGGTGACTGTTCTCCACATCACCGTCACCAATATGATGCCTTATTTCACTTCTATAAGAAATACCGAGAGCTAGCCAGTTAGTGGGTTGAGCCCTCAGCGCAACGTTAAAACCGTATCCAAAGTTATCCCCATTTAATTCGTTCTTGATATCGGAGGACGGGTCGTTGTTTAGCTGTGATGCCACTGCCGAAGCAATGGGGGCTGGTACACCTCCTGCTGCCAGTCCCTGGGCTACTGCACTTCTCAAATTTTCTATCCCTATCTTCTTTTTCATCCTAACGTCCAGGTACTGGATCTGAAGTCCTGCCGCAATGGAAAACTTGTCATTAAACTTGTATGCCACGTTGGGGTTCATGGTTACTGTTTTTATTGTTGCTTCATACGAATTGTACCTACCTTCCCAGTCGGCCGGCCACTCGGTCCCGAGAGCAAAGTTTGAAAAATTGCCAAAACCGATCCAGAGGTGATCACTGAACTTATGGGTTATGTAAAAGTAAGGAAGCCACCACGTGTTGTCGTCAACTTCGGTGTTGTGTCCGGTATCATAATTATCAAACTCTGTAGTAGGCATAATAAAAGTAGAACCAAGAGAAGCTTGTGTTCCCTGAAGCTGTGTCATTCCTGCGGGGTTGTAGAATATGGCACTGGGATTGTTTGCCTGGGCTATGAACGCTCCTCCGAGTGCCATTCCCTTAGCATCGTGAAGATCGACGTAGAAACCTGCAGCGTTTACGTTGATCGGGAAAAGAAGGACAAGAAAAAGTAATAGTAGTGCACCGGCGACAAAGGCTCTCTTCATAACATCCCCCTTTCTGTGCGATTTGTTTAAAATAGCCCCTAATACCTTAGTGCAATGCGTTTATGGTAATCACCTCCTCACGTGGCAATAGAGAAATCCCTCTCTTGCTAGAGTAATACTGAAGAATAATCGGTTTAAATTAGATGGGTTACACGCGCACCAATAAGTTTCGTTTACCAGATGCACGATACTGGTGTCAAGAGAATACCTGCATCTTATAACGCAGAAACCGGGATTTCCGACTGTAGCATTTCCTTGATTCGCTGAGAACCCTGGCTAAATAGTATCAGGTATAATAGCACGCAGTAAGATGCGATCGCCACGATGGCCACAGGTCTAGAGTAGTAGCCGTATGGTGCCAGAATTAAAACTGTTATCCAGTGCAACCAGATGACGTGTTTTGAATGTAATCTTATAGGAAAATCGTTGTATCGGCATATTACCGCTAACCCACTCAAGTTCCAACCATAGAGGGATACAAAAGAGTGTATGCGCAATACAACTTGTCCCTTGAAACTATCATATCCTGGCGATAGGTGTAATGCGATATAAAGCATCCCTGTTATGGCAGTGCAAAGGAGGAAACCCATGCCTGAAGTGAGAAAGTTTTTCTGTTGTTCCTCGACTCCCAGAATCCTGTAGAGCACAAATATCATAACAACGCAAGCTGACAGTATGGTTGCAATGATCAGTTGAGGAATCTCCATTTCCAGGAGAATGAAGAGAAAAAATGTAATAACACCAAGATTTACCACCCAGAAACCAATATTTTTCAAAACCTTTATCAACCTGCCGAAGTCTGTCCTGATAAGGGAGAACATTACCGACATGGTAATAAGTGACAGTGGAAAAGAAAACCCGAGAAAAAATGTATCAAGTTGAAATTTGGGCAACTTTATAACTTTCAGGTATATGTTATTTAAAATTACTCCACTTGAAATAACGAGTCCCATGGAAAGACATAGAAGAGATGCCTGGTGGAACTTTTTATAAACAGGCACTTCGAACTTGAAAAAATCTGAAGGAAAAAACGAAAAAGCCTTAACCCTTATGCTTTCAACAATGGTAGCAAGGATAATGGCAACAACCATTGCGGGTACGTAGTATTCAAAAAAAGTTAGGAGGGCGTAGGAGATACTGAGTAGGAGGAAAGTCAAAACTTTGTGGGAAGGATTTTGAAGTCCTTCAGTGTAATAAAGTACAATCGTTCCACCGCTACAGAGATTGAAAAGAAAGATATGCAACCTGTCAAAATTATACCTTGTTCCGTGTACAAAGAGGTGAAAAAAACCGAAACACATTGCCAATGACATCAGAAAGAAAAAGGTGATCTTAAGTTTTGAACTCATTTCACATCTCGCATAGAATTCTTTTTATTTTCGTTTACCCAAAACGTGTCTCAACGCATCTTCGAGTTTCGGATATCTGAACCTATAACCTGAATCTAGTAGTTTTCTCGGAAAAACGCGGGTGCTGGACAAAAGGAGTTCATCTCCCATCTGTCCGAAAACTGCCTTAATTGTATTTTCGGAAAGTTTCATCCGAAGTGATCTTTCAACTACCTTGCTCAAAATAGTTACGAAATCTTCGTTTCTCACAGCCTTGGGTGAAACGAGGTTCACCGCCCCTGCTATTTCTTTCACCATGATGATGTGGTAGATGGCGCCAAGGACATCATCAATGGATATCCAGCTCATGTACTGTTTCCCGGAACCGATTTTTGAACCAAGTCCCATCTTAAAAGGAACCATAAGTTTTTTCAGTGCTCCTCCAGCGGGAGTTAACACGATGCCAATACGAAGATGGATAACCCTGGTTCCCTTTCTTTTGGCTGCCATGGTGCTGTTTTCCCATACTCTACACACTTCGGAGATAAAATCTTCGCCGGGGGAATCTTCTTCGGTTAGAAGCTTCTCACCCCTATTGCCGTAATACCCTATGGCAGATGCACAAATAAAGGTTTCGGGGGGAGAGTCTAATTCGGATATGACTTTGGAAATCAGGCGAGTGCTACGAATCCGGCTTGCAAGAATTCGCCTTTTTTTCTTCTTGCTCCAGGGCCCTTTGCCTATGTTTTCTCCCGCAAGATGGATCACAACATCACAATTGGCAAGGTCTTCTGGATTTATCTCTCCTGTGTCAGGGTTCCAGTAGGGTTGATTGTTAGATTTAACCTGGTGCCTTTGAAAGCATTTTACCCTGTGTCCGGCCGTTTTTAGAAACGGAACCAAGCTTGCCCCGATTAAGCCACTTGCCCCTGTAATGGCAATGGTCACGGGTTGTTTCACGGGATATCTTAGCAAAGTTTCAAAATCCTTTGCTAGCGTTTCATGTCGGTAGGTAAAGATCCTTTTCAGTTTTTTTCGGATTAGTCCTGCAAAAAGGTACCTTGTGAGCGGGTGAAATGGTAACTTGTATTCTATGCAATCTTCAAGGAGGGTCCTATGTCTTCCCCGGGGATAGAACTTGTGAGTATGCACCCAGTGAGAGAAGGGCCCCTTTACCTGGATATCCCTGAAGATTCGGTTTTTCTCGTAATCTCTATGAGTGGCCAACCACCGAATTTTAAGAGGGCCAGGTCCCATCTGAAGCAGGGCACAAGCTCCATCTTTTATGCCGTGATCACGTTTGATGACTTTGATTGGGTCCCACGGTGGACTTAACCTTTCCAGTGCGCCATCTCTCTCATGCCACCTGAAAACATCGTGTGTGGGTGCATCAATCAAGGTTCGTTTCAAGAAATAATTCGGCTTCACCCGGACTTCTTTCACCTCCGCATCGAAGAAATTTCCCTTTTTATCCCACTTACCACCATACAAGCGTTATTACAACTTTAATCTATCTTCTTTCCACTTGACACTTTCGGTGTTTAGCAAATAAATTGTGTTATATGTTCTGTAGGAGGCTAGTAATCTGATGGTGCCGCAGTGGCTCGTTCTCCAGCTCAAAAATCGATATCCGATGTTGCAGTATTTTACGGATCGGCCCTTTGGCGTTGAAATCGAGTTTTTCGGGCTTGACTACCTGATGACCCCCGTTGATGAAGGAATCATAAAACCATACTGTATTAGGTCTCGGTCAAATGATGGGCGCTTCCTGGATGATCTTGCAAAAGATTACAACTTAAATATTGGCGCGGACGCAAGTACGTGGCACTTCAAGGACGATACATCGATACGTGGTATGGGTGGTGCAGAATTTGTGAGCCCCGTACTACGTGGTATTGGCGGGTTAGTTGAAGTATACTCAGCATTTAAATTCCTTTGCAGCATTGAAAAGGTGAATATTAACCGCACCTGTGGTTTCCACGTTCATCATGGTGTGGACAGAAAACGGTACGGATGTCGTGAGTTAAAGGAACTTGTGCGTATTGTATATCCTATGGAGACCTACTTTTACTTGTTGATTCCAGGGGATCGTAACAATTCAGAAACCTGTAAGCCCATGGAGTTAGATGTAGAAAAAATCCTGAAAATTCCCTGCGATGAGATGACCAACGGGGTTTCTTTTATAAAGAAATTATGGTATTCGAAAGAGAACAGGTACGATCCTGAAGCAGCCCGGAATCCCCGTTACGACAAAACAAGGTACCATGGTCTTAATCTTCATTCGTACTGGTATCGTTCAACTATTGAATTTAGATACCATTCTGCAATATTGAAAGACATAAGTGAAGCGATGCAGTGGATTATTTTTACTCAATTCCTTGTAGAAATGAGTGCGGGGAACATACAGGTAATTGATTTTTACCCAGCTGCCAACAAGTGGTTGCAAACGATGTACAAAATATACTTGGCGCTCGGCTATAAGGATCGTATCAGGTGGGTTAACATGAATGTGCATCCGCACAATAGATGTTGATGAAATCACTGATGATAAAAAACGGATAATTCCCCGCGGATAAACTCTACGAAATTAAAAAACCGGACACCGTCAGGTAAAGAGGGGGGGATGTGTGTGACATATTGGCAATATCGGCGGGATATAACTATACACCCAAGAAGTATTTGCCTATTTTTGCAGAGAAGAGTAGGCGCAATATGACTGGTTGGGGCATAGGATTTTTCAGAGAGCATGTTGCTTTTGTTGAGAGGTCGTCCGAACAGGTTTTTGACAGTGATCAGGTGCATGAAAGTTTTCAGCGCCTGGCTCGAGTCATAGATAGTAGAATAATCGTTTCTCACGTGAGTTGCCCGCTGAGTGGAAGCAAGCATAGTGCCCATAATCATCCTTTTAGTTTAACATTTCTGGACCATTCCTGGCTTTTTGCTCATGTGGGGGTTGTGGATAACATAGTTTCATACAGGACCATTAATGATCCCAGGATAGAAGTAAGTGTGTATACAGCTCGAATCTTTGAGTATATAAGGGACAGACTTGTGGAAAGCTTCCGGCTTAACCCCTACATTAGTTTTCTTCAGGCGCTTCGAAACGCAATTAAGAAGTTAAATAGCGAATATCCTGGGCATTACGCGTTCTTCTTGGCCAACGAATCTGTTCTGTACTCCTTCCACAATTTTCGGCCTCTTGTGATACTCAAAGAATCAGAGAAAATCGGGAACGTTTTGATAGTTACTAGTATTGAAGAAGGCCTGACAGGTGAAGGGTGGTATGAAATGGCACCCAGAGAGGATTCGCTTGGAAAGTTATTGATAGTTGCTGGCCCCGATCTATTGTATTATGAAGATGTAGCTTAGCCCATTTTTTTGGTTCAGACATATCTTTGGTCACAATCTTGCTTATCTTGGTAATACCTAGCCCTTTTTACGTGCTGTGATAAGCTTAAAAAGGGAGTTCAGGTAAAAAATGAAACAGTGGTAAGAGGATATATCAAAGGAAATTCTTATTGTCAGAGGGTTTGACCTTTAAGTAAGTATTGTTTTGGTGAGTGTCATTGGTGTCTGCTTTCCATGGAAACATGGTTATTATTTTGACGCGGTTAGTTTTACGTACTTTGTTGTTCTGGAGACAAAAAGGAAAGCGCTGGGATAGCTAGAGTATTTTGAAGAATTTTGCTTTCCACCAGATGAGCTAACATAATGAGATGACGAGGAAAAGGTAGCGTATGCAGGATCAGCAAGGTATCGACAAGGAAATTTCGGCCATTGAGATTACTAACTACAACCACGGAGAACTGGTGATTAGGGAAGGGGAGCAAAAGAAGCTTTTTTACGTTATCTTACAGGGGACCGTTCGCATTCTGGCGCGCGGAAAAACTGTCAGAACCCTTGTTGAAGGGGATGTGTTTGGCTTGGAAAATATTTTCTTCAATAGCCCTTCCAACTTCAGCGCTAAGGTTATAGAAAATGCAAGAATAGCTTCTTATGGTCCTCACGCAGCAGACTACTTTTTGTACAGACATCCCCAGATGGCCGAAAGAATCTTTCTGTCCATACTGAAACAGCTTGAAGTTACCACTGAGGTAGCCGCCGGTGATGAGCCGGAAATATCCATTGAGCCTCCTAAGTTGAAATTTTACGAAGATGGGGATGTAATTATAAAAGAAGGTACCGTTGAGACTGATATCTACAGGTTGGTATCCACGGAAGGAGGACTCAGGGTCACCAAACAGGGAAAGGAGATTGCCAGGATAACTGAACCGGGGGAATTTTTCGGAGAGATGGCTTCTATTCTTAGGGAAAAGCGTACGGCTACGATTACTTCCATCGGTAAGAGCATAGTTCAGGTCTATTCCGGAGAAAGCATAGAAGAGTTGTTGGAAGAGCATCCTGACATGGCGAAAAAGATGATAATTACTCTTGCTAACAGGCTGGCAGAGGCAAATTTGAAGATTGTTGAAACAGAATCAGAGGTGGCTTTTTAGGGAAATGAAAGCTGAAAAGTTGCAAAAAGAAAAATTTTTCGTCAAGACATTCGGCTGCCAGATGAACGTGTACGATTCCGAGACTCTGGTCGATCTTTTTACATTGCAAGATGTTGAGCTTACGCACAATCTGAACGAAGCCGATATCATTTTTGTAAATACATGTAGCGTCCGGGAAAAGGCGGAACAGAAGGCTTGCTCATTTATAGGAAGGCTTCAAAGGTTGAAGCTGAGGAACCCGAACCTGGTTATTGCTGTCGGTGGCTGCATGGGACAGCGGATGAGAGAGATATTGGTTGAACGTTTTCCCTTTGTAGACATTGTGGTTGGTACAGATACCTTCTATATGTTGCCAGAACTGGTCCGGAAGTTTAGAGCTTCTAAAAGAAAGCAGGTCGAGACAAGATTCAGAAGAGATTTCCCCAGGCTTCCCCTGGTAAAACGTAGCGTGGCCGGGAGTGTCACTGCCATGGTGACAATAATGCAGGGGTGCGACAATTTTTGTACCTATTGCATAGTGCCGTACGTACGGGGGAGAGAAAAAAGCCGTCCCAGCCGGGAGATAATCGAGGAGATAAACCAACTTACAGAAAAAGGTATCAGGGAAGTAACCCTGCTGGGACAAAATGTAAATTCATACGGGCTGAAAAATGGAGATGTAACCTTCCCGGAACTCATTAAACTAATTGCGGGGGAAACCAACCTATTGCGGCTTCGTTTTACAACTTCTCATCCCAAGGATCTTTCCGAAGAACTCATGAAATGTTTTCGTGATATAGAAATCCTCTGTCACCACATTCACCTTCCCGTACAGGCGGGTTCTAATAAGGTTCTAAAAATGATGAACAGGGGTTACACCCGGGAAGAATACTTGAAGAAGGTTAAGATGCTTAGAGGTTACTGCCCTGACATTGGTATTTCATCTGATGTTATGGTTGGCTTTCCCGGGGAAGACGAAGAGGACTATCAGGAAACGTTGAATTTGCTTGAAGAAGTAAGGTTTGACACTGTTTTTTCTTTTCGTTATTCAGACAGGCCTGGTACGGCTGCCGCGAAATTTCCTGGTAAAGTTCCGGAAGAAATCAAGGCAAAGAGGCTGGTAGGATTACAGGAATTGCAGAACAAGATCACCCTCGAACGCAACAAGAAGCTCGTCGGGACCGTCCAGGAGGTTCTTGTTGAAGGAATCAGCAAAGCAGATGATAGACAACTTACCGGGAGAACAGGGGATAATCACATAGTTAATTTTTATGGTTCCAGGAACTTGATCGGGAAGCTTGTTCCTGTTACTATTGTCGAGGCGTACGCGCATTCGCTCAAGGGAGAACTTCTTCTTCCGCAACAAGAAAGATATTCCGAAAGAGAAAACCAGCTAGTGGTGTACCGGTAGGAACTCTTTTTGAAGGAGGGAGTAATGAATAGGTTAATGAAAGTATCTGGTTTAACAATGGATCCCTACTCCAACACGCCGATTATAATTCTCAAGGAAGTCGACGGAGATAGGTCTTTGCCAATATGGATAGGGCTCCTGGAGGCTACCTCCATTGCCACACAACTGGAAAACATTGAATTCCCGAGGCCTATGACTCATGATCTGATCAAGGATCTTATGAACCACCTCGGGGTTAAAGTTGAAAAGGTGGAGGTTTGCGATCTGAGGGACAACACCTTTTACGCATTTATTTACATACAGAATGGTGACAAGGTTTCCAGGATTGACTCAAGGCCGAGCGATGCTATTGCCATAGCTCTGAGAACCCAGGCGCCCATATATGTCAGGGAAGAGGTAATCGAGATGTCGAAGGGTTTTGAAACTGTAAAGGGAGAAGCAGAGCTAACGGACGAGGAAGCAAAGAAATGGACCGAAGTGTTGGAAAGCCTATCTCCCGAGGATTTCGGAAAGTACAAAATGTAATCTTTGCCGGCGATTGTTTTGAGCTCCGGAAGTTATTTCTCATTTCCAGGTAAGACTGCCAGGTACAAAAATTACTTCACTCCTTCAAGAAATAGAGAAATGTGCAATCAAGCCTTCCTCAATGAAAGGAAGGTTTTTTTATGCTTGGAAAATGCTTATTAGAAGGTTAATTTTGTCTATGGCTTAAATGAGCCCTAAGAGATACTTTCTTGGTTTGTTGTTACTGACTCAATGTGGTCTGGTCTTGTTGGTCAGTTCTTTCAATGGTGCCAGCTTTTCAGAGATTTAAGAAATGAAAACGAAAAAAGAAGAAATGTTGATTCGGAGAATAAAGGCCGCAAGGAATGAAATACCGGCGGACTTGCTTGTCAGGAATTGTCAGGTTGTAAACGTATTCAACGGGCTTATTGAGTCCTGCAGTGTTGCAGTGTTTGACGGGATAGTGGTTGGTTTTGGTGACCGGGAAGCCGGGGAAACCATTGATGTTGCAGGACAATATCTTGTTCCCGGTATGATCGACGGGCATATTCATATTGAAAGCTCCATGGTTATTCCTTCAGAGTTCGCACGGGCCACGGCTCCTCACGGGACATCCGCCGTTGTAGCTGACCCTCACGAAATTGCAAACGTGCTGGGGAAAGACGGGATACTGTATCTTCTGGAAACCACGAAAGCATTGCCGGTGGACTTTTTTTTCATGGTTCCCAGTTGTGTTCCCGCAACTCACCTGGAAACAGCAGGTGCGAAACTGGGGGGCTCTGAAATGAAGGATCTCATGCGTGAAAAACGGATCCTAGGGCTAGCGGAGGTAATGAATTATCCCGGTGTAGTTGGTGGAGTTCCCGAAGTGATTGAAAAACTGGAGCTTTTTGAAAGCAGGGTGATAGACGGTCACGCTCCAGCTCTCTCCGGACGCGGTCTCGATGCATACCTGGTCTGCGGGATCCGTTCAGATCACGAATGCACCGAACTTTATGAAGCAGAGGAAAAACTGGCAAAGGGGATGTGGATTATGATCAGAGAGGGAAGTCAATCCAAAAACCTCTCTGCGCTTGCACCCCTTGTTAATCGAATAACGTCGCGAAGATGCATGCTGGTGAGCGATGACCGCCATCCTGATGATCTGATGGCCTTTGGACACCTGGACGCCCTTGTGAACAGGGCAATTGACGAAGGTATCGATCCGTTGACTGCAATACAAATGGTAACTTTAAATCCTGCACGATACTTCTCCCTGAGGAACTTGGGTGCGATTGCCCCCGGTTATCAAGCTGATTTTTTTACTTGTGAATCTCTAAATGGGATTCAACCTAACCTCGTTTTTAAGCGAGGAAGACTTGTAGCAAAAGAAGGCAAACTCGGATCACCTGCAGATGTTTGCGAAAGCAAGTACAATGTTTCTTCAATGAACATAAACAGGGTAGATGAGAAGAAGTTTGCTGTGCCTTGTGAAGGCCAGAAAGTGAGAGTAATCCAGGTTTTTGAAAACCAGATATACACGAAAGAAATAATTGAAGAAACCCCGATAGGAAATGGTCTGGTAACTGCAGATCCAGAGAGAGACCTTCTCAAGATTGCGGTGCTGGAAAGGCATAAGTTTTCCGGAAGGATTGGTCTCGGATATGTCCGGGGATTTGGCCTTAAAAAAGGTGCAATAGCCTCATCGGTTGCCCACGATTCTCATAACATTATAACTGTAGGTTGTGATGATCAATCAATGGCCACGGCGGTAAACACTTTGATTGACCATGGGGGTGGACTCGTGGTTTCGCTGGGTTCCGAGATTTTGGCGCTTCTGACCCTTCCCGTTGCCGGATTACTTTCCGATGCCCCCCTAGAGGAAGTGGTGTTAAAGGTAGGTGGTCTCAATAATGCGTATCATGACCTAGGGGGTACCTTACCCAACCCGTTTATGGCCCTTTCGTTTCTGGCATTACCTGTTATACCTGAACTTAAAATCACGGACAGAGGGCTTGTTGACGTAAGAAGATTCGAATTTGTTTCTTTGTTTGTTTGAACTGAGTTGGGGCTCTAAGCGAGTAATAATAAATGCAGGGTTTTATAAAAAAACTGAAGGAAGATAAATACTTTGGCGCTGATCTTACCCATTATGAACACCTGAGGAAAAAACCTGCCCAATACGGTAGGCTGATGCATCCCTTGCCTGATGAAATCGCGAATGTCCTGAAAAAAATCGGGGTATATAAACTTTACTCACATCAGGCCAAGGCGCTCGATATCCTCGAGACGGGAAAAAATGTTGTTGTTTCTACTCCGACTGCAAGTGGAAAATCCTTGATTTACCATCTCCATTCGCTCAGGATCATAAAAAAGTATCCCGGGAGCCGGGTTTTGTATCTTTTTCCGATAAAGGCCCTTGCTCAGGATCAGCTTACATCCTTGAAAGAGATTGCAAGTTGTTGTTCAAAGGAAAAACCAGTAAGGGTAGGGATTTTTGACGGAGATACAAAGCAAAGCGAAAGAAAGAAGCTCAAGAATAATCCCCCTAACATTTTGATTTCAAATCCCGATATGTTGCACCTTTCCTTTCTTGCGTACAATCATCAGTGGCATGAATTCCTGAATTCACTTCGACTTGTAGTGCTTGACGAAATTCATACCTATAGGGGCATATTTGGAAGTCATGTTGCTCAGGTGATACGGCGTCTTCGAAGGGTATCAAACCATCACGGGAAGGATCCACAGTTTGTTTTTTTATCCGCGACAATAGCCAATCCGAAGAACCTTGCAGAAATATTAAGCGGGGTCAGGTTCGAAGTTATTGAAGATTGCGGCGCCCCGAGAGCCCCTCAACACTTCTTCTTTGTAAATCCAACTGAGACCACTTCAACGACCCTTGCTGCCAATTTAATGGTCAAGGCCATGGATCGAGGGCTTAAAACCATAGTTTTTACTCAGTCGAGGCACATTACGGAAGTAATTCACCTCAGGATTTTACAAAGCTATCCCAAATTCAGAAATGTTGTAAGTGCTTACAGGGCAGGGTATCTTCCGGAAGAAAGAAGGCATATTGAAAGGCAATTGATGAGCGGCTCAATCAAGGGGGTGATATCGACCAGTGCCCTGGAGATGGGGATTGATATAGGAGGCCTCGATGTCTGTATCCTCGTCGGATACCCCGGGACCGTTATAAATACCTGGCAGCGGAGTGGCAGGGTGGGGCGAGGTGGCCAGGAGTCAGCAATTATCCTGATTGCGAAACCGGATGCGCTTGATCAGTATATAGTACATCACCCGGAAGACTTCTTTGCCAAACCATACGAAGCCGCGATAGTAGACCCCTATAACTCAGAAATTTTTAAAAGTCACCTTCCCTGTGCTGCGGCTGAGCTTCCACTTCGAGGCACTGAACCGGTTTACGATAGTGCCAGATATGTCGAGACGCGGGAATTACTGTCTCGAGAGGGCAAGCTGCTGCCTGGTGCCTATTCAGACGAGTGGTTCTCACCCAGGAAATACCCGCAACGCGGCGTGGATATAAGAGGGATAGGAGAAGGATATAACATCGTAACGAAGAGGAACGAGGTCAAGAACAGCAATAGCCGATGGATAAGTATCGGTAAGACCGATGGCTTCAGGGCACTAAAGGAATGTTACCCGGGAGCGGTGTATCTTCACAGGGGTCGGCAGTTCATAGTTAGAAACCTCGATCTAAAAAGGAAAAACATAGAAGTTGAACGGGATAACGTTAACTATTTTACCCGGGCACTGAGCGAAAAAGAAACGGAGATCCTTGAGGTCTTACTTTCAAAACCTGTTCGAAATTTTGTAATTCGCCTTGGAAAACTTCGTGTCACTGAAAGAATTGTCGGGTACGAAAAAAGGCTTCTGAGAGGTCAGGAACTTCTTGGGGTCTATCCGCTAGAGTTACCGCCTCACGAATTCGAAACCATTGGCTTGTGGATCGAAATCGATAAAGTTATCCAGAAGAGGGTGGATGATAGGGGGCTTCATTTCATGGGTGGGATACATGCTATCGAGCATGCTGCTATCAGCATGTTTCCTCTTTTTGCATTGTGTGATAGAAACGACATAGGTGGGATTGCCTACCCCTTCCATCCACAGGTTGAGAAAAGTGCCGTGTTCATTTACGACGGGTATGATGGGGGAGTTGGTCTTGCGGCTAGAGGCTATGAGGTTATTGAAGAATTACTGGGGAGAACCCTGAATTTGATCAGCCGGTGTTCATGTGAAATAGGTTGTCCGTCGTGCATTCATTCGCCCAAATGTGGGGCGGGTAATAAGCCTTTGGATAAGGAAGCTGCAATTCTATGTCTCGAAATGCTCCTCGGAGAGAAGGAGCTTTCTAAAATTAATGGTAACGAAACAAAGGAACCGATACAGAAAGGAGCGAAAGGGGAAAAAGTGATTAGAAAGACGCCCA
>JALSTM010000251.1 GCA_026983715.1 Desulfobacterales bacterium
TGAGTTCATAAAAAAGAAATATTCCCTTCATGGACGACACATCTATCATCTTCCTGTAATCAAATATCCGCCGCCACATCTCTCCGGGAATTTTTTTCAATCGGTCCCAATCCCGGTCCTCTATCAAGAGTACACTGTTGCACCCGGGACAGGTGTACAACAGTTCGTCAATGCCCCAGTCAGTACCACACCCAAGGCAATGATAGACGAACCTACCAGAAGGCTCAGGGATGACTAGTTTTTTTATATCTTCAGGGAAACTACTTATTTCCATCCGGTCCTGCCAGTGGCTAGGAAAGCGTGATCTTTCCTAGCAAATTGTTTTCCTTCGCAAGTTCCACCAAGCCGAATTCTCTCATGGCCTTCGCTTGGTCCGAGAGAAACAGGCAATACTGCCTGAAGTAGTCAAAGGTGTTCAATCCCACAAGGCTCGGATTTTCTTTAGCTATTTTTTTCGCGATACGATAATCTTCCTTGTCATCGCACGTATTTCCTTTGATTACCTTTATTTTGGCAAGATCAAGGGCAAGATTAAGTTCCTTTTGGTACTCTTCGTCGCTGGATACCCAGTACCCGAACTGTTTTTTCTTTTCGGCTTCTTCTTTTAGCTTACCGTATTCTTCCTCGCTCAATCTTTCCTTATAACCCTCTAAAATTGCCAGTGCCACTTCCTTGAACTTGCAGCAATTGATTCGATTTTGAAGTAATTCAAGTTCCGCCTCATTTAACTTTTCCATACCAGGCATATCTCAATCTCCTCAGATAAATCTCACTTACAAAATAGACTACATGACCTCCGTTACATGGTTGACTATTAATATGAAGCTCGAATCACTCTGTCAAGAAAAAACCGGCTTATTTGGCTAGGGTTCAGCGGATATAAAAAGAGAACAAGTAAGCTTGGGGGCTGATATGATCGCCTTAACCCCGTATGAAATAGAAAAATACTAGCCGCCTTCAGAAATAGTACCTGAATGCGTGATCGTTTACCTGGGCAGCAGATGCAAAAATGAACCTCAGTTTGCTATGTCCGGCGAGTGATGACGCCGCAGATGCGGTGCAGGTAAGCGACTAGCAGGCTGGAAAGAGATTCCTTGGCAAGGTGAAAAGTAAAACGCCTTGATTGTGTGGCCAAATATCAGCAATTTAGGCATGTATGCAAATAGGCCATTAAGTTTCTCACGGATTCAAGTAGTATCCGGGTGAGGAAAGAACAAAGGCTATCACCTCGGTGAGAGCGATAGCCTAAATTGCTGACCAGATTACGCAGCCTTGACTTTAAGCTGCTTGATTATTTCCTCTCTCTTGTTGGGGAAAATTTCTACCAAAAAGCGATACAGCGCTGCAATATTAATGACCTCCGGCGTTTCCTGATCGTGCTTGTATTCGCAGCGGTGGCATGACCACCAGTTCCAGTTAGATACCACGGCCTCGTCGAGGCACTTGGTATAATACTTACAGTTTACATTACGCATACCCACGGTATTTGCACGAGTAGGGGTAGGTGTTCGCATTTCTTGCTCCTTTCTATATATTAAATGGTTAGAGACCGGAGTATTTACAGCTAATAATTATCGCCAGTGACATTGTCCCCCAATTGCCGTCGAAATATGAAAATTACCCCTAACTTTATTAAAGATCTTGCCCCTTTTTGGCGTTTGACGTTTTTGAGTAGCACATTCCATGCCGAGGAAGATTCAACATCAGGTTTTTTTTGGAAAGATTCTCTACAGCGTGTCAGAACGGAGCATTGCTTTAGGCTACTTTTCTGTAACTTAGGCTCCTTGGTTCAATTCTAAATATAGCACAACTGCCGATATATCATTCTACTGTGGAAATCATGGCAGTGGGATTTACATCCTGAAGGTACGTTTTCTATTGCTTTTCCAATATCTTAAATTCTCACCAAAAGGAAAGCTGCCGAAATTTTCTAAATCGCGACACTTTGGTTAAATGACCCACAGCTAGGGTTATTTTGCTTGGAGTGAACGGAGGAGGGGGTAAAAAATGCCTAGTGCCGAGGCAATGGTATGTCTTCTTCGTTACCGGATGTGGTCTTGGGAAAGTCTATTACAATCTCACCATCCTTTACCCAACCGAGTTCTTTTCTGATAGCTTCTTCCTGTAATAACCTGTTGTTCGTAAATAACCTGATTTTATTGAAAAGCATCCTGTTTTTACTTGAAATTTCAGAGTTTTGCTTTTCCAGTTCGTACAATTCTCTTTTCATCCGGAATAGGTGCATAAACCCAGTCTTGCTGAAACAAACGAGGCCGGTAGTTAGAAAAACCACCAGGATAAAGCATGTGATCCAGAAAGCCTTGCTGCTTACCACCCTGGAAACCATCAGATTCAACCTTTCAAAGCGAGTTGAAGCCACCGCCCTGCCATTTCCTTTACAGAAGGGAAAATAAAGGCCTTTAACGTTTTTGACCCCAGAATACCAGCACGGTTAATTTGTTGTTTTATAACATAAAAACCAGGAGCTTTGCAAATACGAACTATTATCCCTGGCGAACAAAAATAAATCTGCTATACTTTTTAATAACCGTTGGGATAATGACTTGGCAAACAAAACTAGTAGAAATAGCAAAAGATCTTTAACATAATTGCCAATTGCAAAGGATGAAAAAATGAATAAAAAAGGATATTCGTGTGCGGGACAAGGCGGCGGTGGCTTTGGACAAGGCCAGGGAAGAGGCAAAGGTTCTGGCCAGGGAAGAGGTTTCGGTAGGCGCGGACCGGGAGGGACTTGCGTTTGTCCTTCTTGCGGAGAAAAGGTACCACACCAGAGAGGTGTTCCGTGCTTAGAAGTAAAATGTCCCAAGTGTGGAACAAGCATGGTGCGGGAAGACTAGAGTACTTCCCTATAAACATGTAGCGTTTTGTGTGACAAATTTTCACGCTACTAGTGCGCATCATAAATGAAGCTCTTGTTTCGCTCGAGATGCCCCAAATAAGTGTTACAAAATTTAACGGGGCAAGCCTAGTACGCCAAGAGAGAAGTGTTTTGTTGCCACCGGATAACTGCACTCTCAATGCCTTGCAGCCCTTCGGTCTGACAACGGCAAGATGGATTGCTGTCTCTGCAGGAATAACGCATGAGTGTTCCTCCCCAATCACGCAACCGGGGCTAGACAGACGAGCCAGCATCGCTGGACCACATTGTGCTCACCACAACAAAGGGATGAAAGCCTCTATAAAGATCCATCAAGAGCTGAAGACCAGTATCTCCTTCCCGTTTTTTGCTTGCCCTGTCAAGTCTGGAAACATTTAACCAGGGTGTTCTTAGAATACTTCCTTATGAACATGTAACACTTTAGCGTATCTTAATCCTGACAGTCTCGCAAAAAGTCTCCTGTTTTGTCATTGCGAGCGAAGCGAAGCAATCTCACTGATTATGGCGGGTAAGACTGGAGTAGGGATTGATGGATAAGGGGTAAAGCAGAAGCTGATTAATCCCTAATCCTCAATCCCTTACTGATGAGATTGCCGCGTCTCCCACACCCACTTTAAGCCATACATCTTGATATAAACTCGAAAACATTATCATAAAGTGTGTGTGGGATCCTCGCAATGACCGGTTATAGGACTTTTTACGAAACCATCAATCCTTATCATGAGTTTTGGTTGTGGCTTCGGTGCCTTAGTATTCTACTCAACAGGTTCATGCCTGCCCCCGGCTAGATCAGGCATCCCGTTTGAGAATCCTAAATTACGGCTCTACGCTTTCCTTCGGCCGGAATGAGGGTTAGTGAGTTGTCCTTGTCCTACTTGTTCAATTCGTTGGTAGTCCTAAAAATCGGAATTAATCAGAGCTTCCTTAACTAAAAGCGCTCTTCCAAAGAAATGTATCAGGTCACACTTTTCTTTTGATGTATTTTTTCCCTTGACATATTAGATTTATGCTATAATCTTATATTAGGATTAACTAAGATGCTAAGTGACTTTCAGTATAAAAGACAAAGGGAGGATAAAAATGTTGGAGGCCGCAAAAATACATGAACACACGATGGATAAAGAACCTCAGGCTGAACCCAAGAAAGAAAAGGCAGCTTTTATTTGCAGCAGGGATACCCTCGACGGAGCGTATCCTTCACTGATCCTTGCCATAAATGCACGACGCCTCGGTATGGAAGCGACAATCTTTTTCACTTTCATGGGAATGAACGTAATCCGCAAAAACGGCGCAAAAAAATGCAAGTTCATACCCGCTGGCGTTATGGGTGCTATACCCGGAATGGCATCCTTCGCCACATGGATGATGAAGAAAAAAATCGACAAAGCAAACATACCTACAATTGAAGAACTCCTGGAAATCGCCCAGCTTGAAGGAGTAAAGTTCGTTGCTTGCAAGATGACCCTCGATATGATGGAAATATCCACGGACGATCTAATTGAAGGCGTAGAAGTCCAGACAGCAGAAGAATTTCTTAAATATGCGAAGGACTGTAGCGTTAACCTATTTACGTAGCCTGGTGGATCGATTCCTGAAGGAGATATCCAATACCATGTCATTGTGAGGATCCAGCACCCACTTCAGATACGACTATTTGCCATTGCTCCTACAATTCGCAGGAAGTGGGTACGAGATCACAATGACTGTGCGGTAGGTTTTTGTTTGACACAAAATTTAGGGAATGCTCATCGAGGTAGCACCGCCTTAAACCTTGCGAAGTGATGGAGTCAGCAGTCTTTAGCAGCTTTCGATATTGAACCGGGGCAAGAATATTCCTTTATGCCACCCAGGTTTCTGGTTAAGGGGACTTTACTAAATTCTTCAGATACCCAGGGAGCCCTTTGTATGTCATGCGCCCCCTGATCCACAGCCAATGGCAGGCTCGATCCAAGCATTTAGCCGGAAGATGGTAGATTCCGGCTCTACGGTTCGCTTCGGCCGGAATGACGGATTTTGCATTATGCTCGTCCTAGTTGTTTAATTAATTGCTAGTTCTAGAAATCCAGATTTATCAGAGCTTCCTTAAATAATTTCCCCGGTCGGAACCGTGAGAAAAGGGATAATGCTAACCATGAAAGATCCCAAGACTAGTCTACGGATTTATCCATGGAAAGCGGGATCTCTTTTTTGAAAAAATCAAGTCCCAATTTATCTATCACATCCGACATTCTTCCCCTCTTCCTTGTGTGGGCAATAAAAATACCAGTCGCTTTCCTGACCACTTCCACGATTTCATGTTTGCTGCTTACCGTCCCAAGTAATTTCCCGACAACGGGTTTATACCCACCGTGACCACCGATTAATACCTTAAAACCTTTTCTGGTTCCCACGAATCCCACGTCCACCATGTTTGCCCAAGAACAACAGGCGGGACATCCAGAGATGGCCATCTTTAATTTGGGAGGAATCTCCAGGTGCGAAACCTGGTCGTAAAGGTATCTCGCAAGCGGCATCGTTTCTTGCAAGCCTAGCGGGCAATAAGGTTTTCCGACGCATACCATAGCCTGAGACAAGGTACGTTTTGATTTTACTGGTATCCCGGATTTTTTAAGAACCCTCATTGCCTCTCTTCCGCCCTTCTCGTTTAAATCCAGCAACATGATCTTCTGAACCGTGGTCAGATGTACCCTGGCCCCGTACTTCTCTGCAATACTCGTAACCGATCTAAGGACATTGGTGGAAACATTCCCGGAGGGACATTCAATAGAAATGCTATAACTTCCGTCTTTCTTTTTCTTTAACCCAGCTATTAACCCATTTTTGATGCCGGAACTTTTCATAAAAATTACCTTTCATACAAGATATCTTTCGATTAAACTAGCCAGCGTGCCTGAACCTCGTAGGGCGGGCCACACCGAATAATGAAAGCCTATCCGAAGGCCTAATTAACGCCGAAGAAAAATTGACTTTCACACAAAAACCTATCAACATCACGTAGAAACAGCGGTATTTATAAATCAGTTAGGGGCGAGTGTAAACGGAAATGTCGATGGTGGCTGGCGGATCGATTCATAAAAAAACATTTGGAAGCCTCTGTGATTGCGAGGAGCCTACCAAAGGCAGACGAGGGAGTAATCCCTTTAGGGTATAAAGGTCTTGGTGGTTGCTTTGCTGCGATCTCAATGAGTGTACTTGAGCCGTCGGCTTGGCACAATATTTAGAGAACGACTTAGTAGAACCGTTTCGCACCAAAAGCAAACAAAGCGGAATCATGGCAATTGTTAAAAGCTTAAGCAAGGAAACATTAGGTTGGGCGCTGTATGATTGGGCAAACTCTGCCTTTGCAACAACTGTGATGGCCGGGTTCTTCCCGATATTCTTCAAGGAGTTCTGGAACAGTGGTGTCAATGTGAACGTTAGCACCGCCAGGCTAGGTTTCGGAAATGCCTTCGCAAGCCTCATCGTTGCTTTAGTTGCCCCTGTACTTGGCGCAGCGGCCGATTATGGCAATAGCAGAAAAAAATTCCTTCTCCTTTTTGCTTACCTCGGATCCCTTTTTACCGGGTTACTTTTTGTAATCCCCGCCGGGAGTTGGTTCGTTGCAATTTCAGTTTATTTTATTGCTGTTGTTGGTTTTTCGGGAGCAAATGTCTTTTACGATTCCCTCTTGCCCTTCGTTTCACTATCAACCACGAGTGACTTCGTGTCAGGACTCGGATATTCCCTCGGCTACCTAGGAGGCGGCATTCTTTTTCTTATCAATACCATGATGGTTCTGCACCCTGCCTCTATCGGTTTGAGTAACTCAGCAACGGCGGTAAGATTCTCTTTTTTGAGCGTTGCCATTTGGTGGGGTCTCTTTACCTTCTTTACGGCAATCTGGGTACCTGAACCCCAGGAGCGACTGCCCCTTGCACCGCTCAAGGA
>JALSTM010000252.1 GCA_026983715.1 Desulfobacterales bacterium
TTAAAAAAGCATCTAGGTTATAACACGGGCTACCTGAAGCCATGGCCAACCATCCGGCATCTATGTAATCCGGGCCTTTCTTAAATGCTGCAACCTTGTGGTTCCGTTTTCGGAATGCAGAAATAAGCCCAACAGTTATTGTTGTCTTTCCAGCCCCGCCTCTCAAGGCAGTGAGCATTATTCTAGGGGATGATATGACCATTTCCTTTCTCTTACCTGTAATAGCATCGATGTTAGCTTGAGAATATTTTTATAAACAGGGGAATTTTGTTTGTCAACAAAAAACACCATATAAATTAGATAATATAATGCAAGTATTTGAATCGGAAAGTAAATATTGTTTGTTCTCTTTGCCGCAAAGTTGGTTCCGATAAAATAGAATTGCTTTTTTTTGTGCTCGATGGCTCAATCTTGGCGGGAAATATCCCTCCTTTCCTTGACTTTTAGAAATACGGTGATATATGTTTTTTACCCTCTGGATTAAGTGCGGGGTAACATTTAGAATTCAGGAACTTATGGATATGACAAAAGAAATTAAAAAAGAGCTAGACGAGGAAGATAAAATTTATATAAGTGAACTTTTCCACGAGCAGATTGTACCTAAGCTTCGGTGGCTGGAGGCGCGCGTCGGAAACGTTAACTGTTCTTTCGCAGGTGATGAATACAAGAATTGGAACATAGTGTTTAGATCAAACAAGTCGGGATATGAAATAGTAGATTTTGAGTACGACGAAAACTCCCGCAGCATAAACCTAGATCTCTGAAACACGAATATGAAGGAAACATATGAGCATAACACTTGGACCACTCTATGGTAAGAAGTTAACAAAAAAAGTTGAATGCCCTTTTTGCGGGGCAAAAATTGAAAAACCCCAGGAGTTACCCGTAAGAATGTGGGGTGAAATGCCTGTCGGCACCTGCAGTTGCGGGGCCGTTTATGCTTGCGATGTGACGGGTCATAACCTTGGGTCTGCAATGGTTGAAGCACTGGTTTTCAGTTGCAACATGGATTGGGACCTCGCATGGGGCCTGATGCCTGAAGAAGATTACCTTGAAGCCCTGGTTGAAAATTACGATTACGTGAATCACGTTATAGCCACCACCGGGAGCATGGAAGGTCGGCGGATTTATGGAGCTCTTTACTTTATAAGGCTTCACGATGACATACAAGAAGTCACCAGTGACGGGGTAAGAAGGATCCTTAAAAAGGCAAAAGATATCACTAAAAAGGCAGAATCGGATAAAACTCCAAGGAAACCGCTGTCGAAGAAGGAAGTGGAAGAGTTGGTGCGAGATTACCGGGTGGATGAAATTATTAAAGCGGCCAGGGGTGACAGAAAAATAGTAAGGAACTTGATGCGTCTTCTCTACTCGGTTGAAGATGAGTTTAGGATGAGGGCGGCGGAGATGCTTGGAATTGTCGCTTCCATAATTGCAGAAAGGAATCCCGGCTTTATATCCAAGATATTGCAGAATCTTTTTACGGCGATAATTGATTCCGCCGCATCGAGTTGGGGAGCGTTTGAAGCTATTGGTGAAATAATCAGCCACAAGGTAGATATGTTCGCTGGCTATATTCCCCATCTATACAGGTTCTTGCCCGATGAAGAAAGAAGGGTCTCTGCCCTTCAGGCAATCGGAAAAATAGCAGAAGTTCGTCCTGATCTGCTTCGTAAACTCCCTCTTTACCTTATTCCCCTGCTGAAACATCCTGACTATAAAACCAGGGGCTATGCCGCATGGTTGCTGGGTAACCTGGGAAGCAAGGAAATTATTGATGACCTTCAAGATCTCAAGGGCGACACCCATGAAATAGGGATCTACAGGGCAGGAAGGCTTCGCATGAAAACCTTGGAGGAAATCGCCAGTGAGGCTATCGAAAAGCTGTAAGTTACTTAAAGACTTCCTCCAAGAGTTCCTCGGTCGAAGTTGAAATACACTTGGGCACGGAAACGAGGAGAGATGCCTTACCCAGTTCTTTTCCCCCTTCCCAGCTTATAAGTTGCCTGGAAAGGTAAAATAGTTCCTGGTACGCCTCGTCGAGATTGTAAACGGGATAGTAGTTACCTGGTTTAAAATCGCTTTTCCAGCAAACGTGAGCCTTTCCCTTGATGGATGTGGGAATCCCGTATACCCTGCAAGTAAGGGGTCTATGCTCATACAAAATACATTCGTCCTTTTCGTCCAGCAGCGGGCACCTGACTCTTAGCGTTGACAAAGACTGCTGGGGCGTTTTTCCTCCCTTTTCTCGCTCTTTCCTTAACTTGATTTCGAGGTCCCTCAATTCTTTTTCGGCTAGTTTGGCCCTCTCTAACGCGGATTCTTTCACTCCATCATCCAGCTTATCAAATTCTTTCTTTATGTAATATGCTTCGATGGCAAATAGCCCAAACATGGCATGGCAGCAATCAGCGCAATGAAGCTCACATTTTATGCAGTCGGCGTATTTTTTTGCCGTTTCCTCGAAAACCCTGTCTGCCTTTTTGACTAGGTGTTTATACCTTTCAATTATGTAGTCCAATTTTAACCCTGCTTTTCATCTCGGTGTGGTTTTAGAGCCTCAATAAAATCCGGGTGTGGTTCAAAACCCATTGAGATCGCCTTGTCGAGGTATTCAATTGCCTTATCGTAATTTCCCCTAGAATAGTATGCGAAGGCCAGGTTGTTGTGGGCGAGGGCAAAAGTGGGTGCCATTTCCACTAGTTTTTCACCAACTTCTATGGCCTTGTCAGTGTCACCTTTTTGCATGTAGGCGTTCATGAGGTTATTCCACGCCTGGGCTATTCTGGGATTGAGCTCTATAGCCTTTTCCAGTGCTTCTATGGCCTCGTCGGTTTTGCACATTTGAAGATATGCGAATCCCAGATTTGCGTATCCGCGAGCATATCTTGGTTCGATTTCAACCGCTTTCAAATTTACCTCGATTACCTTGTCCATCTGTCCCTTCTTGAAATAGATGTAACCGAGGTTCACATATCCCTCAAACATTCTGCCGCTATTTAAGATCGCATCGTTAAAAGCTTCAATGGCTTCGTCAAGCTTCCCCTCTTGCATGAGAGCAACCCCGAGATTGTAACTAGAGTTGGCACAATCCGGGTTCTCCGCAAGGATTCTTTTTTGTTCTGCAATAAAAACTTCTGCATCCATTGGTTTTTTCATGGCTGGTCACCTGCTGATTTTTGTTCTGTTGCTGTCTTATAACTCTTTAGGGTTAAAAAGTAAAACTCGCTCTAGAAAAAAGAGATCGCTACACCTATAGTGTGCGATCTCTTTTAAGTGCAAGAACGCTCTTACCCTGAGATTTCGGACCGAATTCCAGATACTAGTGGTCTTCGGTCTGGCCTCTACCCTTCATACCATACATTGTCGTACTTCCGGTTGAAAAATAAATCAGCTTTCCTTCGTTGATAAGCTGGGTAGCAGCCTTTTTGATCTGCCTCGCTTTAACATCCGGCATAACCTTGTGTACTGCCTTCTCCATGTCCTTGAAATAGAACTTGGTTTTGCCGGTTTTTTCGGCATAATCCATAATAATTTTTTTGATTTCTTCCATGTGATGCTCCTTCCTTAAAAGTGGCCTATTGGATTACAGACCACCTGCCGCCTTTGAAACTTCCCACGCAGGTTCGGTGTACTTGAATAGCGTAGAAGTTCTATACGTATCATACTGCAACCTGTAATCATCAATCAAGTGTTCGGTGAATGGGAGATCACATTTTTCAAAGAATTTTTCCCATCCGATCCTCTCAGCCCAGTCTCCGATTCTCTCGTACTTCCTGGCGTCTTTTGCATAGGCTTCGAGGATTTTCTTAACATCTCGAACAACTTCTGGGTATCTTGGGAAGTTGTTGGGCAGCCATGGTACAACTACCTTGGAGAATTTCGGCGGTGTAATCCTGTTGGAGATCTTCCCACCGGCAAGGATGGTTACTCCGTCCCCTTCCTTG
The DNA here is from genome assembly GCA_026983715.1 of Desulfobacterales bacterium. Lineage (GTDB taxonomy): Bacteria > Desulfobacterota > Syntrophobacteria > B119-G9 > B119-G9 > B119-G9. Next base: position 3,948 of record JALSTM010000252.1, read on the forward strand.
TCAGCCAGCGGAAGTGCCATGCACATGGTGTAACAGTTACCGCAGAACATGCATCTTTCTTGCTTGATCTTGACTGATTTCTTTCCGTCAGGGAGCTTGGTCGGTGAAATCGCAGCCGTTGGGCATGCAGCGATTACCAAAGGAATTTCGCAAACATCTGAAAGAATTTCATGGTCTATGACCGGAGGTTTGCGATGGTACCCAAGAAGAGCTATGTCCGAGCAGTGAACGGCACCGCACATGTTAAGGCAACATGCCATGGAAATTCTTACCTGTGCAGGCAACGTCATGCTCTGGAAATAGTCGAAAAGCTCGTCCAGGATCGCCTTAACCATCGATGAAGCATCGGTGGCAGGTGTGTGACAATGGATATAACCCTGGGTATGAACGATATTGGTTAATCCTGCTCCTGTGCCACCAATGGGGAATTTATAACTGCCGGATACATGTTTACGACTTTGAAGGTCTTTTTTCAAAGCTTCAAGCTTCTCGGGACTATCTACCATGAATTCGATGTTATTCCTGGTGGTAAACCGTACGTAGCCATCGCAATATTTATCTGCGATTTCACAGATTTCACGAATGTTTTCAGCGGTCATAAAACGGCAGCCGCCACATCTGACCGTAAAAACCTTGTCCCCTGTTTCTGAGACGTGTACTAGGACACCTGGTTCCAGGATTTCGTGGTATTTCCACTTGCCGTAATTCTTTTGAATCACGGGCGGAAAATACTGCCAAAAATGTCTCGGTCCGAGGTCTGTGATTCTATTTTCCATAGGTTTTTTGGGATTGTATCTACCCAGTCTTTCCTGAGATAATGCCATGATATATTCCTCCTATTCCCTTGTTTATCTCTTGTGTCTGGAACGAAAATCGTTGATGTCTCTCTGCCATCCGCCAGGAACGTCTTCTTCTTTCCAGAAGATGTATGGGTTGGACCTTGGTTCTTTGACGACCTGCGGAAACGCCGGCAGTTCAAGAACTTCCAAGAACTTGGGCAATCCGAATCTCTGGATTAGCTCACCAAGCCTTTCCCTGTTCTTTCCTTCTTCCATCCACCAATCCCAAACCTTCTCTATAAGCTCTTTAATATTATCGTATGGTGGTTCACACTTCATGAAAGGAACGGTCAGAACTGACATCTGGGCACCCTCAAGAATAGGAGCTTTGGCACCAAACAGGATGCTTACACCGGTGTCCTTGCCTGGCCAGAGAGCCCGAGGCATCACGTTTATACAATGCATGCAGCGATTGCATTCCTTGTTGTCGATCATTAATTTTCCGTCTTCCATCCACATGCAGCGGGTTGGACAAAGGTTGATCACCTCTTTGTAGATGTCAAACTTACCCCAGTCTCTTCCCTTGTGAGCTCCACCGTTGGGTTCAATCTCACCGTTGATGTAAGCCTGTACAGCTTCCTGGTCAATGATGATGTCGTCGCGCCACGTTCCAATAAAGGACATATCAGCCCTTGCTATTGATGCCACGCAGCCATTCGGGCAACCATCAAATTTGAACTTAAACTTGTACGGGAATGCGGGTCGATGCAACTCGTCCTGGTAATAGGTGGTTAGTTCGTAGCAAAGATCCTGCGTATCAATACAAGACCATTCACACCTGGCCTTGCCAACGCAGCAAGAAGGTGTTCTGAGATTCGAGCCGGATCCGCCCAGGTCCTGCTGGAGCACATGAGTCAGCTCGAAGAAAATCGGTTCCAACTGCTCGGTGATGGTTCCAAGAAAAATTATATCACCTGTAGATCCGTGCATGTTGAACATTCCGCTCCCGCGGAATTCCCACAAATCGCAAAGCGTTCTCAGGTAGTCAGTATCATAGAATTTACTTGCAGGCTGGTTGACGCGTAATGTGTGGAAATGGGCTATATCAGGAAACTTCTCCGGGCAATCCGAGTACCTTCCGATAACTCCCCCACCGTAGCCGAAAACACCCACGATTCCACCGTGTTTCCAGTGACCTTCGCCGTGTTCGAAGGATAACTGCAACTGTCCAAGGGTGTCTTCAACAACGTACTTACCAATGAGAAGCCTGTCATCAGGGAGCTTTCTCCTGTGAAGAGCTTCACGTTTTGCGTCTGCCACGAAGCTTGGCCACGGTCCTTTTTCAAGCTCTTCCACATCGGGAATGTCGTACTTAATTTTGAATTCCTTGAGTTCTTCTTCCGTGTAGTTGTTTAGTTCTTCATCCGTGTAAATCCGTAATTCATCGTACTTGAGTTTCTTTTGGGGTTCTTTAGGTTCGAACATTATTGTTGCCTCCTTCTTAAATCTAAGTTTTTGTTTTAAGGAGTTAACTTTAGCTTTTGTGCTTACATTCACCTCCTCCCTAGATAAACTCTTTCGCCCCTACTCCAAGTGGGACAATTACCTTGTTTGTGCTTTTTATCCTGAATTCCAGCCAAGCTGGTGCATTTAAGAGAAAATATCTCTAGCTTTATAGTCAAAATAGCTGGAAATTGTCAATGAAAAAAATGAAGAGACAGCCATAATTTTGTAAGAATATGATATTATTTTCACGAAGCAGGTTGCAAAATCGACATCTTCTTGCCCCGAAAGGCTCGTGAAAGTTCGCATTAACTACAAGCTCTAGTTGTCTTCAAATAGTATACTATTCATTTACTAGTTTTTGGGATTAATCGAAAGAGAAAATGATGGGTTTATTGCAGTAAGGTTTTTGATAAAATAATATTAAAAAGTTCTGTTAAAATTTGATTACTAAAAGGAGTGGATTGATTTCTAAGAAAACCAGGGGGCGGCATGAGGTGCGAGAAAATCTGGCTATTCGAGTAGTTACAGGATCGCTAATGGTAT
>JALSTM010000253.1 GCA_026983715.1 Desulfobacterales bacterium
AGTCATCTGTAACGGCGTTACGGCAATTCCCTGTCCGAAACAGGCGGAAGCCATGTCAACTTTCGTCCATTTCTTCGAATCCCTTATAACTCCGCGGGCTTCCCCAGGTAGATCAATTCCGGTTCTCTCCCCGAAGCCAAATCTTTTTATCCACCTGTAGTAACGCCTCTTCCCCACCTTCTCGCCAATCTTTACGGCACCTATGTTGCTGGAAAATTTCAGTACGTCTGCCACGGTTAACCATCCTCGGGGATGAACATCATGAATAACATGCCTCGCAACCCTAAAAGCGCCATTCTCGCAGTATACGATGTCCCTGGTTTTAAACAGCTTGCTTTCCAGGGCCGAAGCCAGAAGCACAACCTTGAAAGTTGATCCTGGCTCGAAGCAGTCAGAGATGGCGCGATTTCGCCACTGATCCGAGGCTTCGAAGCGAAAGTTGTTGGGGTCGAAGGGCGGATAATTTGCCATAGCCAGGATTTCACCGTTACTCGGATCAATTACTATAACTTCACCACTATCGGCATCAAAGTGGCGAACTGCTCTTATTAACTCCTTCTCAGCGTAAAACTGAATTTGAGAATCTATGGTTAACCATACGGAACAACCATTGATGTTTTTCTCAGAGAGAGCTGATTTGGCAATTGGCTTTCTCAGCGCATCCCACAACACGCAGAAAGTGTCCGGCTCACCGCTAAGATACGAATCGTAAGAAAGTTCCACTCCTTCTAACCCTCGCCCATCCAGGCCGGCAAAGCCAAGTACTTGCCCCGCAAGCACACTGTAAGGGTATACCCTGGCATATTCCTTTTTGAAGTGTAATCCCTTGATTTTCAGAGACAATATTTTATCCCTCTCGCTGGTGGTCAAATGCCGCTTTAACCATACAAATGATCTCCGTGATTCAAGCTTCTTTTTCAGGCTCGATGATGGTATGCGAAGAACCCCGGATAAAATTCTCGCAACTTTTTTAGGGTTTTTGATTTCCCTTGCATCAGCATAGAGAGATTCCTTCCTGACACTTACCGCCATTTCCTTGCCGTTTCTGTCAAAAATTGTTCCTCGTGCAGGTTCGAGCTTAAGTGTCCCTTCGGTGTTGCTGAGCAATTCATTTAACAACTTATTCTGATAGCGATACTTTAAATAGGCCACTCTAAAAGGGATGAAAAACATTGCTAGCCCTACAATATAACTGACGAAAACAATACGTCTTTTTATCCACTTTTGCGATTTTGCGTTGTTTTCATTATTGGCCAACATTCTTTCTTTCCATCCCTAAGCTTCGTAGGCGAAAATTAATCCACTGTACCAAGAACTATCCGTTCGTTTTGCCTCGGGGGCCTAAAGCCATACTTTTTAGCAAGCGCCATAAGTCGTTCCGGTGAATGCTGGTAGTTCCACTCTACTTCCAGCCTTTTTTTAACCTCTAGCAGGGCTTCTTGCTTCTTGTGAGCCCGAACAAGCTTGTATCCCGTCTGAATTGTTTCCATTTGAATCCACACATAGGTCATGGAACTTATAAGCAGCCATACGATGAGCAACGTAATCATAACTATTACAAACCTCATGGACGGTAGCTTTTCACTGTTCTTCGAATTTTTTCTATCTGGCATTAGAAGCACCTTTAAAAAGCATCATCATATTTTTTCCAGGGCTCTCAATTTCGCACTTCTTGCCCTGGGGTTTTTCAGTATTTCAATTTCTGAGGGTACCACCGGTTTTCTGGTAATTATTCTAGCCAAGGGCTTGCCTTCGCACTGGCATACCGGAATATCTTTCGGACATCTACAGCTACGAGCCCATGAGCCAAAAGCTTGCTTCACAAGCCGATCTTCAAGTGAATGAAAAGAAATAATTACAAGCCGTCCTCCTGTTTTAAGTATATCTAGCACCGAGTCGAGGAACTCCTTAAGCGATTTGAGCTCTTCATTTACAACAATACGCAATGCCTGGAACGTTCTTGTTGCCGGATGAATTCTCTCTCTGCTCTTTTTTCGAGGCACAACAGATTCTACCAGCCTGGCAAGCTCGGCTGTCGTGGAAATTGGCGATTGTCGCCTGGCTTCAGCTATTGCCCTGGCAATTTTCCCCGCCCACCTTTCTTCACCATATTGTTTGATAATTGCCTTCAAATCCTTCTCGGGAAGCCTGTTGACCAATTCAGCAGCAGTAATCTCGAGATTCGGGTCCATCCTCATATCAAGAGGCCCATTCGTTCGAAAACTAAATCCTCTTCGAGGATCACTTAACTGGAACATCGAAACCCCCAGGTCTAAAAGGATTCCATCGACTTCCCTGACACCCATTTCCCTGAGTATTTCCCGGAGACTTGAAAAGTTACCCTGAACTAGGTGGACCCTTGCCGAAAATGGGCGCAGGCGTTCTCTTGCAATCTCTAAGGCATGCGGATCGGCATCAATTCCAACAAGCACTCCATCTGGTGAGCTTTTTTCAAGGATTCTTTCAGCATGTCCACCACCGCCGAGCGTCCCGTCCACGTAAAGTCCCCCAGGCTTACAGCTGAGAAGTTCAACAGCCTCGTCGAGCAAAACACTTTGATGTTCTTCCCTTGCATGCATCTCATCGCTTTTTATATTCCAAACTCCGCCATTTTTTCAGAGATGTCAGACATTGCAGGACGAGTTCGCTCCATCTCTTCATCCCATCGATCCCTGTTCCAGATTTCAAAGCTTTTGAGCATGCCTGCCAGCAATACTTCTTTGTCAAGCTTTGCAAACTGTCTCATGTATTGAGGGATGAGTATTCTTCCCTGCTTATCAAAAGGGCAATTCTGAGCACCCGATATAAAGTACCTCATGAACTCCCGAACCTTCGGATCTATCGTGGGGAGACTCATAACCTTCTCTTCTATTTCTCTCCATATCGGCAAAGGATATGCAATAAGGCACTTGTCCCACGTAGTGATTACTACCTGAGAATCATCCTTGAATTCATCTCTCAGGGCATCACGAAAGCGAACAGGCAGTCTAAGCCTACCCTTGGAGTCCAAATTATGGAGTGATTGCCCTCGAAACAAGTTGCCACCCTTCTGCCACTTTTTACCACTATTAGCCACTTTTTACCACGCTAAGCCCTTTCTATCACCCACAGAATATTTTTGTCAACTAAATTTCACAAAAATGTTTTGGATGAAAATCGGGAAGAAATGAATGTTAACTACTTGTTATTACAATATTACTTAGTAAATTCAGCATCCACATGATAGGTGAGAATTATGAGGATGAGTAATTTTTTCGTGGTGGCTGAAAGTGGTCAGCATGATTTTTTCTCTACGTAGTCTAGTGGGGGGTTAAAGTAACCAAACCTCAAACGGGGAAACCTTTTAGAAAGATAAGACATTAAATTAAGTATCCCAATGGTTTTACCGGATACTTTGTAACCTATCTTTCTCAAATACCACTCCGGATCAATGTTGAGATTCCTCATCTGTATCATGTCAATTTCCGTTTCATCTATGAAGGAACTCAAGGCATCCAGTTCTTCTTTCTCATCATTTAGGCCAGGGAGTAAAAGGTAATTTATGGAGGCAAAACCTCCTTTTTGCTTTACATTTTTTATGGATTTTTTGAGGTCAGAAAAGCAATAACCCTTAGGCCTGTAGTATGCTTCGAAATACTTTTCCCTGCAACTGTTCAGGCTTACCCGGATGCTATCCAGTCCGGAATCCATAAGTTTTGCTACCATTGAAGGCAGGCTTCCGTTTGTGTTAAGATTTACTGTTCCCCTGCTAGTCGATTTTCTTATCAGATCAATCGACCTCGCCAAGGTTTCTCCCTGGAGCAACGGTTCACCTTCACATCCCTGACCAAAACTAACTATTGCTCTTTCTGCTTTCACCAGATGTTCAACAGCCATCTCTTCGATTTCTTCCGGTCGCGGAACAAAAGAGATTCTTTCCTGGCTTGCACAGAATCCGCTATTTTTCTGCAGACTGATGCAACCTAGACACCGGGCATTACAGGAAGGTGATGTTGGCAAAGGAGCCTCCCAGCGTTCCAGAAAGTAATTGTTTGCGGCCGGACAACCATATGTGAGCGCACATTTGACGAGATGCCTTACGAGGCGATTAGTTGAGTGGTTTTTCAATTTCTCTTTAACCCCTTTTTCAACTTTCTTCCTATCAAAATAACGAATATCTTGCCTCGTATCATCATCAACTCTCACTCCGCAGACCCAGAATTTTCCATCCATCCATCCCACAGCCGTGTAAGAAAACAATGGAAGAATAGGAGCATCAGGCAGAGTGTGGTATGCAGCAGTCAGTATTTGGGTATAAGCGGGGGCCATAAAAGCCGCTACCGCCTGCACTTTTTTCCCTGAGTCAAAAGGATCATCTTCTATCACCTCAATCTTACCATTTTTCCGGTTAAAACCCACCGGGTATCTCCCAGGTAACAGGAAAAGCTCACTGCCTTCCGGCATGGGAATCAGTTCTTCAACCAGGGGAACTCGGAACGAGGCTCCACTTCTCCCTACCATTTCAAGGTATGGATGATCGAATATTTCCCCCTTTTCATTTGCGTAAATCATCATTGGTAGCTTCATGTTACCTCCGCGAAAACTAATTATACGGTATCATGAGAAGATATCAAATACTTCACAGCACCTAACAAAAATAATCGTTTGCGCGGAAATACAAAATGTAGTATCTTTCCGGAAGCTTGGCTCCCCTTTCATAACTCTTGAATTGTTTTTCAGGCAGTTTTATCTCATCTTAATTTTGCAATTTTAGGTTCAACGCTAGTATATTGAAAAAGGACGGAAGCTCTTTGTATCAGCATGACTCTCTGCCGATGACTTTTACCAGGGACTGAGGAGGCATTGTTTGGCGTGAAAGTTCTGTTTGTATCTCCGGAGGTTTACCCTTATGCCAAGACAGGAGGATTGGCGGATGTATCAGGTTCACTTCCCGTTGCGTTAAAAAAGCTCGGTTGCGAAGTTAGCGTAATAATGCCGTACTATGCGTCGGTAAGACGTTATACCGAGGCCTTTCCTGTCTGTCTTCAGGATTTGCCGGTAAACTTGGGAAGCAGAGTTTTGCCTGCAGATGTAAGACACGGATGGCTCGATCACAAACTTCCCATTTACTTTATTCAGAGAGATGAATTCTACGATAGGACTCATCTCTATGGAACGCCTAAGGGAGACTACTTCGACAACGCGGAACGCTTTATCTATTTTAGTAAGGCCGTACTCAGTTGGTGCCAGGCAACAGGTTTTAAGCCAGACATCGTCCATTGCAATGACTGGCAGACCGCCCTTGTTCCTGCCATGATGAGATTTGGTGTCGACAAGTATTATTTTGATTCTATGGCCACCGTGTTCACAATTCACAATATTGCTTACCAGGGAGTGTTTGACGTAAGCGTATTTTCGTTAACCGGGTTACCATGGGAACTGTTTGTACCAGACGGTCTTGAATTCTGGGGACGGGTCAACTTCATGAAGGGTGGAATAGTCTACGGAGACGCCATCAATACAGTTAGTCAAAAACATAGCCAGGAAATCCAGACTCCGGAATTCGGATTTGGCCTAGACGGGGTTTTAAGAGCGCACAGTCACAAGCTTGTGGGAATATTAAATGGGGTAGACTACGAAGTGTGGGATCCTGCAACGGATCCTCTGATCGCAGCTAACTATACCAAGCATGATCTCAGTGGAAAAAGAAAGTGTAAGAGTGAATTACTTAACACTTACCGATTGCCACAAGACCTCTTTAACCGACCATTGCTTGGCGTAATATCTCGCCTCGTGGAACAAAAAGGAGTGGACCTCTATCCCCCGATAATGGACAAGCTTTTGTCTCAAAAAATCGGATTTGTTTTACTAGGAACCGGGGAAGAAAAATACCACAAGTATTTCATGGACTTGGCCAAAAAGTATCCCGACCAGGCCGGAATAAGAATAGCCTACGATAATGCCTTGGCACATAAGATAGAAGCCGGGGCAGATATCTTTCTTATGCCGTCAAGATATGAACCCGGAGGCCTCAACCAGATCTACAGTTTACGATACGGAACCGTTCCGGTGGTTCGGGCCACGGGAGGACTGGATGACACGGTGGAAGACTATAATCCGGAAACTAATACTGGGACGGGGTTTAAGTTCGGCCCGTATGACCCGGAAGCATTTTTTAGTTGCGTCATGAGGGCCATTAAATTGTATGATGACAAGGCCAGGTGGAAACAACTGGTGTTGCGAGGCATGGAACAGGACTTTAGCTGGGAAAAATCGGGCAAAAAGTACCTGGAACTCTACGAGAAAGCAGTGAGTTACAGAAAATCCAGAATATAGAAAAATCCTGGATATACAATAAATTATTGTACCATGTAGCAGAAAAAAGAGTAACCAAGCACCGGAACAGGATCATAAAAGCGACAAAATTATTTGACATGATAAACTCGGCATTTTATTATGTAAAACGTGTAAGTAATGTATGACACTAGATATATTGGGGCAAATAATTTTTAGTATAATTAACTGGGGCAAACTTAAAGCAAAAGGGGTTTTCGGGGTTGATTTATCAAAGCCCACATAATCATAATCAATCAAAATACTTCAGTAGTTTTTACTATTTCTTGTAACCAATTTTGATTTCAATGAAGTAATGTAAATAATCCGGGTGTGACATTTCGTAGAACCAAGCAGATTGAATTCGCGACACCTTTTTATGGCTTAAATATTATTTACCTACAAAGATGGTGATTAAATGTTTGGATTTGGCAAGAAAAAGGGGTTAATTGGACTGGATATAGGTTCGTATTCTGTAAAGATTGCCGAACTTTCCGAGGAGAGAACCGGGTATCACCTGAGAAACATCGGGATGGCCCTACTTCCCCCCGACGCAATAACCGAGGGGGTTATCCGGGATCATTCGGTGGTAGCGGAGACGATAAGATCCCTGGTTGAAAATCTCAAGATTAAAGAGAGGTACGTAGCAACTTCAATATCCGGATTTTCCGTCATCATTAAGAAAATAGAAGTACCCACCATGCCGTCCAGGGAGCTGGACGACCTTATTTACGCTGAGGCGACCAAGTATATCCCTTATAATGTCGAGGAAGTTAACATATCGTATCAAACCCTCGGAGAAGCACCTGCCAAACCTAAAAATAGTGAAGTCCTGCTTGTCGCGGCCAAAAAGGATATCGTTGATGAATATTCAAACCTTTTGAAGTCTGCAGGGCTGGAACCCAAGGTAATTGACGTTGATTTCTTTGCACTTCAAAATGCCTATGAGCTCAACTATCCGCCAGAGCAAGGGTGTGTCGCTTTAATAGACATAGGTGCAACAAAGATGAACATAAACGTAGTGAAAGACGGATCACCTCTTTTTACGAGAGATGCGTCGGCCGGCGGATACCAGATAACTCATGACATTCAAAGCAAGTTCGGGGTGAGTTTCGAGGAAGCCGAACGAATAAAATTGGGTGAAGCCGTTGGGGAAATCGAACAACAGGAACTGGAAAACATCTTTGTTTCTGCAGCCTCGGCCTGGTCGATTGAAATAAAGAGAGTAATCGACTTTTTCTACGCCACCTACCCGGAGGATAAGATAGTAAAAATCATCATTAGCGGAGGATCTGCAAGGCTCCCTGGCTTCGATCTTTTACTTTCGAAAGACACGGGAATTCAACTTGAACATTTTAATCCTTTGGCAAATCTGGAGATAGATCCGGATAAATTTGATTTGGAGTATCTGTCATACATAGCACCCCAAATGGCAATTTCTATTGGGTTAGGACTCCGAAGGGTTGACGAAAAATGATTCGAATTAATTTATTACCGGTAAAGACTCAAGCTAAAAGAGAAACAGGCACCAAGCAACTGCTGGCTTACTTTGGTGTCTTAATCCTCTGTTTTATTGTTGTCGGCGTGTTATGGTTCAATCAAACCAACAAGCTAAAACAGCTTCAACCTAAGGCCAGCGCTCTTAGAACCGAGTTAGCGAAGTACAAAGGGGTTGAATCACGCCTTAAAAGACTCAAAAAGAACAAAGAACAGGTTATCAAAAGAATTGAGATAATAAAACAACTCCAAAAAAACAGGGATTCTCTCGTGCGGATACTTGCGATGCTAACCGAAACTATCCCAAAAGAAAAGATCTGGTTCAATGCACTTCAAGAAAAAGGAAAGTCGATAACTATAAAGGGTGTTGCACTCAGCAATGAAGCAATATCACAGTTCATGAGAAACCTGGAAAGATCAATATACGTTGGCTACGGACGGGTTAATCTCATTGAGTCTGTTCAAAAAGTGATAGCAGGAAGAAAGTTAAGAGCTTTTAAACTTCGATTCTATTTTAGAACTCCGTCAGAAATAAAAGAAATGCTGGCAAAGCGATCTGCTGCCCAAAAGAAAAGGATAAAAGTAAAGAAAATAAGAAAGTAAAAAAAACTTTTTGACCGATAAAATCGAACCCAACTTTTTTGAGGATAATTATGAAAAAAATTTCTGACTCACTTTCTGGAATCTCAGAAAAGGTTGTCGACCTGCCAACACCTCAAAAAGTATTAATTGTAGTTCTTACCATACTTCTGATAGGTGGAGGATTTTACTATTTTATTTATAGTAATAACAATACCAAGATTACCAAGTTACAAAAAGATATCAAGCGAATGCAGACTCGACTGGCCACGCTGAAGAAAAAATCACGGGAATTAAAAAAGCTGGAAAAGGAAGTTGCTCGTGTTAAGAAACGCTTAATACTCATTTCCCAGCTTCTACCAAAACAGAAAGAAATTCCTTCACTCCTGGACAGTATATCCAGGTCAGGCACTGAAGCTCGATTGGAATTCCTGCTCTTTAAGCCCAAAAAGGAACAGCCCAAGAACTTTTATGCTGAGATCCCTATCGATATAAAGGTTCGAGGAACCTATCACCAAGTCGCTATTTTTCTGGACAAGCTCAGTCATCTTAAGCGAATTGTCTCTGCCAGGAATCTGTCCATGGCAAGAGCCGGTGAAGAAAACGACGAAGTCATATTGAAAACGAAATGCACTGCTGTAACTTACAGATACATCGAGTCTTCCCAAAAAAATAAAAAGAAAAAAAGGAAGAAAAGGAAATAGTGAAGACCATGGATATTAAGGATTCTAAGAATTGGGCGGTGTGGGCTATTGTAGTATTTTCGCTGGCACTGGTTTTTATGCCGTTTCAAAGAGCGACTACAGCAGCAGAACAGAAAAGTACCGATTTAAAGAAACAGCTGGAAAGGAAAGAAAAACCATCTATGATGCCGGCGAAAACAGAATCTCAAGGACAAAGAGCAGCAGCTTCCGGGACTCAGCTGGCGAGCCTTTCCCTGGACGAACCGTTTTTTTACAATCCAAAGGGAAGAATTGATCCTTTTAAACCTTTCCTTCTCAAGATGCTGGCGAGGGGAAAAAGAGGGAAAAAGCTTCTTCCACTCACACCCCTGCAAAAGCTATCATACGTTGAGTTACAGAGAGGTCTGGTTGCCATAGTCTGGGGTCATCTGGGCAATAGGGCACTTATCCAGGATCCCGCAGGGAAAGGTTACATAATAAAACCCGGAACGCCAGTGGGACCAAATGGTGTCGTTAAGCAAATTCTCTCTGACAGGGTAATAATTGAACAAAAAATAGTTGATCTTGCAACCAATAAAACTGTGAGGAAAGAAATAACCCTTACGCTCAAACGAGGGGAAAAAGGAGAAATATAAAATGAAAGGGCCTAAAATTTCATCTGGATTATTTCCAAGGGTTTTACGCTTTTCCCGAGTGGCAGCAATTTGTTCACTTATGCTGGCTGTCTCAATCATACCCTGTTACGGAAAAGCAGGCACAGGTGATCTTGAAAAGGGTGCGACGAAGGGGGTTCAACAAACGAAGTATCCGCCTCATTCTCCTTCGGATGTATCGCTAGTCGCAAGTGAAATTACCAAGCTGGAAGTCACATCCACGGACAACACCGTCAACATCAAGGTTTTAACAAATGGTCAGGTTCCCGCTTACAGCTTGGTACCAAAGGGCAAAAGTATTCTCCTTGAAATCCCCGGAGTAACGATAGAAAGTAATCTTACAAACATTCCAGTTAATAGCCCTCTCGTAGAAAAAATCCAGGTAGATGCAAGTAGAAAAAACATCGTAAAGATACAAATAGATGCCATAAGCGATACAAACTACACAATCGCCAGTACTTCAAACGGGCTGGAAATGGTCTTAACACCATCGAGTGCTAAAACTACTGTCGCACGTAGATCAAGAATAAAGGGTATAGGCTTTCAGACGCTTCCCGACGGGAAATCGGAAATTCGTATGGATATCACCGGAACCCCGCCCGTTGAGGTCAACAAGGCAGGAAAAAAGGAACTTTACCTTGCCCTTGATAAAACGATACTGCCGAAGAAGCTCAGGAGGTATCTTGATACTTCCCAGTTTATCTCTGCTGTAGACAGAGTGGTTCCCACCAAGGATCTCAGTGGGCAGAAAGCTGTTATAAAAGTATCTTTAAGAGAAGATGTGCCATACTGGATTGAGACCAAAGAAGGTGAAATGGCAATCAAGTTTGCCCCCTCTACTGTTCCTCCAGAAAAACCTATTAAGCTAAGCAAACCGACAACCCTGGTACAAGGGACAAAAGAAGTGTCGGTACCGGTGAAAAAAACAGAAACTACTGTAGGAGCCGAAAGCAAACTCGCGGCGGTTGAACCGCAGAAAGAGCTTTTGTCGCCTATACCCAGTGAAAGTGGCCTATTACCTGAAGCGGCCCTGGCCCCGATAGAACAACCAGGTGCGGATGTTCTGGGAATTAAAAAAGAATATACAGGTGAACCCATATCACTCGATCTCCAAGATGCCAACCTTGTTAACGTGCTTAGGCTTATTGCCGATATCAGCGGCACTAACATGATAATTGAACCGGGCATTAGCGGCAAGGTGACTCTTAAAGTCGAGAAAGTACCCTGGGATCAGGTTCTTGATGTGATTCTGAAAATGAACGGTCTGGGAAGAGAGCAGGAAGGCAACATTATCCGGATCGCCAAACTGGATAAACTCCGAAAGGAGATGGAAGAAATTCAAAAGCAGATCAGGGCTAAACAAAGAGTCCTCGAGACAGCCCAAGACCTTGGAGAAATTACTCAAAACTATCTCCAGGTAAACTATGCAAAGGCAGACGATATCGCCAAACAGATTGAAGAAGTTAAAAGTGACAAAGGCACCATATCAGTTGACCCCAGAACCAACATAATCATCTATAGCGATTATCCTGCCAGGGTGAGGAGGGCAAGAGAGATACTGGCCCAGCTTGATAGACCGACTCCTCAGGTTCTCATTGAGGCAAGAATTGTTCAGGCAACCGATACTTTCGCAAGGGGGCTTGGCATAGATTGGTCTGCTCAATACGACGTTGAAGACGGGAATCCCGCGTTCAGTTGGGCAATAAATCTACCAGTAGCATACACCAGTAGCACTGCCTTAAACATCGGGAAACTTTTAAGTACCAGTTTCTGGACCCTTGATATAATGTTAATGGCCAATGAATCGGTGGGAAATGTCAAGATCATATCCGCACCGAGGGTTCTTACGCTGGATGGAGTTGAAGCGACCATTTCTCAGGGTGATGAGATACCTTACCTGCAGATGAGCCAGGACGGTGTTGCTACGGAATTTAAAGAGGCAGTATTGGAGTTAAAAGTTACACCCCACATCACTCCAGACCAAAAGGTGAGACTTGAAATAGCAGCCAAGAAAGATCAGCCTGGTCAAGAACGTCAAACCCCTCTAGGCCCCGCGGTTGGTATCCAAACGAGAAAGGTTGAAACGGAGCTCCTCATTGACAGCGGGGACACAATCGTTATAGGAGGTGTAATTGAAAATAGCGAACGGGTTAACCAGGAAAGAACCCCGGGATTAAGCAAAATTCCGATTCTGGGATACCTATTCAAAAATAAAACAACGCAAATCACCAAGCAAGAATTGCTCATTTTCATCAGTCCGAAAGTGATCGTACAACCTTACTTTACGGCAACAAGTACACCACAACCATAGTTTCCTAGCTTAAAAGACACAAGATACAAACCCACTTGAAAAACTTGCATTTCAGGTGGGTTTGTAATATAAACGCACCGATGGGAAGTATGTTGAAAACTCTCAAGAAAGTCGGTTTTATTATCTTTTACGGCGTTCTGGGTTTCATCGTGCTACCACCCTTTGTATCTTTTCCAAAAACCATCTTTTCGACACCTATCCCGTGTTTCGATCGCTTTTACCCTCAATATCAGGAAGCCAATGTACGACTGGGTGCAAATCTTGCCCGTGATTTAAAACTTGTCATAAACAAAAAAGAGAGAAAACTTTTCGTTTTAAAAGGTGGGAAGCCGTGGAAAGTGTACACCGTGGCTTTGAGCCAGATCCCGTATGGAGATAAAACAAGAAAGGGTGATAAGCGTACCCCCGAGGGGGAATTTTACGTAAGCAAAAAGAATCCCAGGAGCAAGTACTATCTAGCCCTTGAACTCAGCTATCCAAGCATCAAGCACGCCGAAAAAGGTCTTAAGGCAGGGCTGATTTCCGAAAAAGAATACCTTGCCATCGTGCGATCACTTGAAAATGGTAAAACACCTCCCCAGGATACTAGGTTGGGGGGATATATCTGCATTCACGGCGGTGGCAACGGTAAAAACTGGACAGACGGATGCATTGCACTAAAAAACAAGGATATTTCTGAACTTTATAGAATTGTAAAGGTCGGAACGCCTGTAGTAATCCTACCCCGTTAATCTATCGTTTCTCTCTTTCCATACTCACGGAAAAATGCTATCCAAAGGCACAGCGTCTGATATCCGCCAGTTAAGTCAAAATACGTTTCAGAGAAAATTTTATGAATCTTCTGGTAAACGAAATTTTTTACAGCATACAGGGTGAATCAACATTCGCCGGGCTTCCGTGTATCTTCGTACGGCTTGCCGGTTGCAACCTGCGGTGCCGGTGGTGCGATACCACTTATGCACATAAAAACGGGGAACTTCTGTCCCTTGAAGAAATTATCGAAAAGATTAGAAGGTATTCGTGCTCCCTCGTAGAAATAACCGGTGGAGAACCTCTTCTGCAAGAAAATACCCCTACCCTGGCAGACGAACTGCTGTCTCTCGGATACCGGGTGTTAGTCGAAACTAACGGAAGCCAGAATATTGACCTTGTATCTCGCATTTGCCACAGAATTGTTGATTTCAAATGTCCCGGAAGTGGTATGCACCAACACAACGACCTGCAGAACATCACTAGGCTAACCCCTAATGATCAGGTAAAATTCGTAATATCTAACAGGGAAGATTATCTCTTCTCCTGCAATTTAGCTGAGACAATAAGGGAGAAAACGGGATCCGAGTTTCCGATTCTCTTTTCACCGGCAGTTCCCGATTTGAAGCCAAAAACACTGGCAAGGTGGATTTTACAGGACAGCCTGGAAGTACGCCTTCAGGTACAATTACACAAGATAATCTGGGGAACGAATGCAAGGGGAGTGTAAGATGGCAACTAGTAGAAATTCCAAAGCGATTGTTCTTGCAAGCGGAGGGCTGGACTCCTCGACTACTCTGGCGATTGCCATAAATCGGGGTTTTCAAACTTACGCCATAAGTTTCGACTACGGGCAAAGGCATAAGCTAGAGCTTGAAGCAGCTCACAGGGTTGCCAAGGCTCTTGGCGCGAGAGAACACCTGGTAATTCGTGTTGACCTTGCCAGGATTGGAGGATCGGCATTAACCGATGAAATTCCGGTTCCGAAGGGACGTAAGGTTGATGAGATGAAGCATGAAATACCCGTAACATATGTACCTGCAAGGAACACCGTTTTCTTGTCCCTTGCCCTTGCATGGGCAGAAGTAAAAAAAATTGAGAACATCTTCATTGGTGTAAATGCCCTGGACTACAGTGGATACCCAGACTGCAGGCCCGAATACATAACCGCATTTGAAAGCATGGCAAACTTAGCCCTTAAGGAAACAGTAGAAGGTAAAATGAAAATCAAAATTCACACCCCTCTAATAAAAATGTCAAAGGCAGAAATCATAAAGCTTGGGACGACGCTCGGAGTAGACTACGCCCTTACCTGGAGCTGTTACGATCCGACACCAAATGGTAAACCCTGCGGTCAATGCGATAGTTGCATTTTAAGAGAAAAAGGGTTCAAGGAAGCCGGAATAAGAGATCCTTTGCTAAAGGGACACAAATAACCGCCGAGCCGGCAAGAGCAGCGGACAGTCGAATCCTTGGAATTTATCTCAGTTACTCCTCCCCGGGAAACACGTCGGCACTGTCCACAGTGCACTCAGCTTCAATGCCGCCCCTTATGTTGTACTTGGTGACCACCTTGAGCCATTGTGGTTTAAGGACTTCCCAGATATCCTTGAAAATCCTATCTGTCGCATGCTCCTGGTAAATTCCTACATTTCTATACGAAACAAAGTAATATTTGAGGGATTTCAACTCGAGGCATCTATCCCCCGGAATGTAAAATATGTCTACTCTCGCAATGTCAGGAAGTCCGGAAAACGGGCAGACTGCAGAAAATTCTTCCGTTTTATAGTGAATAAGTTGCTTAACCCCTTCGTACGGGAAGGTTTCCAGCACATCCCTGTCAATTGCAGATTCAGGTAAAGACTCCAGTTTTATCCCCTCGGCTTCTACCACCGTGTTAACCTCCCAAAAAAGAAAAACCACCTGGTTTCTTTTGTCGAAAAAAGTTTTCAATAGATTATAATATATGTGAGACAACAATTTACAAGGAAAAAGTATTGATTTTTTTGTAGTAAACATCTATCAAGATAACTTTCACAGTTTAACACATGCGCATATTTTAATAATACTTTAGACCGAAATGCTAAGGAGTGAAACATGGGATTGGATGAACTTTTAGTTACCAGGGCCATAATCGAAACGTATACTGAGAAATTTATCGATTACATTGATAGTGATGTAGCCATCGTTGGTGCAGGACCTGCCGGTCTTACCTGTGCATACTATCTGGCAAAAGGCGGAGCAAAGGTTGCGATATATGAAAGGAGACTTTCGATAGGTGGCGGCATTTGGGGCGGCGGTGTAATGTTTTCCGAAGTAGTTGTACAGGAAGATGCCAAAAGAATTCTTGATGAAATGAATATCCGACACAAACCATACAAAGAACCGGGGTATTACATGGTAGACTCCGTGGAGTTGGCCTGTTCCCTTGGACTCCGCTGCCTAGAAGCCGGTGCCAAGATATTCAATTCTATTACCGTTGTAGATGTAAAAGTAGAAGGCAGTGAAGAAAGGGTTTCCGGACTCGTTGTTAACTGGAGTCCGGTGGAGATGAGCGGGCTCCACGTCGATCCGGTAACAGTTGGAGCAAAGTTCGTAATCGACGGAACCGGTCATGACGCAACTGTGGCAAGAATCGTTCAGGATAAACTTGATAAGAAACTCAATACTCCTACCGGCAAGGTTGCAGGAGAACGTTCCATGTGGGCGGAACCCGGGGAGCAGGAAGTTCCTCGAAAAACGGGAGAGGTCTATCCCGGTCTTTACCTAATAGGCATGGCAGCGACTGCTGCCCACGGCACACACCGAATGGGCCCTATCTTTGGCGGGATGCTGCTCTCAGGAGAAAAAGCCGCCAAGGAAATATTAGACAAGCTCCAAAAAATATAAGCGAGGTCAAAAAAGATGACTCAACTTGAAGCAGCGAAAAAAGGAATTGTTACTAAAGAAATGGAATACGTGGCCAGAGAGGAAGCCATCTCACCGGAAAAACTTCTGGAACTGGTCAAAGAGGGAAAGGTAATAATTCCAAAAAATATAAATCACAGTGATTGCAAACCAACCGGTATAGGAAAAGGACTCAAGACAAAAGTAAATACGAACCTAGGCACGTCTTCGGATTTGGTAAGCCTCGACGAGGAATTGGAAAAATTACGGGTTGCACTCAAGGTAAAAACAGACACCGTGATGGATCTTAGCACAGGAGGGCAATTGGACGAAATACGCCAGGTAATACTGAAGAATTGTCCAGTACCCCTTGGAACGGTCCCAATTTATCAGGCAGCCATTGAATCTCGTAGAAAAGGTGTACCCGTTGTTGAAATGGATCCCGATGATCTTTTCCGAGTAATAGAAAAACACGGGGAAGATGGCGTTGATTTCATTACCGTTCATTGCGGTGTAACCCTTGAAACCTGGGGGAGAATTGAACGCGAGGGCAGGGAACTTGGCGTGGTGAGCCGAGGAGGGGCCTTTCTTATTGCATGGATGCGATATAACAAGCAGGAAAACCCGCTTTATGAACAATACGACAGATTGCTAGAAATAGCATTGAAATATGATATGACACTCAGCCTCGGGGACGGTATCCGTCCCGGTTGTCTTGCAGACGCCACTGATAGAGGACAAATTCAGGAACTGATAATTATAGGCGAACTGGTTAAAAGAGCCCAGGAAGCTGGTGTCCAGGTGATGGTTGAAGGCCCCGGCCATGTTCCCATTCACCAGATAAAAACGAACATAGAACTTGAAAAATACCTCTGCCACGAAGCACCGTTTTATGTTTTGGGACCCGTCGTAACAGACATAGCTCCCGGTTACGACCATATAGTTTCAGCCATTGGTGGCGCATTGGCTGCTTCTTACGGTGCAGACTTTCTTTGCTATGTAACGCCAGCCGAACATCTCTGCCTTCCCACGGTCGAACATGTGAGGGAAGGGGTGATAGCCGCACGTATTGCCGCTCATGCGGCTGACATAGTCAAGGGTATAGAATCAAGTTGGCAGTGGGACCTTGAAATGGCAAGAGCTAGAAAGGCACTCGACTGGGAAAAACAGATGGAACTGGCCATAGATCCTGAGAAGGCAAGAGAATACAGGGCCAAGAGACCTCCCCAGGAGGACGATGTCTGCACCATGTGTGGTGAATACTGCGCAATCAAGATGCTTAGATAATACATAGTCAACCCGGTGAGCAATTACCGAGGTTGACATGTTGCCCTCGAGTGCATAACTTTTGGTTAAAAACCATATAGTTGTTAAAATAATATCTGGTGGATAAGTGCCATGGCTGGTAAAGACTACTATTCAATACTTGGTGTTTCTCGAAACGCAACTCAGGATGAAATAAAAAAAGCATACAGGAAACTCGCACTCAAATACCATCCGGATCGCAACAAGGGAAACCCACAAGCAGAGGAACGTTTCAAGGAAATTAACGAGGCCTACGCGGTCTTGAGCGACCCGGAAAAGCGCCGTCAGTACGACATGTTTGGTGCTGAAGGATTCCATCAGAGATTCAGCCAGGAAGATATATTCAGAAATTTCGATTTCGGTAGTATATTCAGCGAATTCGGACTTGGAGGCGATGACTTCATAAGCAGGATCTTTGGTGGCATGGGCACCGGTACTGGAGGATTTGGCGGACATAGAAGGCGATGCCAGCAAGGATCACCCTTCGGTTATGACTTTTTCTCCCAGCAACCAGGAAGTGGTAGGTCTCAAAAAGGACAGGACGTGACAATAGAACTAACCATTACGCTGGAAGAATCTGTCCATGGTACTGAGAAACTCATCACCTACCAGTTAAACGGAAAACGAGAAAGAGTCTCTGTAAAAATACCCGCAGGCATTGAAGAAGGTAAAAAATTGCGCCTTGCGGGTAAGGGACAACCGAGTCCGTGGGGGGGTGAACCCGGAGACCTTTACATCAAGATCCGAATTGCTCCCCATACAGTATTCAGGCGAGAAAAAAACGATCTGTACTTGACTCGTCATATCAAACTAAGCGAAGCACTTCTGGGAACGGAAATAAGCGTTCCCACACTTAACGGTAAAACGCTAAAGTTAAAAGTCCCTCCCGGGATACAGAGCCACACCAAGATGAGGTTGAAAAACCAGGGGGTGGAATCACTTACAAATGGCAGGAAGGGAGATCTTTACGTGGAAATCGTTGTTGACCTTCCGAAGCAGCTTACGCCACACCAGAAAAAATTGGTAGAAGAACTATCAAAGGAAGGTGTCTAAAAACGAGAGGTATTACTTCCCGATCCATCCCGGATCGCTAACAAACTGCCTCACCGCCAGGTATTCATCATTGAGCTGCCGGTACACTCGGAATGCCCCTTCAATGTCCTGTTCTTTACTCTCGGTCTCCAATATGAGCGCAAGGTGGGCAAATTTTTCAGCCCCCACGTTTGAACTTGACCCTTTAAGGGTATGGGCAAGTTTAGCTGCGCTTTTCCAGTCCTCCGCCTCAAGACTTTTTTTCAACTGTGTTAAGATTTCCGGAACCTCTGCGAGGAACAACTCAACCACTTCTCCCAGTAATTCCTTGTCACCACCCAGGCGTTCCAGCACACTTTCCACTGCAAGTGTTTTTTTGTCATTACCAGCCGATCTGTTTTCCATGATTCACCGACCCGGTTGTTGAAAATTCCGAGAAAAGAATAATGATACACTGAACAGCGCTTCCTTATACCTTTCTATCTAATAAGCAGCAACATTGTCAAAATTTTTTCTACGCTAACCTTCCACCAACAAGTTTGACGCGTAATCGTAGTGCTGAGAAAAATATAGAGGCTTACCCTTAAATATATTCAAGCTCGTAAACACATAATTTGCCACTGCCTTTCTATCCCTTTCAGGCAGATTATTAAACAATGAAAAAATCTCCTCTTCTTCTACTTGCTCCAAGATGCTCCAGATCTCTTCTGCAGCCATTCCAGGTTTGATTGTATCTTTTCCTCCAGTTTCTCTTCTCATTTTCCTGAGAAGTTTACTACCTTCTTCAGCGATTTCTTCAAGGTTTTCTCTAATGCTTCGTATAATATTTTCAAATTCACCCTCTGTACTTACGTTTTCAAAAAGCCATACAATAGCTGAATCACCTGGGTTCTGTATGCCAATATTCAATACGTCTTGCCTTTCCCCTTTTTCTGCGACTCCTCTCCTTAAGATAAAAATGCTCATATCCCTGACTCCTAACGTAAAATCAAGTTACCTGAGTTTAATAGTTGCTAGCGCGATAAGTGCTAAAATACCGGATACTATCCACAGCCTGATTACAACTTTGGTCTCTGCAATACCCTGGTACTGGAGGTCATGATGCAAGGGAGCTCTATAGAAAATACGCCTCCCCAGCCATCTAACCCCTATCTTGTCCTGGATTTGCGATGTCAAAGCTTCAGCCAGGAAGAGTCCCCCGAGTATGGGAAACAGCATCTCTTGCTTCAAAAGAACGCATATAGATGCCAGCGTTCCACCAATGGCCAGGGAACCTGTATCACCCATAAATATTTGAGCCGGATAAGAATTATACCAAAGAAAACCGAGCCCCGCTCCAACAAAAGCAGCTCCGAAAACCGTTAGCTCTCCTGCTCCCCTCAGGTACGGATAATTGAGATAAGCTGAGTAAATTACGTTTCCTTCAACGTAGGCAAAAACACCAAGCACAGCCATTACAAAAATTGAGGGCGTAATTGCAAGGCCGTCTAGTCCATCGGTAATATTCACGGCGTTTGCAACCAGTACAATAAAGAAGACTATAAACGGAACGTAAAGGTAGCCAAGGTCTGCCACCGGATGTTTAACAAAAGGAACATACA
Source organism: Desulfobacterales bacterium (assembly GCA_026983715.1). Lineage (GTDB taxonomy): Bacteria > Desulfobacterota > Syntrophobacteria > B119-G9 > B119-G9 > B119-G9. Next base: position 19,610 of record JALSTM010000253.1, read on the forward strand.
GCAAACTCGACACGGAAGAAGGTAGGGGCGAAAAGGGGCTCAAGTATGCAAGAGCAAACCCTATAGCCACTATCCCTTCCAGGAGAAACTTTAATCCTTCACTGATGCCTTTATCACCGCTGCGACGAGTAGTTTTGACGATATCGTCAAGTAGGCCAATGAGTCCAAAGCCAATAAGCGAAGTTACGACAAAGATGAGGAAACGGTTAGACCAGTCTCCCCAAAGGAACAGAGATGTCAGTATGGCCCCGATAATTAAAATGCCTCCCATTGTGGGAGTTCCTTTCTTATCAAAAGCACTACTAATCCCGGTTTCGCGCACTTGGTCAAGGAAACTCCTCCTATGCATGTAAATAATAAACGGCCTACTGAAACAGAAAAGAAAAATGGTAGCTGTCAGTGCCGCCATGATGGAGCGGAAAGATATGTAGTTAACCAGCCTCAAAAACGAGAGTGATTCAAAATGTAGAAAAAGATATTTTCCGAGTTTAAACAGCATTTCTCAAATAACAACCTCAAAAGCTATTGGGATTCCTTTTTTTCTCCACCAATTGCATCGCGCTTCTGTTTTTCCAGTAGCATCTCAATCTCCCTTGTTACCATTCTATAACTCTCTTTGATAGAAAAAAAAGGCCTGAAGTCCGTCGAGGTAAGGATAAAGCTTGAGAGGGCACTGTAAAGGTCCTCGTTGGGCTCAATGACCCCTCTTTTCAACAGGGTTCTAAGTGCTCTGAGCGAAGCATCTCTTACTTGCCATTCAAGCCGTGAAGAAAGTCTAACAAGGCTTAGCATCGCTTTTTCATTCATTCCTATTGCCCCCAATGCCATCGCACAAGCCGTTACCACTTCAAGATGTTTATCCGATAATTTTTCAATTAAAATTTCCTGCCACTTCAGAGGCCATCGGAGCCTGCTGGCAAAATGTTCCCCCGTTATTGCGGCATTTGCCACTACTTCATAATAGGGATCGTCAAAAGCCGCAAGAACACCTTTCTCAATTTCTTCATCCCAGATATCGATTACTCTTAAGGCTGTAAGTACGTTCCGCCTGATAAAACCTACTTCCTGGAAATCACCTCCCAACATTCTTTTTATGCGGTTTACTGGGGTCCTGTCCTGCAACATATAAAGCAACGTCGGAATTTTGTCCTGGTATTTTAGGAGTCCCACAAGTTTAACACCTATATTCCGCCACCACCAGTCAGGGTGTGTTAATAGGGCGGCCGCCCTATGCCTGTAATACTGAAGGTCGTCGACATCTTTTATAACATCCAGGGGATGGTAGCTGTTGCTCTGCGTTCTGGCACGGGCAGAACTTAGCAAACTAAGAAGCTGACTGTTGGTAAGAAGTGGTTCAAAAGGCTGCTCTTCTTTTCCGACTCCGTTATCCCACGACCCCTCTCCGTATATTTCATCCACAATCCTCTCCAAGGCATTTCGACGAAGGAATTTTCTGCTGTTTTCACTTAATTTTCTCAAGCGCTCTTCATCACCTATCAGCTCCTTTATTTTCTTTGCAAGCTCGGCGCCCTCCACCTTCTCTAGAATAATTCCATCCTCAATTACCGTATCCTCGAATATGACCTCCGCGGCCTCGGCTCTTTTCATCGCCCTGGCATTCATAACCTGGTGATCACCTGGCAAGTTGGCCTTGGGGATTATCAGGGCTGGCTTTCCCACCATAGATATCTCGTTTAGGCTACCTGCACCACTTCTACACACTATCAAATCACTGACGGAATAGATTTCCGCTATGTTATGAAAATAGTCCTTGCGGTAGTAAATTTTATCAATCTTCTTGAGTTCTTCTGCCGTATACCTTTGTCTTAACCTGGTCTCGGTGTCCTCAACAGCATCGTATTCCTTGCTACGTAGTATGCCCATGCCGTGAATTATAAAAATCTCCTTTTCCCAGTTGAGGAATTCTCCCAGAGCATCAACCAAGGCCCGATTTATGGTTCTGGCCCCCTGGGAACCCCCAAAAACAAAGATCACCTTTGAACCCTCGGGTATCTCAAAATCGAGGGACTCCAGTGCTTTTTCTTTCGCGATTAATTTAACTGACTTTCTCACCGGGTAACCAACGACAACACCTTTTCTGGGGAAATGTTCGAGGGTTTGTGGGAAGGTCAAAAAGACCTTGTCAGCAAACCTCCCGACGACAGCATTCAATTTTCCGGGAACACTGTTCTGTTCATGGATAAACACCTTGGCCTCGCTCATTCCAAGATATTTCATCACTGTGTGCGTGAAAATTATCGGGGCACACACGTATCCTCCGGTACCAATTATCCAGTCAGGCTGATACTCCGAGAGGATCCAGAAAGATTTTGCCATTCCGATAGCAAGAGAAACGAGAAATTTCAGCAGAGCAATCGACGGTCGGAATCCGGGAAAAGCTGCAGCTTCTATATACTTGATCGGATACCCTGACTTTGTAACTATTACTTCCTCGGCTTTCCCACGTACTCCCACATACAGAAACTCAATGCATGGCTCACGTTCTTTAATGGCTTCTGCAATTGCTAAAGCCGGATTCACGTGTCCCCCGGTGCCTCCGCCAGTGAGCAACACCCTTTTCCTCTTTTTGGACCTGAATCTTCCCCAGTAGCCAATGATCAGGATAAAAACAATAAGTCCTCCAATGCCGGCCAGTCCAATGCCCAGCACTGCTTGCCAGTCGAATATCATCTGCCATTTCATAGAAAATCTGTCCGACAATTTAATCCATACAGTGTAAAATTGGTGAACTGCTACCCCAGTAATAACAGCACCAATAGTCACCGGAAACAAAACCTGTTTTACGTCTGCGTACCCAATCGTCTTCGCCCCAACGGCTTTTAGTTCTCTGTTCAACAAAAGAAACAACAACGAGGCATTCAGGGTAAATGCCAGGGACGACGCAAGAGCAATTCCACCATGTGCAAGGGGTGTCTTTACTAACAACCAGTTTAGCACCACGTTGACAACTGCAGCAACTATTGAAGTAAGCACAGGCCACTGGTTCTTGTTCAAGGCAGGAAATATCCTGGTATAGTTATTATATACGGCGATTCCGACCAGCCCCAGGCTATAATAAGTAAACGCAACGGAAGTAATTTCCACGGATTTTATTCCGAAAGCCCCCCTTTTAAAAACAAGCACCGTTATGGGTTCACTTAGGCCAACTAGTAACGCAGTAACCGGGATCATCAGTGCAAAAGAGGCTTTCAAGCCGTTAACTACCGTTTCCTTGAATGCCGACCAATCTCTTTTCTGGGCATAGTCGTTAAGGTCAGTTACATAAGCCCTGCTAAGCGCGAGAGAAAGTATAGCGTTGGGGAGTTGAATTAAGCGCTGAGCAAAGTAAAGGGCTGCGACGCTTCCTGCAACCAAGTAGGAGGCTAGTACTCTATCCACAATTTCAACCGTTTTGCTACTTACGGATTGCAAGAATATCCATCCGGATTGTTTCCCAACGACGTTAATCTCGGAAATTTTTTCTTTCACTACCAAGGAGAACCTGAGCTTACCTCCGTACTCACGACTCCTCTTTACTAGGTATGGAATCTGGATCAGAAGCTGCAAAAGCCCTCCCAGCAAGAATCCCACTGCCAGTGCATAGATACCTATTTTGCTCGAAAGTAAAACAACCCCAGCAATTACGCCTACGCTTAACATCACAGGCGCAAAACCATAAATATCCGTGGCATCCATGAACAAGAGCAAGCCTCCAACGAAAGCGGCCATTCCTATCAGTACCATGAATGGCAAAAGGATATATGTCATAATTACCGCTTCCCTGTAGGCAGCCTTCTCAAGGCCAGCTCCAATTATTCGGATAAGTTCAGGGGTTAAAAGGTAAAGCAGCCAGGTTATGACAAGTAGAGAAATTACCATTAAAGAAAAAATCTTCGATGCAAGTTTCCAGGCTTTCTCTCGTTCTCCGGCAGCTATTAATTGCCTGAACGAAGGAAGAAATGCCTTCTCCACCATGTCTTCGCCCAAAATTCTCCGAAAAAGGGTTGGGACAGTAAAGGCTATGGCAAAAATATCAGTGGCTCTACTGGCTCCGAAAAAAGATGCAACTACAACCTCTCGCAAGAATCCACTCAATCGAGAAAGCAAATTCCCTCGCATCATCTCAAAAAACTTCTTTGACACGCTTTTTCTTGCCACTTTTCTATTTGCGTTTCCTACAGACATGCCTGTACAGTTGTTCTAGATTGATTGCCCAAGTTACGAACGCTAATTACTTGACAAAATTATAATTAACACATCTTTTATCACAATAAAACGTGCTATCTTTAAAATGCAAAAAAAGAATAAGCATTTTCTGTGATCAAGTTCTTGAATTTGGAGGAAAAACTTCTTAAGTTAGAACTGACTACTGACAAAATCTTGCCAGGAGGTAAACTATGCCGATCTACGAATATCGATGCGAGAAATGTGGCAGAAAGAGCGAATTTCTGACCTTTAAAGTAAGCGATGAAGTAGAACCGGTATGCAAGCATTGCGGCAGCGAACAGATGGTAAGGCTTATTTCTCGGGTTAGGGTAATAATGTCAGAGGAAACGAGATTGGAGTCTTTGGCTGATCCCTCCAAATTTGGTGACCTAGACGAAAACGATCCGAAAAGTATGGCTAAATTTCTTAAGAAAATGGGCCGGGAATTTGGAGATGAACTTGGTGAAGAATTGGGTGGCGATATAGACGAAATAGTTGAAGAAGCCATGGAAGAGGAAGCTAAAAGCAAGGAAGACGTGGAAAGTGGGAGTGAAGCAAGCGCGGATTCCGGTCTGGATTAACAGAAACCTAGATGAAGACCCATAAAAGTAGAGTTCATGATGAATACGGCTGTTTTTGGGCACAGGGGGACATTAAAAAGCCCGTGCTTTTACATCTTTGTGGTCTTGATGAGTGTATTCGCTCTTCTATCAATGGCAGAAGTTTGCATCGCACAGCCAGCAGTTATACCTTTAAGAGCCAAAACGAAAATATTCCAGCCGGGTGAGCAGGTAATCTTGTGTTTTAACGGCAGGAAAGAAACGATAGTAATTAGGCAGTACCTTAGATCAAGCCGCTTCACAGAGGCTATGAGAATTATCCCCTTTCCATCTAACGTATCATTCGGGAGTGCTAATTTTTCGATATTCGCGAGAATGAAAAGAATTGTCAAATCGAAACACGTTACGCTAAAAAACCCCATTACTCGAAGCTCAACGAGAAAAAAGACCAAACAATTTCAATTTTTTGTGAGCGACCGTTACCTCAGCAAGCCACGTGAAGCGACGGTACTAAGAATAAGTAAGCTTGACTTCCTTATCAACCTTATCACTTCGAAAGTACCTACCACCGGCGAATTTACCCCTGCTATCGCCACCATAACCGAAAAGACCAAAGCAATGTTTGCCTCATACCTTGAAAACGATTTCAAATACTTCTACGTTGACCGGCTAAAAATAAGGCCGAAAACAAGGGGAATAGCCCCGACACGTTTTTCCTTCCGGACGTCTCTCCTCTATTACCCTTTTAAACTCAGCCGCTTTTTTTCACAGTCAGGAGATATTGTCGTATACCTGGTCTACAAAAAAGGGCTCTTCTCTGGAAAAAAGATCTCTTTTCCCGGGACCAGATGGATGGCATCTGATCGGTATTTGCTTTCCAGGGAAGAAGTAGGGAAGATAGACCCGGAAATTGCATCGCTTTTCCAAAGCGGTAAAATAGAGTTACAGCTTTTTCGCTACAGGGGTAGACTTTCTTCATTTTCCTCAGACCTGCTCACCTTACCGGGTGAAAACCCTTGACTTATCATAAGTTATTGGTTAAAAGAAAGCGAACTTGACGCGGGGTGGAGCAGTCTGGTAGCTCGTCGGGCTCATAACCCGAAGGTCGGAGGTTCAAATCCTCCCCCCGCTACCAAAAGTAAAAGAACCGATGTCGAAGGCAAGTTCTTTTGCGTGTTCAGCCCATCCAGATACTATTCCCGCAACGAAACGAAAAACCAACCTAAAATAAACAACCTAAGGAATTCTTCGTGAATGTTCTACAGAATTGATAGGTCAAACATACAGATTTGGCACCTGAAGGATATCCGTCCCTCAACCGTACGATTCTGATCTCATTTCAGAACGTTTATCCATGTTCTCCACCGCTATGCATGGATGCCATACACTCATAATTGGTTCTTTACTCTTCCTTACGTTCCAAAAGAAACCTTCCACCAGTATGCGGATTGAAGACTTCAAGCTTTTTTACCCCTTTGATCGTTGAGAACTACCGTTTTTTTCGCTATGATTGGATAAGGCTTCAAGGAGACGGTCACTGGCGAACTTTTTTCGGTTGATGATAAAAATAGTAGCTGGATTTCTAGCGCTTGTTTTTATTGTTATTACCCTGTGCATAATATTCGGTATCACCATAAGCTTGAAGTTCCTCAAACCAGGTGTCGAGACTTCTGCAAGGTTAGCGCTAGGACGTGAAGTTAAAATAAACGGGCTCGTAGTATTTTAGTTTTCAACGTGGCCTGCCATTGATGATCGGGAGATAAAGGTTCAAGGGACCTTTGACGATTTCGGATTGGGAATTGGGATTAGCAGACTCGCCGGAGCTGCTATCTCTTTCATCACAAGCCCTATCCACGTTTCCATTCGGCGAATTTTTCAAAAAAGTCGCAGCTGAGGGCTACGATGCCTGTCTTGCGGCAAGGACACTGACGGAGAGTAAAAAGAAAGCTGTAAGAAAAGCACGGTAGGAACCCAGTTTTAAAAATGGCGACAGCGTTTAGACCTCCAACCTTCGAAGAAGCAACAACGGCAGTGGGGGATTTAACCCAGTTTCCTGCCATCCTAAAAAGGGCATTCAGTCCAGGGAAGGACTTTGAACTCATTCCACCGCCGTCACCTGGAGACTGGCTTGCAGAGCACTTTGAGCCAGGTCAAAGTTACGATCAGTTCGTAGCCGCGGGAGTTGTCAAGCCCGATAGTTATAGGAATAAAATCTATCTACAGCCCCTGGGGGCTTTCATGGAAGGCAGAAGTCCGTCGCTCAATGCATTAAAAAAGTTTACATCTGCATACTTTATGATGGCTACAGAAATTCTGAACAATATACCTCTGTCAGGTTCACTTCTTACTTCCCGGATTAATCCCTACACGGGGAAGAGACAGGTACTTACTCTGGATGTATTATCGCTTCTGATTAAAAACAAGCCTAGGGATGCATTTTGTGTTCTTGCAATAACCATGGATGATCTATATCCCGATCCTTCCTGGAACTTTGTTTTCGGGCAGGCGTCTGCGCAGGATCGGGTAGGTGTATTTAGCTTTGCCCGTTATGATCCTGACTTCTACGGAGAAAAAAGGGGCCCTGATTACGAGAAACTCTTACTGAAGAGAAGCTGCAAGGTCCTTGCCCACGAAACTTGTCACATGTTTTCCCTTGCTCACTGCGTGTATTTCAGGTGCGTTATGAACGGATCAAATCACCTCAAAGAAAGTGATGCAAGGCCTCTTTTTTTGTGCCCGGTTTGCCTGCGCAAGCTTCACTTCGCAATCGGGTTTAACGTGGTACAACGGTATGAAAAACTCCTTTCTTTCTTCAGCGGTGAGGGGTTAGGTAATGAAGCAAGGTGGATTAAAAAGAGGCTCCGCTGGATTTTAGACGGATAGGAATGAGGTTACTGAACTTTTTCAAGGATCAGGACATAAAGTTCAGGCTTATCAATAAGCGTTTTTACTCTGAATCCAAGGTCACCGAAAAGCTGTACAGCCTCAGCCTTCGTAGGGAAATCATCTAGCGGAAAGGGCACGCGTTTCTTCAACTGCTCAATAAATCGCCGTCCCATCGGGTGGCTTATGATGACTCGCCCCTCACTTTTTAACATCCTTGCAAGGTTCGCGAACGCCCCCAGCTTATCCACGATGTTTGGATAGCATGCATTCATAAAAGTGAGATCAAGGCTTTTGTCCGGCAAATCCAGATCTCTTATGTCCCTTCGGATAGCTGTTACCCAGGGGTACTTTTCTCGTACGACTTCAAGCATTCGGTTGGAGAGGTCACATGCATAGATTTTAGAAGGTTTATATTTCATGATAAGGGGTATCAGAATCCCCGTTCCTGTGCCCACATCCAGGATAACGCTTTTAGGTGCTATTTCGCCCGCCGCTACGATTCTTTCCAGTCGTTCAGGGACACCTTTGGGAAGTGGCGGTTCAAAAAGATTGAATAGTTCATCGAAGGTTTTTTCTTGGAGCCGGTTGATTCTTTTGATTTCCTCTTTACTAAGCTTCTTGAAAGGAGACATAAGACTACCGTTAACAATATGGGCTAGCCAGACAAATCCATCAACTGTTCCACAATTAGCAGCTTTTTCGCGTAGGGGAAGTAAACCGTCTTGGCTTACCGCCCTTTTCGCTACCTTCGCCTCACCCTTGGCATGGGTCTTGGTCTTGGTCTTGGCATCGGTCTAGGGATTGGCTTAGGGCTCGGTTTAGGCACAGGTTGAATCGAGGGACCTCCAGGTGGTCTCGGCTTACCAAAATCTGGTGGTGGTTTTGGTATTGGCTTATAAACAGGTTTTTCCGGTCTGAGAGGTCTAATCGGTCTCTCGGGCCTGTGTCCGGGGCGATGGTAATAGGGTGGCGGATAGTAATCCCACAGGTCTGGTCCATGATACCCATAATAAACCGAGTAACTCACGTGGCCACCTCCTGAGGTATCTAGAGTACCACAACCAGTAAATACCAAGGCGAATACAGCCATGCACGTAACAGTTAAAAGAGGAAAAATTCTCATCTTTATGACTCCTATTTATACGAATAAGTCCAGCGCTGAAGTATTAGGAGAGCTCCTTCATTATCGGCTATTAGTGCTGTATTTTTGCCGGCAGAACCCTGGCCGGGTTTCAACAGCACCATACCACCAAGCTTTTCTACCCTAGGGACAAGGGCGTCAGGATCCCGAACCCTCACCACCGGCACCCACAAACCGCTATACGGTTTTTCCTTTACCTGTCTTACACCAGCACGCCATTTCCCTTCGTTTACAAGAATTACGTAGTTACCACCTCTTATGGTGGATTCGTACTGTCCCAATCCCTTGTAAAACCACGCAGATAATTCAAGGTAGTTTGTCCATACTTCGTTCCAGAGCCACTCCCCGATTTCTGCTCTGGTATCTTGCGGATCGCCACCTCTGGCATGCAAGATAGCCAGGTAAGAACCCTGGGGGTCCGTTATCAGGGCTCCAAGACCTCGCATGGGCATATCCACTGGACCGTTAATCACCCGGCCTCCCTTTGACTTAACGTAAGAGATAGCCTCGTCCATATCTGGTACAGATATTGATGGCAACCAGCCGGCTACCGGATTTTTCCCCTTTTTCGGCTTCATTTCCACTATGCCACCGATCTTTCTTTTCCCGTTGTAAATCTCTACGTACCCACCGACATCCCGAAAGGACCATCCGAAGAGTTCGCCGTAGAATTTCCTTGATTCTGAGGAATCCGGGGTAATGAGATCGTGCCAAACTATTTTGCCAGGGTGATAGATGTTAGTGGGTCGAGTGGTGATCGAGGTAAACGCTGCGGAAACTTTCGATTCGTGCCTGGTGTTCATCCCCGCACAACCACTCAAAATCAGCAAGCCCACCATGATACACACCGGAATGTGTCGAACTTCCAAGATAAATCTTTTAAAAGCCATCATCTTGATACCCTTCCATTTCTGTACGATTAGTTTTTTCTCATTGACTGCTACTTCTTCTCACTTTTCTTTGCTTTGAATGAAAATCGTTTCCAGGGACATGAAAAGATCTTTTTCTGCCGGCCTTCAAAAAGCATCCTATGTCCCTGATAGAAATACATGCCGAATTTTCATGCTTCGTTGTGGCGCGCAAGCACCATAGGGTTTTTTTAAGTTATAATCACCCCTTTTGTGATAGTATTTACCGGACTTTCATGCTAATTGAGCCGAGCGCTGCTTCATGGTGATTGTCATGAAGAAAGCAACAATACAGAGGTTTTCAGGTCGAGCATCTTAATCAGTCATGAGGTGGAGAGTTAGCACGAAAGAGCAA